>JBKJZO010000131.1:0-5687 GCA_046715235.1 Mycobacteriales bacterium
CTACGCCAAGCAGGACAAGTTCTGGGTGCAGGGCACCCCGTCGGGGAGCGCTGGGAGATCTACACCGTCCTCGCCGACAGCGCCGTGATGGGCTGTGATGCGACAGACGGTGCGGCCTGCGCGTCGACGACGCACTCCCGTTCGGACGCTGTCACAGCCGGCGCCGGCTGCTGCTAGCTCGACCCGGCGAGGCGACGCAGCGCTCCGACGACGACATCTCGGTCGTGCCAGACGCGGAACGGCGGCAGTGACGCGAGAAGCAGCCGGCCATAGGCCTTCGTCGACAGACGAGGATCGAGTACGGCGACGACGCCGCGGTCCGCGGACGAGCGGATGAGGCGGCCGACTCCCTGGGCGAGCAGAACTGCGGCGCGCGCGACGTAGACGTCGGTGAACCCGTCACCGCTGTGCGCGTCGGCGGCTTCACGGCGCGCGACGGCGAGCGGATCGTCGGGGCGCGGAAACGGCAGCTTGTCGATGCCGACCAGGCTGCACGCCGCGCCTGGTACGTCGACGCCCTGCCAGAAGCTGGTCGTCGCGAACAGGCAACTCGTCTCGTCAGCGGCGAAGTCGCGCACGAGGTGCCGCGCCGGGGCATCACCCTGCACGAAGAGGTGATGCGAGACGCGTGAACGTAGGGCGGCCGCCGCGTCTACTGCCGCCCTTGTCGTCGTGAACAGCGCCAGCGTGCGCCCGCCGGCTGCCTCGATCAGCGCGGCGAGCTCTTCGATCACCGCCGCGGAGTGGTCGGCGGTGGACGGGCCGGACGGTACAGGCATGCCGCGCGGGACGTAGAGCATTCCCTGCCGGGCGAAGTCGAACGGGCTGCCGACGTCGAGCCCGGTCCAGCCGTGCGGGTCGGGTCGTTCGCCGGCGTCGACGTCGGTGGGCCGCTCCAGACCGAGGCGACGAGCCGGTATGTCGAAAGCGCCGCCGACCGCGAGCGTGGCGGACGTCGCGATGACGGTGCGCGTCAAGAACAACTGCTCGGCCAGGAGCGCGCCGACGTCGAGAGGGGCAACGCGCAGACGGATGTCGCGGCTTGCGGACCCTCCTCGCTCGACCCAAACGACATCGTCCGCCGTGCCCGTCTGAGCCCGGTCGAGAGTCTCGATCGCCGACAGGACAGCGCTGCGTAGCGCTAGGGCCTTCGCTTCGTCGTCGTCGTCGGCTCCGAGCTTGCCCTGCGCCTTGATGCCGTCCAGCGCCCGGGCCAGCCCGGCGCGGGCCAGCGTCGCGGTCTGCGCGAGCTGGCTGGGGAGGGTGCGCATCCGTCCCTGCGGGGCCGAGCGCAACGCCTCGGCGAAGTCCTCGATCGCGTCCTGGAGCGGTGCGGCATCCGCTTCCGGCAGTTGCGGCAGCAGCCGGGTGACCAGCCGGTCGAGAGAGGACGGCGTGCACTGTGCTCCGACGACGTCGGTGACGATGTCGGCGAACTCGTGTGCCTCGTCGACGACGGTGACGCTGTGTTCGGGCAGCACGTTGCCCATGGACATCAGGTCGAGCGCCACCAGGTGGTGGTTGACGACGACGACGTCGGCCTCCGCTGCCCGATCACGCGCCAGCTCGGCGAAGCACTCGTGCGACCGTGCGCATTTGGCCCTTCCGGGGCATTCGCCGACCGGCATCGACACGGCGCGCCAGGCTTTCTCGCTCACCGGATCGTCGAGGTCGGAACGGTCGCCGGTGTCGCTGTCAGCGGCCCAGCGGTTGATGGCGGCAACCTCGCTGGACGCGTCGGCTTCGTACATCAACATCTCGGCGTCGTCGCTCGCGGTGGCGCCGCGCACCCGGCAGTAGTAGTTGGAGCGACCCTTGAGCAGGGCGAAGACGAAGCTCGTGCCGAACCGGTCCCTCAGGCTCGCAGCGAGATCGGGGAGGTCCTTGCCGACCAGTTGTTCCTGGAGCGCCTTGGTCGCCGTCGAGATCACCACGCGTTCCCCTGACGCGATGGCCGGCACCAGGTAGGCGAGCGACTTGCCCGTGCCGGTGCCAGCCTGGACGAGCAGGTGCGTCTTCGACTCGATCGCCTGGGCGACGGCCGCGGCCATCGCGAGCTGGCCGGGTCGCGGCTCGCCTGCCGCCATCGACTCGACTACCGCGCTGAGCGTCTCCTCGGTGTTCGGCAGCGATGTCACCGCTGCATTCTCCAGGATCGGGCCGGCGGCTCGTTCGTGCCTGCACAGGCTGCCGCTGCGGCTAGCCGTGCGGTCCACGTCACCTAGGCGAGTCTTCAAGACCGGCTTTCGCGATACCGATGACAAAGCGGGAGCCGGGAGAGGGAAATGTTGCGAGAGAAACTGCTGAAATTGCGGCGCGTGCCTGTCGCCGTCGGCGTGCTGGCCATCAGCACGATCGGCTGGACCGCGAGCCAATGCTTCTTGGCGAGCGTGAACGGGCAGGCATCGGCCGCGTTGCTGACCCGTGCCGAGTCGCGCATGCAAGCGCTTGCCGCCGCGCGGGGTGCTACGGCCACGGTGTCGCCGGTCGCTGACACCGGAGTGTCGTTCTGGTGGCCCTTGGTCCAGGCGAACGTGCTTCAGCTGGTCGCCTTGTCCGTGCTTGCGCTCGTGCTCGTCGCCACGGGGCGCCGGCGCAGCTGGCTCGCACTTGGCCCGCTGGTGTTCATCCGCCCGAACATGTCCGAGCCCGTCCTGTCCTGGCTGCACCCGATTGGTGACATGTGGTCGGGTCCTTGGATCCAGGACGCGACCACGAGCGCCCAATCGCTTCACCTCGCCGGCGCGCTGGGCGCCCTTGTCGACTTGATCGTCGTTGCCGCCGCCCCGCTCGCCTACCTGCTCGTGACGTGGTCGGATCCGCGGCCGGACATCGTCCCCGCGCGGCAGATGCTGCTGCGGCTCGCACTTCCCATCGGCCTCATCGCCATCGCCTGCCTGGGCTACGGGCTGATCGCAACGGACGCTGGCGACTTCGAGCGGTCGTTGCCCATTCTCCTGGTGCCTGTTGCCGCCGCTTTGCTCGCAACCACGAACCTCGGGGTTCGGCGAGCGACCGCGATCGTCACGGCAGCTGGGTGTCTGGCCTCGCCGGCTGCGTACGAACTGGTGCGGTTCGACGCGTGGTACGTCGGGTTCGCCTACGTGCCGGGCACCGCGTTGCTTGCGGCTGCGGCTGCGGTCCTGGCGGGCTACGGACCGGAGATCGCGGCGGCGTACGAGCGGATGCTCCGCCGGCCGGTCGCCGCTCCGAGCGCCTGACCCGGCGAGCGAGCAAGGGTCACACGAGGTAGTCGCGCGTCTCGTCGAGCACGACGCGGCCGCCGACCTCGCACGTGCCGTCGGGTCCAGGGCGCGCGGACAGCACCGAACCGTTGCCTTGCCAGATCTCAATGGGCCGGCCGATCAGCCGTGCGAGTTGCAGCGCTGCCGACCCGGTTGCCTCGTCCTCACGAATGCCGATCGCGGCCGCGAAGACCCGGCAGCGGACGATGCCGCCGTCTTCGTCGACCCAGGCCCAGTACGACGTGTGCACGTGTTCGGGCGCGGTGGGCTCACGCAGACCCGCAACGGCCCGCGGGTCGGCGATCTCGATGAACTGCCATGGCCGGCCCAGTTCTGGGCGCGCTCGGATCCAGACGACATCCCCATCGCTCCAGGTCTGCACTTCGCCGGCAGGAGGACGCAGTACGTCGACGGCTGCTCCCTCGTGAGCCAGCAACCACGCGGTGCCGACGAGTGGATGTCCCGCGAGGGCCAGCTCCTCCGCCGGCGTGAAGATCCGCAGCGCCCCCGACGACGCGTCGTCGACGTACACCGTCTCGCTGAATCCGAGGTCGGCCGCGACGTCCTGACGTCGGTCCTCCCGCACATCGGCGCCGTCGAGGAAGACACCGAGCGGATTGCCACCACCGCCGTCGGCGTCGGTAAACACACGCAGCACGTGCAAGGTCGGCATGGGGCGAGACTACGCGGATACGATCGGGTCCCCCCCGGCCCCTAGCCGACAGGATGGCCGTCGCAGTGGCAGATGCACGCATGTCGGAGTCCGGCCTGCCGATCAAAGCGGTCTACGACGCAGAAGAGCTGGCCGGCTGGGATGCCGAGGCGCGCCTCGGCCGACCAGGTGAGTACCCGTTCACGCGCGGGGTCTACCCGTCGATGTACACCGGCCGCCCGTGGACGATGCGCCAGTACGCCGGCTTCGGCACCGCCCGTGAATCGAACCATCGTTACCACGCGCTGCTCGCCGCGGGGACCCATGGGCTGTCGGTGGCCTTCGACCTCCCGACGCAGATGGGTTACGACAGCGACAACGCGATTGCCCACGGGGAGGTCGGCAAGGTCGGCGTCGCCATCGACTCGATCGACGACATGCGCACGCTTTTCGATGGCATCCCGCTCGACGAGGTCACGACCTCGATGACGATCAACGCGCCGGCAGCGGTCCTGTTGGTGCTGTACCAGCTGGTTGCGGAGGAGCACGGGATCAGCGGCGACAAGCTGCGCGGCACGATCCAGAACGACGTGCTCAAGGAGTACATCGCGCGCGGCACCTACATCTACCCGCCCGCCGCATCGATGCGCCTGACGACCGACATTTTCGCCTACTGCCGCACGGAAATGCCGCAGTGGAACACCATCTCCATCTCCGGCTATCACATGGCCGAGGCCGGGGCGACGCCGGTGCAGGAGATCGCGTTCACGCTGGCGGACGGCGTTGAGTATGTCCGCGCCGCGCTCAAGGCGGGACTGGAGATCGACGAGTTCGCACCGCGCCTCGCGTTCTTCTTCGTCGCGCGCACGACCCTGCTCGAGGAGATCGCGAAGTTCCGCGCGGCGCGGCGTATCTGGGCGCGACTTATGCGCGACGAGTTCGGGGCCCGCGACCCCAAGTCGATGATGCTGCGCTTCCACACCCAGACGGCCGGCGTGCAGCTGACCGCGCAACAGCCCGAGGTCAACATCGTGCGCGTCGCGCTGCAAGCTCTCGGCGCGGTGCTGGGCGGCACGCAGTCCCTGCACACCAACTCCTTCGACGAGGCGCTCGCCCTGCCGTCGGTCAAGGCCGCGACCCTCGCGCTGCGCACGCAGCAGGTGCTGGCCTACGAGACCGACGTGACCGCAACGGTCGACCCGTTCGCGGGGTCGTACGCCATGGAAGCGCTGACCGACGAAGTCGAAGCGGGCGTGGTCGAGTTGATGGCCGCGGTCGAGGCGCGCGGCGGGTCGATCGAGGCGATCGAGCAGGGCTTCCAGAAGGGCGAGATCGAGCGGTCGGCGTACGCCGTCGCGAAGTCCATCGACAGCGGCCAGCGTGTCATCGTGGGTGTCAACCGTTTCGCTTCGGAAAGCGCCGACGAACACGACCCGCTCCAGGCGGACCCCAACATCGAACGCGAGCAGGCCGATCGCCTCACGCGCCTGCGTGCCGAGCGGGACAGCGCGAAGGTCAAGACGCACCTCGACGCCATGGCTGCGGCGGCCGCCGGCGACACCAATGTGCTCGAGCCTATGAAGGAAGCCTTGCGCGCGAACGCAACCCTTGGTGAGGTCTGCGACGTGCTACGTGGCGTCTGGGGCGCCTACCGGCCGTCCGAGCACTTCTGACCGACCAGCGCGACGGCCAGGTCGCTGCCGCGGCGGCCGGCCGCCCGGCCCGCGTACATCGCGGCGTCCGCTTCGGTGATGAGCCGGTCGATCGTGTCAGGGTCGTCCACCATAGCG
>JBKJZO010000132.1:0-9241 GCA_046715235.1 Mycobacteriales bacterium
CCGCGCAGGAACACCGGCCACCACCAGGGTGATCTCGCCGCGGACCCCTTCGGCCGCCCAGGCGGCGAGCTCGGCCAGCCCGCCGCGGCGTACCTCCTCGTAGGTCTTGGTCAGCTCGCGGCACACCACTGCCGGCCGCGACGCGCCGAACACCGTGGCCATGTCCGTCAACGACCCCGCCAACCGGTGCGGCGCCTCGAAGAAGACCATCGTCCGCGCCTCGTCGGCCAGCGCTCGCAGCCGCGCCGTCCGCTCCCCCGATTTGCGCGGCAGGAAGCCCTCCATGCACCACCGGTCGACGGGCAGGCCGGACACCGCGATCGCCGCCGTCACCGCAGAAGGACCAGGCACCACACTCACTCGTACGCCGGCCGCGGCGGCCGCGCGCACCAGGCGATAACCCGGGTCGGAGACCGACGGCATCCCGGCATCGGTGATGAGCGCAACAACCGAACCCCGCTCGAGCTCGGCGAGCAGCTCCGGCGCGCGAGCGCTCTCGTTGCCTTCGAAGAAGGAGACAACCCGCGCCGGCTTGATGCCCAGATACGCCGTCAGCCGGTGCAGCCGGCGGGTGTCCTCGGCCGCTACGACGTCGGCGGTCGCGAGCGTTTCGGCCAGGCGCGGCGGGGCGTCGGCGACGTTGCCGATCGGCGCGGCGCACAGGACGAGCAACCCGCGGCCCTCCACCATGGCGCCATTGTCACAGGTCGGCCAACTACGATCGGCAGCACGCCCGTCCGACGAGGAAGGCCCGCCAACTGTTGTGACGACGTACGCCGACGAGCAGTCGGTCGACGCACCGGCGCGGGCCTCCGTGCGCAGCGTCCACGCCGCGCTGCGCGCGCGGCTCGTCGCACCCATGCCTGCCGACCGCATCACCGGATGGGTCGCGAGCATCGGCGTCACCTTGATCGCACTCGGGTTGCGGCTGCACCGGCTACACCTGCCGGGGCGCGAGGTGTTCGACGAGGTGCACTACCGCAAGGACTCGCACGACATCATCCGCTGGGCGGTCGAGCGCAACGCTGAGGGCGACGGCCCCGGGTACGTCGTGCATCCGCCGCTCGGCAAGTGGATGCTCGGCGCCGGCCAGCGGCTGTTCGACTGGGACCGCTCCGAGACCTACCAAAAAGGGTTGACCGGTTTCCACTCGGCCTGGAGCTGGCGCATCGCGTCGGCGGTCGTCGGCGCTCTGACCGTACTGATCATGTGCCGGCTGGCGCGCCGGCTGTTCCGGTCGACACTGCTCGGCTGCTTCGCGGGCTTGCTGATGACCCTCGACGGCATGCACTTCGTGCAGAGCCGGATCGCGATGCTCGACATCATGCAGCTGTTCTGGGTCGTAGCGGCCGCGGCCTGCATGCTCGCCGATCGCGACCAGCTGCGCTCTCGATTGGCGTCGCGGCTGGAGAAACGGGGCGACGACCCGGCGCGCTATCCGGGGCCGCGCACCGGCCTGCGTGGCTGGCGGATCGCCACCGGCGTCTGCATCGGTTGCGCCACCGGCGTCAAGTGGAGCGGCGTCTACCTCATCGTCGGGTTCTCGTTGTTGTCGTTCGCGTGGGAAGTGGGCGCGCGGCGTACCGCCGGTGTTCCTTCACCGTGGCGCGCGGCATTGCGGCAGAGCGTGCTGCCGATCGTCGCGACGCTCGTGATCCTGCCGGTGGTCGTCTACGTCGGCACGTGGGCGGGCTGGTTCCTCACCGACGACGGCTGGCGGCGCAGCTGCGACCCGGCGGACATCGTGCCGTGGAGCGGCATGAAGCACCCGGAGCGCTGCGGTCCGTTCTGGGGGCTGCTGCAGTACCACATCGAGGCGCTGAAGTTTCACACCGGCTTGATCGCCAAGCACAGCTACGAGTCGCACACGTGGGGCTGGCTGATGCTCGCCCGGCCGGTGTCCTACTACTACACGACGCCCAAGCCCGGGTTCACGCGCGCGATCCTCGAGATCGGAACACCGGCGATCTGGTGGACCAGCATCGTCGCCCTCGGCGGGACGCTCTGGAAGTGGATCTCGGCGCGCGACTGGCGGGCGGCGTACATCCTGGCCGGCTTCGCGACGATGTACCTGCCCTGGTTCTGGAACGACACGAACAGCCGCACGATGTTCAACTTCTACGCGCTGCAGTCACTGCCATTCCTGTGTCTCGCGCTGACGTACTGCGCCGGGCTGGTGCTCGGGCAGGCGAAGGCCAGTCTCGCGCGTGCGTTCTGGGGAGCCTGCGCCGTCGGCGGCTACCTGCTGGTGGTGATGATCAACTTCTACTACCTGTACCCGATCCTTGCGGCCAAGATCATCCCGTACTCGGAGTGGCGCCAACGGATGTGGTTCCAGTCCTGGATCTGACCGCCGGCTAGAGCTCGCCCGGCCAGGGAGTCGGCGCGGCGCCCACCATCTGGCCCAGGATCTCGGCGATGTTCCATTCGCGGAAAGCCACGACGTCGGGCGGGGTCGCGAGGGTCAGCAAGTATCGCCCGCTGCGGCAGAACTCGTCGCACTCGGCCATCAGGTCCCGCAGCTGCACGATCACGGGAGCGGCTTCGAGAGGAAGCTCGTACAGCAGGTCCATCGAGATCTCGCCTCGCTCGATCGCCGCGGACCGCACGGCCTCGATCGCCCCGACGCGGGCGGCGTACTGCGTGGTCACCTGGTCGACGAGCTCCAAGAGGCGCTCCGGCACCGGGCGCACCCTTGGACCGGTCGCCTCAGCCAGGCCGACGAGCTGGAACTCGCGGGCGAGCTCCTCGAAGTGCATGCGGGAGCGCACGTACAGGCGCAGCGGATAGCGCTGAAGCTGAACCATGATCGTCGTCATCCCGTAGCTCTCGATCGGTCAGGCGACGGTCAGGACCTGAGGCGCACTGGCGCCCGCCACGGTCGTCGAGTCGCCGCGCTTGTAGACGCGGTAGCGGACAGCGCCAGGCGTTGCGGTCGGCAGCCTAAACGAGTAGTTGCCGCTCGAGGCCACAGTCGCCGTCGCGGCGTTGCGCCAGGCACCGGCGATGAGCCTTTGCAGCTGAACTGACTCCCCGGCTTTGCGCGGCGTAACCGACCCGACCAGCGTCGCGGACCCGCCGCGCCGGATCGTGTTGGTGCGCGAGGGCGGGGTCAGTGACAGCCGCGCGGAGACGTTGAACGCGACCCTGATCGTGCCAGTGGTGCCGCTGTCGAACCCGAGGGTCCCCGGCTCGCCGGCGAAACGGACGCCGAAGACGGAGTGCGACGTCAGCCGGGCCGGCGTGACCGCGTTGCCGTGCTTGTCAGTGTCGACGCGGCGGTAGAGCCTCCACACAGTGGAATCCGCGGCCCGCACGAGGATCTCAACAGACCTGTTGCCCAGGGCCTTGCCTTCCAGGTTGGTCAGCGTCGCGGTCACCCGAGTCGCCACACCCGCCGGGGCCGCGCGCGGAACGGTCACTCGTCCCCGTGATCCGTAGAGGCGCGCGGTCACCGCGGTTGAGACGTTGCCCGCCGCATCGAAGGCGTAGGCGGAGACGGTGTAGATGGTGGCCGGCTTGAGCTGCCAGATGGTCGCTGTGGTGGAAACGACGGACAGGTCGGCCCACACATCGCTGAGCGCGGCCGCGGGCACAGCGCCCTCGCGGACCCGGACGTGAACACCCGCGACGTCGGCACCGCCGGGCTCGGACCAGGACAGGCGCGCGCCGACACTTCCGTCCGCCGCGAACTGGCCGACGGCAAGAAAGCTGGCAACCGGAAGCGGGGGCGTTGTGTCCGGTGGCTGCGCCGCCGCTGGCTGGGCCAGGGCCAACACCAGGACAAGCGCGAGAGTGAACGTCGCGCGGATGGCGCGCGGGCCGGCGTACTCGTTGCACTTCATGTGGTTCTTCCCCTACCCCGATGACTTACGGCCGGCGGCGTCGAGTGCTCGCCCGACCAGAACATGAACGGCAAGTTACACGTCGTGACCAGTCTCGCGCTGCGGAGGTCGCGCCACAGTTGCCTACCTGGCCGGGTGTCAGACGACTGTCAGGACCTGTTCCGCACTCGCACCCGCGACGTTGTTCGCATCTGCCGGGCGGAAAACGCGGTAACGCGCCGAGCCCGCGGTGCCCGACGACAGAACGAACGAGAAATTGCTCTTCGCACCGAGCTTTGCGCTGCGGACATTGCGCCACACTTTGCCGACCTTCACCTGCAGGTAGACAACCTGGCGGGCCTTGCCCGGCGTCACCGTTCCAGCAAGGGATGCGACGCGGCCACGGCGCACGGTGTTCGCTCGCACCGGGGATGCCAGAGTGAGCCGCGCGGCCACTCGCGCGGCAACTCGAACGGTGCCAACCGCCCCAACCGCGACGCCGAGGGTCCCTTGCTCACCTGCAAACCGGAGAGCGAACTGGGTGTTGATGCTCGGCCGGGTGCGCACGACAACGGCGCCGCGGGCATCAGTAACCGCCTGCGCGTGCGTACGCCACGGCGATGTCCCCGATCGGGCAAGAACGACGACTCGCTTGCCTGGGAGCGCCTTGCCGGAATGATCCTTCAGCGTTCCGCGCAGTGCCACAGCAGCACCGGCCGTACTCGATATGGTCGGGGTCATCGCCGCTGCGGAGCCGGTCAGTGTCGTGGTCGCAGGTAACGAGACCGTGCCGGCGGGGCTGATCGCGTAGACGGCGATCCTGTAGGTCACGCCCGGTCGAAGCCCCCGCAACACGGCGCCGGTCGAGGTCATCGTCGTGTAGGGCCACGTCATCGTGGCCGGTGGGATGGTTGTGCCCTCGTTGACCGCGACCCGTGCGGTATCGCCTGAGGACACCACGCTGTAGGAAAGCGATGCGCCCAACGTGCCATCCGGCGCGATCTCACCGCTCGCCTGCAGCGACACGACACCGGGGCTGACCACGCTCGGTCGCGCGGCAACGCCGACAACAGGGGCGCTCGCGGAAGACGAGCCTCCTCGGGCGTACCCATTCAGTGCGGTCACAGCGAACGTGTACGACGTGCCTGCGGTCAGGGATTTGATCGTGCAAGTCGTGACGGTCACCGACAAGCACGCGTGGTGCGAGATCGGCGTCGAGTGCACCGAGTAGCTCTCGATGGGTGAGCCCCCGGTTGCGGAGGGAGCAACCCACGAGACGGTGGCAACACCGGTGGGGGCGACGATCGCCGTCACTCCAGTGGGCGCGCCTGGCAAGGCGAGAGTGATCTCGTCGGACGGATCGGACCACAAGCTCATCCCCATCGCGTTGACGGCCCGAACATTGAAGGCGTAGTCGCCAGCCGGCAAATGCACAGTGCAGGAGGTCACCGCCGTGGTGCACTGCTGACCCCCGGGCACCGCCGTTACGACGTAGCTGGTTATGGCCGAGCCGCCGTCGCGCGCCGGTGGTGTCCACGAGACGCTTGCGCCGAACCTCGTTACCTTTGCGACGACGCTGGTGGGTTCATCGGGCACCCATAGGAGCGTGTGGGTCAGCGGCGCAGACGGAGCGCTATTACCAGCGGCATTGGTCGCAACGACCGTGATCGAGTACGTCGCGCCGTTGGTGAGGCCGGGAATCGCGCACTGACCGACGAAAGGCGGCTGCGACGTACAGCTGGCACCACCCGGAGTCGCAGTCGCGGTAATCCCTGTGATCGGCGAACCCCCGTTGCCCGGAACGGTGTAACGGACGCCTATGTGGCCGTCGTACGCGTTGAACGTCGACACGCCACCGGGAGTCGAAGGCGTCGTTGCCGAGGTGTAGCGAGCGAGGACGAGGGCGTCGTCGGTGGACAGACTCGTGCCCGCAACGAGCAAACGGTCGGCGCTGTCAACTGCCACGTATGACCCGACGAGATCAGCGCTCTGGTCGAAATGGAAGACGTAGCCGTCTCCCCGGACCCCGAAGCTGGAGTCTGGTGACCCGCCCGATGTGAGACGGCGGGTCGCGAAGCCCAGTTCCTCGCCTTCATCGACGGTGCCACACATGATGATGCGACCCAGGCTGTCAATGGTCAGCGAGATGCCGTGGATGTCCATGCCAGACACCGCCGCCGCGGACACGCCCGAGGATCCGAACGTATTGTCCAGGGCCCCGCTGACTGTGTATCGCGCGACGGCGAACCCGATGCCCGCAGGCATCGTCGCGGCACCCGCAACGATGATTGTCGTGTCAGTGAGGGCGAGGGCCACTGCGCCCGAATCACTGCCGGCCGAGTAATCCGTGACGTGGCCACCAGAACCGAACGTCGCGTCAACAGCGCCGAGGGTGGTGTAGCGGGCAATCAGGAAGCCGCCACGCGTCCCATTGGTGACAGAACCCGCGACCACGAGCTTTCCTGCGCCGTCAATTGCGACGTCGTTGCCTCCCGATTCGGTTCCGGCGACGTAGTCCGTAACGATGCCGTTGGTTCCGAAAGAGGTGTCGGGGGCGCCGCTGTCCGTATACCTCGCGATCGCGATACCAGTGCGCGTCCCGTTGTGCGCAGAGCCGGCCACGACGATGTTGCCACCGGCAGCGACCTGCACCGACGTACCGACCGACGAGTTGCCGGCAGAGTAGTCCAGCAGGAAGCCACCGGAGCCGAACGTGCTGTCGAGATTCCCACTGCTCGTATAGCGCGCGACGAAGAAGCCTGCCCGCGTCCCGTTCATCGCTGCACCGGTGACCACGATCCGGCCAGCGGAATCCAGCGTGACGTCATAGGGAATGAGGGAAACTCCGGGCGCGAGATCCACGTGCGC
The DNA here is from genome assembly GCA_046715235.1 of Mycobacteriales bacterium. Taxonomy (GTDB): domain Bacteria; phylum Actinomycetota; class Actinomycetes; order BP-191; family BP-191; genus JBKJZO01. The sequence goes on from JBKJZO010000132.1 coordinate 6,693, forward strand.
GAATTCCCGATCACCGACAGGCGAGAATCGGGTCAGCACCACGCCTGTGCCCGACGCGTTCGACGCGTAACCCACCACCACCGCGCGATCGGACGCATCGACGGCAAGGGCATGGCCCGACAACTGCCTGTTCGGTTCGTAGTGCCGCGCGAGGCCCGGCGTTGCGCTGGTCGCGAACGAAGCGTCGAGCATCCCGTCGACCGGCGGTGCTGCGCTCGCGGCGACCGGGCTCAGCGCAACTACCCCCACGGAGAGCTGAGCGGCGACGGCAAGACCACACGTCGCGCGCCGAACCCTGGAACCACGAAAAACGTAGGCGCGCACGGTGATTTCCCCCAGCTCTGACTTCACACGGTCCCCACCGCGCCGCGCGAATGTACCTGGCCGCGCCCGGTCAGCTAGCTCGAATACGCGACGAGGTCGGCTAGCCATAGGCCGTATGTCGGTTATCGCCCGTTTTCGGGGGCAAAGTTCACCCGAATGGCTGCGCCGGCGCGACTTGTGTGCGCAAGTTCAGGAATGGGCGGCGTGGCGTCGGCGTGTCGCCTGAATAAGTGCACTCAAGTGGCGGGTAGTGCGTCGCGGGGCGGGCGGTCCGAGCTGAACCAGCAGGTGACGTGGAGCTGACGCGGAGTGGAGCTGAGGAGAATCGAACTCCTGGCCTCGTCGATGCGAACGACGCGCTCTACCAACTGAGCTACAGCCCCGTGAGCCGGGCGGAAACGCTACCACGGTGATGGTGCCACGAGCAGGGGCCGAACTACTGCCCGACGACCCGCCGCCACTCGATCTCGGCCCACTCGTCGACGTCCTCGAGGGCGTCGTAGAAATCACCCGAAGCCTGTCGTACGGCGGGCTGCCGCGGCACCCGGCGGGCGGCGTCGGCGGCCTCGGCGATCCGGGCGTCGTACTCCTCGCGCTCGGCCAGCACCTGCCTGCGGTAGGCGAGCTGCCTCGCGCGCCGCTTGCGCTCCGCCTCGCGCACAGCCGCGCGGCGCAACACGACGGCGTACCCGGTCGTCGCCAGCGCGTTGCCCAGCGCGACCCAGACGGCAAGGCCGCCGAAAGGCACGGCGGCAGCCATCGAGATCACCGTGACGACGAGCATGCCGACCAGCGCTTGGCGGCGGCGTACGACGCGTGTTTCGGTCGCCCGACGGACGCTCGCACCCGACACGTGCACTGCCGACGGGGTTTCGGTCGTTGTGCGGTGCCGGCTGCCCGGCACCAGAACGTAGCGGCCGTCGACGTACGACGGCGTGCGCCTCGACAACGTGCGCATCGCGGTCGAGAACCCGTGAATGGAGCGCAGCTCGGCAGCCGCGCCGTCGTGACGGTGGAACCAGAAAGGCACCAGGTAGGCCGCCCATCCGGCGACTACCAGCAGAACGAGGATTGAGCTCAGGACAACATCTCCGTGGTCTCGGTCTCGCATCTGTCATGCCCGGAAGTGATGGCCTTGTGCCATCGGGCCGACCGGCCCCGTCACCTGGTCGACTTGACGACCACGGTAACCAGGCCGTCGCAGCTGGTCTAACACCACCGCTGTCCCAGTTTGCGTGTCGCCGCAAGGCTTTCGCGAACGCGCTACGACGTGCGCGGCGCCGCCAGATAACGGTTGAGTACGCCGCCGACCACCTCTTCGGCGGTGAGTGCGTAGCCGATGTGGTCACGGTACTCGCCGTCGATCAGCAGGTAGCCGCAGTGCAGGCCCTCCTCGCGGAAACCGAGCTTCTCGAGCAGCCTGCGACTGGCGACGTTCTCGGGCCGCACGTTGGCCTCGACCCGGTGCAGTCGGCCCGGCCCGAAGCAGTGGTCTGAAGCCAGCGCCACGGCCACCGTGCCGATGCCGCGACCGGCGAAACGGCGGTCGATCCAGTAACCGAGGTAGGCGCTGTTGAACGAGCCGCGCACGATGTTTCCGACGGTCACCTGACCGACGAGGCGGTCGTCGTACGTCACCGCGAACGGCATGTGCGTGCCCGCCCGCGCGGCCCGGCGCAGCGACCGCCACAGCGCGACGTACGCCGCCGGTGTGTGCCGCGATGCATAGCTCGAAAACCCCCCAGGGGGTGTCGACTCCCAGGGCACCAGCCATGCCTCGTTCGCGAGCCGGACCTCGCTCCAGACGCGGGCGTCCGCGCGGCGCAACGGCCGCACACCGACGTATCCGTGCGCGAGCTCAACCGGCCACCCGGCGGCGTGGCCGGTCAATGGTCTCCCCCGCGCAGCTGCTCGATGGCGTGCGCCAGCACCGGCGCGAGCGCGGCAACGCCGTCGCGGACCCCGCTTGTCGACCCGGGCAGGTTGATGACCAAGGTGCGGCCGGCGATGCCCGCGACGCCACGACTCAGGATGGTCGTCGGTACGACGTCGCGCCCCTGTGCGCGGATAGCGTCGGCCAGCCCGGGCGCCTCGCGGTCGATCACGTCGCGGGTCGCCTCGGGGGTCACGTCGGAGCGCGAGAAGCCGGTGCCGCCGGTCGTCATCACGAGCTCGCAACCGCCCTCGTCGCACCACCAGCGCAGCCGGCCGGCGATCAGCTCGCG
>JBKJZO010000133.1:0-11369 GCA_046715235.1 Mycobacteriales bacterium
CTGCTCGCCGATCACGAGGTCGTGTTCCTCACCGGTCGTCCGGAGCGCTGCCGCGCCGACACGGAGCGTTGGCTGACCCAGCACGGCATCGGCGGCCGGCGCGTCATCATGCGCCGCGCCGGTGACCACCGCCCGGCCCGCCAGACGAAACTGCGGGAAGTCCGCCGGCTCGGTGAGCCGGTGGCCATCGCCGTGGTCGTGGACGACGACGCGGCGGTCTGCGCAGACGTTGCTGCCGCCGGCTATCCGGTCGAGCTGGCCACCTGGATGCCTCGTCCGGACGCGTTGGAGGAAGCCCAGGAGCGGCAGGGACGCACCTAGCTCAGCGCCGCAGGGGCGACAGGGCGCGCAGTATCGGAGCGGCTTTGGCCGCTGCCTCAGCAACTTCGCCCTCCGGATCGCTGCTCCACGTGACTCCCCCGCCGGCCCACAGATGAATTCGGCCGTCGGCGACTGCCAGGGTGCGGATGGTCAGACCGAGCTCGACGGTGCCGTCCGCACCGATCCAGCCCATCGCTCCCATCGCCGGACCGCGGCCGACCGGTTCGAGCTCGTCTATCAGGCGCAAAGCGGCGAGCTTGGGGGCACCGGTGACGGAGCCACCCGGGAAAACCGCCGCGAGTAGCTCTGTCAGGCCGATCTCGGGCCGCAACTGCGCGCTGACCACCGACTCTGCGTGCCAGACCCCGGCCAGCTTGCGGACGGCGTACAGCGCCGGCACGGAGACGCCGCCGGTGACGGCGAGCCGGCCGAGGTCGTTGCGCGCGAGGTCGACAATCATGACGTGCTCGGCGCGGTCCTTCTCACTCGCCGCGAGCTCGGCTCGGGCGCGGGCATCGCCTCCGGGGTCAGCCCCCGCGGCGACCGTTCCTTTGATGGGCTGCGTCGATACGACGCCGCCGACTACCCGCACCAGGCATTCGGGCGAGGCGGAGTGGACCGACCACCCCCGGCCCGCGAGGCTCCCGGCGTACGGCGTGTGCTCGATCTGCGTCAAGCACTTAGAGACTGCAGCCGGATCACCGGAGAAAGGCGCGCTGAGGTGACCGACCAGATTGACCTGGTAGGCGTCGCCCATCGCGATCGCCTGCCTGGCCGCCTCGACGACGCCGGCGTGATCCCCCGGCGACCAAGACCCGATCCACTCGCCGATATGGGCACGCCCGCTGCCGCGTACGGCGGGCGCACCTGTCTCGTCGTAGACCACGGCACACGCGACCGGCAGGCCATGGGCGGGGGATGGTCGCGGTCGCGACCTGGCACCGGCGGGTCGCAGGTCACCACTGAGCAGGACGGCCGCGCCCACCGGGCCATCCGGCGTACCGGTGCCGCAGGCCAGCGAATCGACTCGGCCGAGTCCGCTCGACGTCAAGAAGTCGCTGAGCTGCCGGAAGTCGAAGTCGGCCGGATCGGACCATTCACGGCGGGCAACCTCGACGAGGCGGCCGCGAAATTCGGCCGGAACCCCCGGCGCGTCATCCGTCGTCGTCACTGTGCGTAGTTCACCCTTTAATCACCCGAATTGGCCATAAGTCTTTGGGTGGCAGCGGACGACAATCTTGTGGAAGGCAGAGACGACGGAGATGGTGACATGGACAGCGATCGCGCCCTCCGAGTGACCCGGAGCGATTGCGTGCATTCGCCCGCTTGCCCACCGCACGACGCGAGCGACCGGGACGCGGCGCGCATGGTCGCCAGCCATCCTGAGCAGGGCTGGAGCCTGCTCTGTAACGGCGTGGTGATGTTCGAGGACACTGGCGAGATCCTGCCTGACGGGCGCGTCGTGGAGCCCTGCGGCCGCGCTCCTGCCCCTTCGTTCGCGGCGTAGCCGCACCGCGCGGAATCTACGCTGACGTACGCCGGCGCCTGCGGGAGGCGAGCTCGTCACCGCCGTGAACAGCTGGCTCATCGCCGGCCCGCTCACCGGGGAACTCGGCCAACGAACCTTCGACCTCTCGCACGACCCGGCCCACGGCGATCCCGAATACACCCTGACCGCCCTGAACGAGGTCGATGACCTCGTCGGCCGAGGTGCACTCGTAGACACGCAGCCCGTCGCTCATCAGCGTGATGCTGGCGAGGTCGTCGGCGCCGCGGCTGCGTAGGTGATTGACCGCTGTGCGGATGTTCTGCAGTGACACGCCAGTCTCGAGCAGGCGCTTGACGATCTTGAGGACCAGGACGTCGCGGAACGAGTACAGGCGCTGCGTGCCCGACCCCGACGCATCCCTGATGCTGGGCGTGACCAGCGCGGTGCGCGCCCAGTAGTCGAGTTGGCGATAGGTGATGCCGGCCACTGCACAGGCGGTGGGCCCGCGGTAGCCGACGTCCTCCGGCGGCGGGCCGCCGAAGTCGTCAGCGAACAGCGGCTCCTGCCGCGACCGTGGTTGGGCGTCGGTGGGCGGCGCGTCGTTTGCCGCGCTCGGGCCCGAGCCCACATCGCCTGGCTCGTCAGAGCCGATCACTGAGCCGCCTTCCCCTGCGGGTTGCTGTCGCGCCGCTATTGCCCGACGGACGGTATGAAGGCCCGACAGCCGCGTCAACGATCAAACCCGGCGCGTCGTAACCCTCGATGTTGAGTAGAGATCAACCTCCCGTTCAGACCTCAATCCAGAGTAGAGACTTTCCTCACGAGGAGGTGTTGAAGTCTTCGGGCGAAATCTGATCGAGGAATTCGCGGAACTCCGCGACCGTGCTTTCCTGCTCGTCCGCTATCGGGATGCCGGCCTCGCTCAGCACCGACTCCTCGGCATAGATGGTGGCGCCGGTTCGCAGCGCCAACGCGATCGAGTCGGACGGGCGGGCGGAAACCTCGACACCGGAGTCGAGGATCAGATTGGCGTAGAAGATGCCGTCCTGCAGATCGGTGATGTGGACGGCCCGCACCGCTGAGCCGACAGCGTCGAGGATGTCCTTGAGCAGGTCGTGGGTCATCGGGCGTGCCGTCACGACGTTCTGGAGCGCGAACGCGATGGCTGTCGCCTCGACCGCGCCGATCCAGATCGGCAGGTAGCGGTCGCCGTCGGATTCCTTCAGCAGCACGATCGGCTGGTTGGTCGGCAGTTCGACCCGTACACCGACAACCGTGAGCTCTTGCACGTCCCTCGCCTCCCGATCGCCCGGCCGCCGGACTTGCCGCGGCCGCTCTCGAAACTACACCGGGTACGGGCGAGGGGCAGCCCAGCTCAGATCGACCACCGTGAGCGACTCCGGACCGAGCGGCTGTGTCAGCCGGTCAGGCCAGGGCGCAGTCCGGCGCGGACGAGGGTCGAATGCAGGTTCATCGACAGGGCGGCAAGCTCACGCACCACTTCGTCGGCGCGCGCCCGCGCCTCCGGATTGCGCTGGCGTACGAGGGGATTGACGACCTGCTCGAAAAGCCCGATCTCTCGATCAGCGGCGGTCTTGAACGGCCGCAGGTGCCGCGCCTCGATTCCGTAGCGACTCATCTCCGCGACGGTCTTGGCCACGATCAGGGCGTCGCCGTCGAAGAAAGCGCTGCCCGGCTTGGTTTTGATCAGGCCGTACTGCTCGAGCTGTGAGAGCTGCTCGGATGTCAGTCCGGCGGCCGTCTCGAGCTCTTCGCGCGAGAGCCGCACATCGCTTGCGGCGCTGATAAACGCCTCAGGCCCGGGTACGCCGGACGTGGCAGTCACCGCTTGCGGGACCCGTGGCCCGGTCTCCCCCGGCAGTGATGGCTCCAGACCCCGGTCGAGTGCTTCGAGGTGGCTCTTGATCACACGCAACGGCAGGTAGTGATCGCGCTGCGCTGAGAGCACGTAGCGCAGCCGCGCGAGATCGTCGCGGGAGAACTTGCGGTAGCCCGAGCTGGTGCGCTCGGGCTCGATCAATCCCTCGGCCTCGAGAAAGCGGATCTTCGAGATGGTCACGTCAGGGAAGTCGCCACGCAGTTGGCCGAGGACTTCGCCGATGCTCATGAATGCCTTGCGCGCGCCGATCATTGCGCTCCACCCGATTCGGTCCTCGCGGCGGTGAAGTAGACCAGCCGGAACTTGCCGATTTGCACCTCGTCGCCCCCGGCGAGCGCCGCGGCGTCGATACGCTCGCGGTTGAGGTAAGTGCCGTTGAGGGAACCGACGTCGCGCACTTCGAACCCGCCGGGGACGCGGCGGAACTCGGCGTGCCTGCGCGAGACGGTGACGTCGTCGAGAAAAATGTCGCTCTCAGGGTGACGGCCCGCCGTCGTGTGGTCCTTGTCGAGCAAGAACCTGCTGCCTGCGTTGGGGCCCCGCTTGACCACGAGCAGAGCAGTGCCGGCCGGCAGCGCGTCTTCGAGTGAGGAGACCTCGCCGCCGTCATCGTCACCGTGGTCGCCGTCAACAGCGGCCAGCGAGATCGTCGACGTCTGCTCGGAAGCGCTTTCGCCGCCGCGGCCGAGCAGAGGCGAGCCGCAATTGCTGCAGAACCGGCTGTCGTCACTGTTGCGGTGACCGCACTGGCTACAGAACACGCTGAACCCTTCCGCTGCTGCTCGGGGGCCGGTTTGCGCGGCGCCCTCAAGCTGTAGTGGAGGGTAGCGACGTGGTCATGCTTCGGTCAACAGGCGTCTTTGTCGACACCAGTAACACCGCCGAAAGTCTCTACTACAGGTAGAGCATCAGCGCGAAGAGATGGCCTTCTCGTAGGTATCTGCGTCCATCAGCCCATCAACCACCCCGGCATCGGCGACCTGGATCGTCACAAGCCAGCCTTCGCCGTAGGGATCGGCGTTGACGAGTTCGGGCCTGCTCTCGAGCGCGTCGTTGCGCGCAACTACAGTGCCGGCAACAGGTGCGTAGACGTCGGACACGCTCTTGGTCGACTCGACCTCGCCGAGCACCTGGGCTGCTTCGACCTCCGCGCCAACCTCGGGGAGGGAGACATGGACGATGTCGCCCAGGGCCTCCTGCGCGAAGTCGGTGATCCCGACCCGCACCGAAGTGCCGTCGGCCTGCGCCCACTCGTGCTCCGCCGTGTACTTCAGGTCAGCTGGGTACACGTAGGCCTCTTTCTTTGGGCGGCAGCGGCGATCAGTCGCCTCGAGTCGGGCGAGCGTATCGGGGCGTCGAAAGCGGTCGCAAGGCGTCGACGAGTACTTCGGTAGCGCGTGTCACTGTGATCCGGGCGCCTTCGTCCTCGACGGTCTGGACGATCCCGCGCGGTATCGACAGCGCCTCGTCGAGGGTTGCCGCGTTGCCGATGGCAGTGATCGTGTACGGCTGAGACAGCGCGGAGCCGTCGAGGACGATCGCACCATCTCGATCGATGACGTAGCTCGTCGCTCCGATCCGGTGCCCGTTGATCATCATTGCTTCTGTGCCGGCGTCGCGCAGCTCCTGGATCGTGTCCAGCAGAACGTCCGCTGTCAGCGCGTGCGCGGGATCGTCGATGACGACGCGCACTCCGGAGCCTCGAGCAGCGACAGTGCCGGCAATGACAGCCAACGTGTCGGCTCGCTTCTGCGCCTCGGCTACCGCGGCGGCGTCCCGATCGCCGGCATTCGCGAGCCGGTCGCGAGCGGCCTGTTGTTCGTCGATCTCCTGCTGCAGCCGCTCGGAGCGCGCCGTGAGGTCGTCGAGGATGCGCACCAGGTCGTCCTGCCGCGCGGTGCTGAAGGACGTGCTTGCCTGAGTGGTGCGCACCTGAACGACGAGCGCGAAGCCAAGAATCGCCGCCAGCAAGCCAAGAATCGCCTGCATCAACCACTGCCTGGGCGCAGGCCGAACTGGCGCCGAAGCACTGGGCGAGTCGCTCATGCTCTGAACACGTGCCTGCGAATTGCGGCAACGTTGGAGAAGATGCGGATCCCCAGGACCACGACGATCGCCGTGGACAGCTGGCCACCGACGCCGAGCTGGTCGCCAAGGAAGACGATCAGGGTCGCGACGAGCGCGTTGGAGACGAAGGAGACGACGAACACGCGTTCGTCAAAGATGCGGTCGAGACTTGCTCGAATCCCGCCGAAGACCGCGTCGAGCGCGGCCACAACGGCCAAGGGAAGATAGGGCTCCAGCCACACGGGTACGGTCGGCTGCAGAAAGATCCCGAGGGCTACCCCGGCGATCATCCCGAAAAGCGCGATCACCGTTGCCCCTTCCCTTTCGTTGTGACCGAAGGCCGGGGGACCGATCCCGCCCGCCTGGCAACGAGAACGCGAGTCGACGCCGCACCCGGCAGCTCGAGCGAGTCGGCGCGCCGAACATCGAACCCTATTCCGTAGAGCTGCTCGAGCCGCTCGAGGCGCTCGGTGGCAGGTGAAGCGGCCAGGCGCGTCTCGAGCGCGTCGGTGTCACCGATCGCACTGATGCGGTATGGCGTGGAGATCGGGCGGTAGTCGACCAGGATGGACTCGCCTGCTTGCCGAATCGCGGTGAGCGCCCCAACCCGCTGGCCATTGACGGCCACCGCCTCCGCCCCGGCGGCCCAGAGCGCGTTGACCGCATGTTGGAGGTCGCGGTCCTGCACCCGGCCGTCGGCATCCCGCCCGCCCGACGCTTTGGCGTCGCTGAGGCTCACGATCAGGCCGGTGCCGGCGAGGGGCACCGCGCCGACGTCCAGCTCCAGCGCGCGCAGCCGGTCGCGCAGTGACCTGTCGGCTGCGGACCGCTCGAGGGCCTTGTCCCGGTCGGCCGCGAGCTCGGTCCGTAGGCGATCTAGCTGCCGCCCTGCCTCATCGGTGCGCGCGGTCAACCGTTCGACCCTCTGCAGCAGACCGGTGCGGACCCGGGCCGTCTGCGGCGCGCTCTGCCGCGTCTGCTGGATGGCGACGACCGCGAGCAGTCCGATCAGGAAAAGCACGAGCGCGCCCCACAGTCCCCTGCCGCTGCGCGTCGGCGTACCACTCTGCGCCCGCCGTGCGGCTGCTTCGACGTACGCCGGGTCGACCCTGCTGGTCGTCAACTCACGCAAGAGCGTGGTCGACAGGACGTCCGCGCGGTCGTGCCGCCGTCGTTCTCGACCCGGCGGGGCCAGGTCCTCGGGCGGTGAGCTCACCTGCGCAATATCCCCTGTCAGCGATCGCACGAGCCGTCAATGACCCGCGCCCTCCACGATGTCAGCCCAGTGCTGCAGAAGCGCGGTGGCGCGCGCGGGGTCGTCGCCCTCCGCCCAGAGATGCGTCACTGCCTCCGACGGGTCCGGCAGCACGAGCACCCAGGCGCCGTCGTCCTCGATGATGCGGACGCCGTCGGTCATGTCGAGTTGACGATCCCCCGCCGCCTCGACGACCGAGCGCATCACCGCGCCCTTCGCGGCCCACGGTGTGGCGGCCGAGCGTCGTACGACATGGCCGACGGGGATCCGTTCTTCGATCGCGCTGAGCGGCTCGCCGCTTCGCGCCAGAAGGCCGGCCAGACGAACGAAGGCGGCGGTGCCGTCGAGTGCCGGTGAGAACTCGGGGACGATCATTCCGCCGCGGCCGTCGCCGGCGAACACGATGTCGTTCTCGCGGGTGATCTTGAGCAGGTCACTCGCCGACCGCGGGCTCCAGACGACACCTACTCCGTGGCGCGTCGCGATTTGCTCGGCCACTCGCGTGACATTGACGGGGAGCGCCACGGCGCCGGATCTGCGCTCGGCTGTCACCAGTTCGAGCATCACGAGCAGAGCGCGGTCGTCCTGAAGGAGCACGCCGCGTTCGTCGACGATCGAGAGCCGCTCGCCGGCGTGGTCGAACCGGACACCGAACGCGGCACGCGACGACGCGACGAGCTCACCGAGCCGCTCGATGCCCCGCATGTGGTCGGCGAGCGATTCGGTTGTCGACATCTCGTCGAGCCGCCCATTGACGGTGAGTACGTCGACGCCCAGCTTTCCGAGCAGCGTCGGAAGTACCAGCGAGGCCGTGCCCCCCGCCGCGTCGACAACGAGTTTGAGACCGGCCTCACGCACACCCGAGACGTCGACCGAGGCCATCAACTCGGCGCTGTAGTGATCGAGGGTTCGGGCGGGGAACGTCAACTCGGCGATCTCGCCGGGGAACGCACGTCTGAACTCCTCGCGGTAGAAGACGCGCTCGAGCTTGCGTTGCGCGGCCAGCGACAGGTCGGCTCCGGTCGCGTCGAGGAAGACGATGTCGATGCTCTGCGGGTCGCCGGGCGTCGTCCGCAACGTGATCCCGCCGACCGAGTCACCGATGCCGAGATCGAATCGGGTCACTGGGGTCGGGGCGACCTCGAGGTCGCGCACGTTGATGGCGCTCGCGGTCAGCGCGCTGATGACCGCCCGCTTGAGCGCGCGCGCGGCCCGAGAAGCGTCGCGGCTTGTTGTGACAATGCTGCCCTTGCGGAGAGTCGTGGCGTAGGCACTCGCGAGCCGCACCGCCAGCTCCGGGGTGATTTCGACGTTGACGAGACCACAGACACCGCGCGGGCCGAACAGCGTCTGTTGCCCGCGGGACTCCCAGATGACGCTGGTGTTGACCACCGCCCCTGCCTCGATCGTCTTGAATGGATATACCTTGACGCCGGGTGAGAGGAACGCTTCCTCCTCGATGACGCACTCGTCACCGATGACGGCGCCTTCCTCGATTCGCGCGGCGCGCATGATGTCGGTGTTCTTCCCGATGACGCAGCCGCGCAGGTTGGCGTGCGGCGCGACGAACACGTTGTCGTGAACGACCGCCCGGTGCAGGAACGCACCGCCTTTCACGACAACGTTGCTGCCGAGAACCGTGTATTCGCGCAGTTCCGCGCCGCCCTCGACCTTGGCGTAGTCACCGATGTACAGCGGTCCGAGAAGAGTTGCGTCCGAATCGACGTCGGCGCCCTCTCCGACCCACACACCCGGCGAGACCTCGAATCCGTCGATCTCGACGTCGACGACGCGATTGAGTACATCCGCCTGCACGCGCAGGTAACTCTCGTGCGTGCCGACGTCCTCCCAGTAGCCGTCGGCGATGTACCCGAACAGCGGCGCGCCCGCTTTCAGCAGGGCAGGGAAGACGTCGCCGGAGAAGTCGACGATCTCGCCGCTCGTGATGTGGTCGAAGATCTCCGGCTGCATGACGTAGATGCCGGTGTTGACGGTGTCGGAGAAGACCTGGCCCCATGTCGGCTTCTCGAGGAACCGGTCGACGCGGCCTTCCTCGTCGGTGATGACGATGCCGAACTCCAGCGGGTTGGGCATGCGCTTGAGCGCGACGGTCACCAGCGCGCCCTGCTTCTGGTGGTACTGCACCATCGCGGTCAGGTCGATGTCGGTGAGCGCGTCCCCGGAGATGACCAGGAAGGGCTCGTCCCGAAGCTCGGCCTCGGCGTTCTTGACGCTGCCCGCCGTACCGAGCGGAGTCTCCTCGGTTGCGTACTGCAGCTGCATACCCAGCTCGTCGCCGTCACTGAAGTAGTTGCGGATCAGTGCGGCGAGGAATTGGACGGTGACGACGGTCTCGGTCAAGCCGTGTCGCTTCAGAAGTCGAAGCACGTGCTCCATCAAGGGCCGGTTGACGACGGGCAGCAGAGGCTTGGGCTGGTTAGCGGTCATCGGCCTGAGGCGGGTGCCCTCACCGCCGGCCATGACGACCGCTTTCATCCTGGGGCTCCGTTTCCGCCGGGGTGCGAATCACCCCTGAGCAGCAGACGCGCCTGGCGGCCGTAGAGGATCGCGGCCCACCAGTACAGGAACGTCCCCCACACCGTGAAAGCCCAACCTACCGGACGCGCCGCTGCGGCCAGCGGACCCGAGCCGTCGGCGAGTAGTAGGAGCGGGAACGCGTAGAGCAGGTTGAACGTTGCCGCCTTGCCGAGGAAGTGAACCGGGAGCGGTCCGTAGCCTCGGCGCCGCAGTAGCGGGAGACACGCCAGGATGACCAGGTCGCGGGACAAAAGGATCACCGCGAGCGCGAGCGGGATAACGCCTCTGACCGTGAACGCGAAGACCGTGCTAATGATGTAGAGGCGGTCAGCGAGCGGATCGAGCAACTGTCCGATCCGCGAGATCTGGTTCCAGCGCCGGGCCAGCTTCCCGTCGAAGTAGTCGGTCCAGCCGCTGACCATGAGCACTAGCAGCGCCCATCCGTCGGCGTGCGGGCCGAGGACGAGGTAGAGGAACAGCGGTACGCCGGCGAGCCGGAACGCAGACAGCGCGTTGGGGATGTTGACGATCTCCGACGTGACGTACGCCGGCCCGGCTTCGCCAGCCGCGGTCGAACGGGTTCGTGCGCCGCTCACCGCACTCCCTTCCGACGTACCGGATGTGGTGCGGATGCTATCGGCGCCCCTGGCGAGCCAACCGTTGATGAAACCGGCAACGGCTCGTGGTTAAACGATGTGTCGGGACGGCGGTGTCTGAGTTTAGGACATCGTTCACACCTGTCTCGGGACATCGTTCACACCCTGAGCCGAGGGGTGAGCGATGGGGATGCCGCAGCTGGTTGTTGCCGCCGTGCTGTTCGAGGGGCGCAGTAAGAGCGAGGTCGCGCGGGACTACGGGGTGTCCCGCCGTTGGGTGATCACCCTGGTCCAGCGGTACCAGGCCGAGGGCGACGCGGGGTTGGAACCGCGGTCGCGGCGGCCGGTGAGCAGTCCGCGGCGGACCTCGGCGCAGGTCGAGGACGAGATCGTCCGGATCCGCAAGGAGCTCACCCGCGGCGGGCATGAGGCCGGCGCGGCGACGATCGCGTTCCACCTCGAGCAGCGGCACGGCAGCGCGCCGGCGGTGTCCACCATCTGGCGGATCCTGTCGGCCCGCGGCTTCGTCAGCGCGCAGCCGCACAAGCGGCCCAAGAGCAGCTACCTGCGGTTCGCTGCGGAGCAGCCGAACGAGCGCTGGCAGCTGGACATCACCCACTGGGCGCTCGCCGACGGCACCGGGGTGGAGATCCTCAACCTGCTTGATGACCACTCCCGGCTCTGCCTGGGCAGCGACACCCGGCGGGTGTTCAAAGCCGGTGACGTCGACGAGCGCTTCCGCAAAACCGCTGCCAGCTATGGCAATCCGGCCAGCCTGCTCAGCGACAACGGCGCGGTCTTCACCGGCCGGTCCCGCGGCCGCGGCCGGGTCGCGCTCGAGGTCACCGCGCACGCCCGCGGGATCAGCTTCCGGCACTCCCGGCCCTACCACCCGCAGACCTGCGGCAAAGTCGAACGGTTCCACCAGACCGTGAAGAAATGGCTGGCCAGCCAACCCCGAGCCCGCACCCCGCGGCAGCTGCAACGCCAACTCGACGCCTACCGCAGCTACTACAACACCGTCCGGCCGCACCGCGCCCTCGGCCGGCGCACCCCGGCCCAGGCCTACCAGGCGCGACCCAAAGCCATCCCGACCGGCATCCCGCTCGACGACTCCCACTACCGGATCCGGCACGACAAGATCGACGACAGCGGCGTGTTCACCCTCCGGCACAACAGCCAGCTGCACCACATCGGCGTTGG
>JBKJZO010000134.1:0-4129 GCA_046715235.1 Mycobacteriales bacterium
GCGCAAACCAGCTCGAGTCCTCGCGGCTGGCCGCCGAGACGGTCGAACGTCGCGCGCACCGCGCGTACGACGAGGTTTTTGCGGCCGCGATCGACCTCGTCGACTCGGGGCTGCACGTCGATGTCGCGGGCGAAGGCGCCGACGAGGTCGATCGCGGCCGCAAAAACCTCGTCGTACGCGCGGTGCGCGCGACGTTCGACCGTCTCGGCGGCCAGCCGCGAGGACTCGAGCTGGTTTGCGCAAACCGGATCCCGCACGGCCGCGGCCTCGGCTCGTCGGCTGCCGCCATCGTCGCCGGTGTCAGCGCAGCCAGGGCACTCGTGCTCGGCGGCATGAGCGACGAGGAGGCGGTCGCGCTCGCAACCGAGCTGGAAGGCCATCCCGACAACGTGGCGGCCTGCTTCTACGGCGGCGCCACCATTGCGTGGCAGGAACCCGCGGGTGGCGTCGGGGTGGTGCGCCTCGAACCGCACAGTTCGCTCTCGCCGATAGCGCTGGTGCCGACGACCAAACTCGCGACGAGCAAGGCGCGGCGCCTGCTGCCGGAGACGGTGCCGCACGCCGACGCGGCACTGAACGCGGGGCGCGCGGCGCTGCTCACCGAGGCGCTGGCCCATCGGCCTGACCTGCTCTTCGCCGCGACCGAGGACCGGCTGCACCAGCAGTACCGCGCAGCGGCGATGCCGCGTACCGCGACTCTGCTGAAGAAATTGCGGGCAGCAGGCATCGGGGCCGTGGTTTCGGGTGCGGGTCCCTCAGTGCTTGCATTGGTAACGGCTGGGGATGACGTCGCACGTAAGACGGTCGAGGCGGCGCTCCCGGGTGGTTGGAGCGCGATGCCGCTGGACGTCGACCGAACCGGAGCGCACGTCGTACAACTAGAGGGGTAGGCGCGGGTGGAGTTCCTGCCGATGGCGATGCTGGATCTTGAGCAGCCGCACGCCAAAGTCCCTGAGGGCGAGGCGCACGCGCACACCCTGGTCGTCAAAGAGGGCGACGCGTTCCTCGTGATGAATGCCGAGGGCAACATCACCGCCGGCGACGAAGGCATGGGTTTCTACTCACGTGACACCCGGTACCTCTCGCGCCTGGAACTGCGGCTGGCGGGGGTTCGGCCGTCGTTGCTCTCGTCGACTGACGACGAGGTCTGGACGGCCTCGGTCGACCTGTCGAATCCGACTGTGTGGGGCGAGGGTGACGTTCTGCTCGTACCGCAGATGACCGTTAACGTCCGGCGGACCATGCTCGTCAAGGAGCGCATGCATCAGCGGCTGCGGGTCCGCTCGTACCACCAGATCGACATGAAGCTGCCGGTCGAACTCTGGATCGAGGCTGACTTCGCCGACCTGTTCGAGGTGCGCGGACTCGTTCGCGAGCATCGCGGCGAGGTCATCCCGCCGCTCGTCGACGGAGGGACTGTGCGGTTCGCCTATCTCGGTGAGGACGGGGTACGTCGCGAGACGCTGGTCGAGCTCGACCCGCCGCCGTTCGAGGTCGAGGTCACCGGCCCGTTCGCCGCCGTCGCTCGTTACCGACTGCCACTCATGGCGCAGGGGCGGGCGGTGCTCAACGTGACCGCGACTCCGATCGTCAACGACGTAGCGCCGGCGCGGCAGACCTTCGACGTCGCCGAGGCACAGCTACGCCAGTCGTATGACGAGTGGGAGCAGGAGTGCGCGTCCATCACGACCGACAGCACCGACTTCAATGAGCTGCTCGACAGAGGCCGCCGCGACCTGAGGGCCTTGCTGACGCCGACCCCACACGGACCGGTGTATGCCGCCGGAATCCCCTGGTACGTAACGATTTTTGGCCGCGATTCCATCTTCTCGGCCTTCCAGACACTGATGCTCAATCCCGAACCGGCGCGCAACACGCTGCGCTGCCTTGCGGCGTACCAGGGTCGGCAGATCGACCCGTGGCGGGACGAGGAGCCGGGCAAGATCATGCACGAGATACGGCAGGGCGAGCTGGCCGGGGCAGGCTACGTGCCGCACACGCCGTACTACGGCACCACCGATGCGACGCCGTTGTTCTGTGTGCTCTACGGGTCGCTGTTTCGCTGGACCGGCGACCTCGAGTTTGCGCGCGAGCTGCTACCCAACGCCGAAGCCGCGCTTGCCTGGGTCGAGCAGTACGGCGACAGCAACGGTGACGGATGGGTCGACTATCAGCGACGGTCACCGCGCGGCCTGATCAACCAGGGGTGGAAGGACAGCATCGACTCCGTCGTGCACGAGGACGGCGGGCTGGCGCCGAGTCCGATCGCACTCGCCGAGGTGCAGGCATACGTCCACCTCGCGCGCCTGCGGATGGCCGACGTGTACGACGGCCTGGGCCGACCCGCGGACGCCGAACACCAGCGGGCATTGGCGACCGACCTGCGCGAGCGCTTCAACGAGACCTTCTGGATGCCCGAGAACGGCTTCTTTGCTGAGGCGATCGACGGCGACGGGAAACTTGTCGGCACGGTCACCACCAACCCCGCGCACGGGCTGTACGGCGGATTCATCGATCCCGACAAGGCCGCGGTCATGGCCGAGCGGCTGCTGGCCCCCGACATGTTTTCCGGCTGGGGGATCCGGACGATGAGCCGGGAGGCGACGGCGTACAACCCGATCAGTTACCACGACGGATCGGTCTGGCCGCATGACAACGCGTTCGTCGCGTCGGGTCTCAAGCGCTACAACCTTCGGCAGGCCACGATCGATGTCGCCACCGCGATCGTTGACGCCGCAAAGACGGCGCAGGACCGTCGCCTGCCTGAGTTGTACTGCGGATTCTCCCGAAACGGGGCGGGGCGACCGGTCAGCTATCCGGTGGCCTGCTCGCCGCAGGCGTGGGCTGCCGGCGCCCCCTACCAGCTGCTGCAGGCGATGCTCGGCATCTCGGCCCGCGCCGACATGGGCGTGCTCACCGTCAACCGGCCGATGCTCCCCAGATGGCTGCGCCGGGTCACGCTGAGGGATATCAGGGTGGGGACGGCGCGGCTGTCACTGGAGTTCGCCAGCAACCGCAGTGGCGACCCGACGTCGTTCGTCATGCTTGAGCGCCACGGGGACGTGCGGGTGGTGATGGAGGAATAGGTGGCATGCGGGGTGGCGTTGTTGCCGCAAGGGTCTCGCGTGGCTACGCTTGGCCACATCACCTGCCCGCCGTAGTCCCACGGGCTTCGCGTCCCGCGTCCAGGGCATCAGCCTCCGGCTCCCAGAAACTCAAGTCGGTGGCCGTGATTGCCGAGGTCGCTCCAAGACGGTAGGGGATAGCCACACTCGCACCCGTTATCCGCGGACGTCACGGTCCAATAGCGGTGGCTCAGTTGACCGGCGCGGCGAAGAAGACGCCGTTCGCAGCCGTCAGCGATCGAGACGCCGCGTCGAGTGACGAACCCGCAACCACAGACCTGGCACAGCCAGAACATCGGCCGACCACTCGGAGCCTTCCGGCTCCCGGCCGTCACGGAGGGAAATTCCTTGAGCGAAACCACCGACGTCCCCGTCGCCGCCTCGCAGTCCGAGGCCGCCGCAGCCGAGCCTGCGAAGCGCGCGCGTACGGCGGGCAAAGGCCTCAGCGGCATGCTGCTGCCGGAGTTGCAATCGATGGCCAGCGGCCTCGGCATCTCCGGTGTCGCGAAGATGCGCAAGGGCGACTTGGTATCCGCGATCCAGTCGTCGCAGGGCGGCGCGCCGCGCAACGGCGCAGCACCCGTGTCGTCCGCCACGACCGCCGAACCCGCACGTGGCGGCGCGCGCGACCGCAACGGCGCCGAGCCCGCAGCCCTATCCGAAGCGGCCAACGAATCACGCCCTGCCGACGTACGCGAAGGCGGCGCCGTCACCGGAGCCGAGGACGCGACCGAGGGCGGCAGCCGGCGCAGCAGGTCCAACAGGGACGGCCGCGACCGGCAGCGCCCGGCCGAGCGTGTGGCCGGCGAAGCCGGTGAGCAGCAGCAGACACAGCCTCAGGTGAACGGCGAGCAGTCCGGCATCCAGGGCGGCCAGCCCCAGGGTGAGCGGCCGGCGCGTGAGCGCGGCGACCGCGACGGTGGCAACCGCGACTTCAACAGCAACCGTGACAACAACAGGCAGCGCCAGGGCGGCCAGGGTCAGGGCGGCCAGGGTCAGGGCGG
>JBKJZO010000135.1:0-10075 GCA_046715235.1 Mycobacteriales bacterium
GGCAAGGGCCTGCAAAGCCCTGTACGCGAGTTCGATTCTCGCCTCCGCCTCGGGCGATTAGCTCAGCGGGAGAGCGCTTCCCTGACACGGAAGAGGCCAGTGGTTCGACACCACTATCGCCCACACGGAATGCAGGTCAGAGGCCCTTACGAGGGCCTCTTTCTTGTGGGCCCGCGGCGGCTCTGACAGCGGGCAGCGGGGGCAGTGGCTTTCCCTCAACGTTGAGGATCGCCTCCAGTGCGGTCGCCACATTCTCAAGCTCGGTGCGTTCCGAGGCACCCTGTTTGGCAGGATCGCGCCATGCCCCCGCCAGTTACGCCGTCCGACGACTCGCGGTTCCGTAGCGCCGCCCAATGGCTGGAGGGCGATGCGCGGGAGGGCCGCCCCGACGTCGCGCTGCTCGGCGTACCGGCGCACGCGAGCTCGCGCGGGGAGAGCGGCGCGCATCGGACACCGCGCGCGGTGCGGCAGGCCATGCGCGCGTTGTCGACCTGGGCGCCGTCGCGCCGGGTCGACATCGGCGAGCTGAAGGCGGTCGATCTCGGCGACGTCGACGACCCAGACCGCGGCGAGGAAGGCGAGTGGCGCGTGCGCATGGCGGCCGAGTCGGGCAGCACGATCGCGCGTCTGCTGCTGGTCGTGGGCGGTGACAGCTCCGTCATTGCACCGGTCGCTATCGGAGTGCTCGGCGATCTCGCGCGCGGCGGGCTCGTCGTGCTCGACGTGCGCCACGACGTGCGCGGCGCCGGTGGCAACGCGTCCGTCGTACGGCGGCTGCTCGACGCCGGGATGCCCGGGGAGCGCATCGTCCAGGTCGGGGTCGCCGACTGGGCCGACTCCCGCTCGTACTACGACGAGGCGTACGCGCGGGGCATCCACCCCATCCACCGTGACGAAGTGGCACGGCGCGGCATTTCCGACTGCGTGCTTGCCGCCCTCGACGTCGCCGGCGCAGCTGGGCGGCGCGTCGTCGTCGCGCTCGACCTCGACGTGTGTGACCGGGCGGTCGCGCCGGGATGTCCCGGCTCCCTGCCGGGGGGGCTGTCCGCCTCGGAGGTGATGCGCGCCGCCTACCTGGCCGGGATGCACCCGTCCGTCGACGCGGTCGCGGTCACCGAGGTCGACGCCGCCGCCGATCCCGACGGCCGGACCGTGCGGCTAGCGGCAATGTGCGTTCTGGAGGCCGCGGCCGGACTCGCCGGTCGCCCCGCCGACTGAATCCGTTGTGCGCGATCTTGGGGTGTTACGGCTGGGACACCCGGTGTACTTCTGTCCGTAACACTCGGGTGTGAGGCTGCTCCCGCACCATCAACGGGGTGGTCGAGAGGAGTCCGGCATGGCGTTGTGGACGGTGCGTGTCGAGCTGGCCGACCGGCCGGGCCGGCTGGCCGCACTGACGGGGGCGGTTGCCGCGTGCGGCGGTAACATCCGCTCGCTCGACGTACAGGCACTCGACTCAACACGGGTGGTCGACGAACTGCTCGTCGACCTGCCCGAGGACACCAGCGTTGAGGACGTCGAAGCGCAGATCCGCGCGACCGGCGCCGCAGTGGTGATGCTCGTTCCGGCCAACGACGACGACCTGGTCGACCCGCAGACTCGCTGCCTCGAACTCGGCCGCCGGCTGGTTCGCGATCACCCCGCGCGGCTGCGCGTTTTCGAAGCGTCCCTCGCCGAGCTTGTGGGCGCGGAGGGTGCGTGGGTCGTTCCCACCGAGCTCATGACCACTAGTGCGCTCGCCGCTCAGGCCGTGCAGAACGGCATACCGATGATGGGCCGGGAGCGCACAGGGCTCGCGCCGACCCAGGCGGATGAAGAGCCGCCCTGGTTGCTCGTGGTTCCCCTCGCGGATGGGCGGCCGGGGCGGGTGACAATGTTGGCGCGGCGGTTGCCGAGCTTCACGGCCGGCGAGATCGCCCGGGTGGAGGCACTGGTGGCGTTGGCGGCCGAACTCGGGGTGTACGACGCCGATGACGGTCGGGGGGCCGGCACGCGACGAGCGTCGTGAGCTGTCTAGTCGTCCTGCTCGGGCCAGGACAGCAACGCCAGCTCCGCGTCGACGTCGACGAACTCGCTCTCGCAACCTGAGGGAACCGACGCGTACGAGCGGGTGAGGAACTCGACGACCTCGCTCAGCGATGTCTCGAACAACGCCGAGCCGGACGGGCTCGACAGCGACAGACAGATCAGCGCCCGGTCGTCCCGGTGGCTGGGCCAGACCCGAACGTCACCCTCGCCGACCGGGTGCGTGGCTCCGTCGGTGAGCAGCTGACGGGCGAAGCTCCACTCGACAGCGCCGCCGTCGGCACCCGTGTGAAAGGTCACGCTGATCGCGTAGGGGTCGGCGGCGAGGTAGCGCAGCGTCGCGAGAACCGGCAGGGACGGACTACCGGGGAGCACCAGGCGCAGGCTGAGTTCAGCGGTCACAGTGCTCTGCGGTGCGCCCATAGGAGCACCCTCCTCAACAGTGCGTATCTCGTATCTTGTGCCCGGCTTTCCCGACCCTATGCACAGCGCCGCGCGATGTTCCGGAAGACTCACCAGTGGTAACGGGACATACAGGGCATTTGGGCAGACTGTGCAGGTGGACGGACGCGGTAGCGTCAACCTTGGCCGAATCGGGACGGCACGGGAGCCAATCCGGATGACGGTCGCCGACGAACGCTGAGTGTGAGGAACGCCGTCATGACAGCCACCAGGGGGAGCGGCGCCGTCGATGACGCTGCGCTGGTGACCCGCGTGCTATCGGGCGAGGACGCCGCACTCGAAGCGTTGTATCGGCGCTACGGACGCGTTGCCTACTCTCTCGCCCGGCGGATTCTCGGCGACGACCAGCTTGCGCAGGACGTCGTACAAGAAGTTTTTCTGACGGTCTGGAAGGACGCGCACAGGTTCGACGCGGCTCGCGGCCAGGTCTCGACGTGGCTGCTGACCATGACGCATCACAAGGCCGTCGACTCGGTGCGCAAGGAAGACAACCTGCGCAAGCGTCGGCAGCCGGCCGACGTTCTTGATCTCACCGAGTCGGACAGTCGGGTCGACGAGGACGTGTGGGCGTCGGTCAAACGCGATCGGGTACGCGCCGCGCTCGTCGAACTGCCCGATGTGCAGCGCGAGGCCCTCGCCCTCGCGTACTTCGGCGGCTACACGCAACGCGAGATCGCCAAGATCACAGAAACGCCTCTCGGCACCGTGAAGACGCGCATGCTCGCCGGAATGCGCAGGATGCGCGATGCGATCGACACCTCCCTCGACGCCGAGGAACCGCATGGAGGGAGGACCTGATGGCAGACCACGTCGAGTGGGACGAGCTCGCTGTCGGCCTGGCCCTCGGCGCCCTCGAACCCGAAGAGGAGGAGACGCTCCTCGAGCACATGCGCGGCTGTGAGCAGTGCGCGCGCACCGCCCTCGACATGGAGGCCGCTGCAGCAGGACTCGCGTACGGCGTCCAGGTCGCTGAGCCGCCGGCATCGCTGCTCGCTTCGATCATGTCCGAGGCGCGGTCGACCGAGCAGACGCGGCCGCCCGTCGAGCCTGTCACTGACATCCGCCAATACTCGCCGCCGCCGCAGCGAGCCGCCCGTCGCCGACTGGAAGCGCCATCGTTCGCTGTCGCGGCAGCGCTGATCGCGCTCCTGCTGATGGGTGGATGGAACTTCAAGCTGCGGCAGGAAGGAAGCATCAGTAGCGCTTCCCTGAAGTCGATCAGCGAGCTGGTCGCCGACCCGCAGACCAAGCAGGTCCCGCTCGCAAGTTCGGGTACCGAGCAGGCAACGATGTTGGTCAACGGCAAGAAGAGCTACCTGGTCGTCGACAAGTTCCAACAGAACAAGTCCGGCGACAGCATCTACGTGCTCTGGGCGCAGCAGCCGGACGACACGATGACCGGCGTACGGAAGTTCAAGGTCGTGCACGACGGGCCCAACCTGATCCCGGTCGACACCGTCGATGACACCAGCGCGATCAAGGCCTACGCCGTGTCCAAGGAGGCGGGCCCCCAGATTCCAGCGACTCCCAGCCAGCCCATCGCGATCGGAGATGTGACTGCGACGTAGATCGCGCCGCGTCATGCCCGGGCTTTCGGTCGGACCCGTGACAGCATGAGCGCGTCCGGACGGGGACGATCGCAGTGGAGGGCACGCGCCGCATGACGCAGTCCACGGAGCCGACAAGCGATCCGTTCGCCAGTGTTCTCGCCGAGCTGCGCGCGCCGATCGTGGCGATCCAAGGCAACGTCCGCAGCCTGATGGCGCGCGACGACGACATGACCACAGACGCGCGGCAGCAGCTGCACCAGCAGGTGCTGCAGCACAGCCAGCGTCTCGACACTCTCGTCGACGACATCGTGCTGTACCTGCGGCTGCTCGTCGGTCCGGTGGAGCTCTCGCCCGAGCCGGTCAACGTGCACGACGTCGTCGAGGAGCTTAAGGAGCGTCTCGGCGAGCCGGAGCGCGTCACCAATCGCGTGCCCAAGCAGTTCGTCCTCAACATCGACAGGTACGCACTCGGGGGAGCGCTGCGGCACTTGCTGCGCAACGCCCTCGTCTACGGTGCGCGCGAGCGGGCGGTGGTCGTCGGCGTACGCCGGATCGACGGCGCTCTCGAACTGACGGTTACCGACGAGGGGTTCGGCATCCCGGAGGCCGGGCGGGCGCGAGCGTTCGAACCCTTCGTGCGCGCGGTGCATCCCGACGAGAAGCGCAACAGCGGCGCGGGACTGGGTCTGACGGTGTGCCGCGAACTGGTGCGGCTCCTCGGCGGGGACGTCGAGCTGCGTCCACTCGCCCCTGGTTTGAGCGCGACGATCGTCCTCCCCGGCCAGCACTAGGACCCGACGCCTCTGTTAAGTTGTCGTCCGCACAAGGGCGTATAGCTCAGCGGGAGAGCGCTCGCCTCACACGCGAGAGGTCGCTGGTTCGAAACCAGCTACGCCCACCGACCTGGAGTAGCCGATGCCCGACCCCTCGGCATCGCAGTAACTGTCGTCTCCGCAATGGTCACGTGGATGTGGCTCACCAGGCACCAAGCTCGATTGCAGACGCGGAAAGCTCGCATGATCGCGACTTCGGCGCTGACGTTTGTGTTTCTGGTCGGGTGTGGGGTGTCCGTGGCACTGGATCGCTGGGTCTGGTGACCTCCGGCCAAACCCTGACGCTTTCGATTTTCGGCGTTTCCGCGGAAACGGGTTTTCCACCGGTCTGACTGCACAAGCACCGTCGCCTGCGGGTGGGCTTGCACCCGCAAGGGGCGGGTTCGTGATCTTTTGGCCATATCGTCGGCGTGAATCGCGATTTTCGGGGCCAAAGATCACGACAGGTGGCGTGCCGCGCCGGCTTTGGCGAGTGATGTCAGGCCGCTGACTCGGCCGGCACCTCGAGTTCATCGTGCGCGAGCACCCGGCCGAAGAACGCCAACGCGACGACGAAGACCACGCCGCCCGCGATCGCCAGCCACAGACCGACTTCCTCGTACGCGGCACCGAGCAGATAGCCGGCCAGGACAAGCTCGATGAAGGACAGCAACGCACCGAGGCTGTCGTGCACGACGAACCGCCGGAACGACATGGGAGACGCGCCAGCAGCGGCAGCCAGAAAGAGTCCGGGAAACGCAGCCAGCCGCCCGTAAAAAACCAGCCGGTCACCCTTGTGTTCGAGCAGGTGCTCGAGCTTGTCGATGCGCCGTTGCGGGAGCAGCCTGCGCGCCGGTCCCTTCAACGCGTGCATCCGGATGTCGTCCTTGAACGCACGGCCCAGAGCAAAGAACTGCCAGACTCCGAGCGTGTGCAGCGGCAGCGCCGCGAGCAGCAAAGGGAGCAGGCCGAACTCGCCCTGCCGGTGGAAGAACCCACCAGCCATGAGGATTTCCTTGGACGGCCGGATCAGCACGAGGACAAGGAAGTTGTGCTTGTACACCCACGGCGCCAGGGGCACGGCGATTAGGGCGAGCGCGACGCGGATGCCCCCGAGCCACAGCAGCGTCGTCCGTGACCGCTGCGACATGAACTGCACGTCCCTCCCTCTCAAGGCTCCGCGCGCGTTTCGCCGGTCCCCGACCGCGGGGACACGTTATCCATGAAGGCAGGGCTGCCTGACGGCGTACGGCGACGACTCGCCCTGCACGAACGCTTCGGCCTGCGCATCTCTCTGTTGTTGCTTGCGCTGCTGCTGGTCGCCGTACCCTTCGGCTTCCTGCTCGAACAGGTGGTCCGGCTGGGCCCGGTCGACCGCGCCGACAAGGCCCTGGCCGTCGACCTGCACGAAGTCGCCTGCGACCAGCCGGCGCTGGTCAGCGCGATGCGCTTCGTCAGCGCGCTCGGCACCTTTCCGTGGCTCCACCTGTTCGTGACGGCTGGGGTTTGCTGGTTGCTGGTGCGTCGGGAGCGCCGGTTGGCGGTCTTCCTCGTGACGACCACGATCACGGGCGGGCTGCTCAACGGGGTGGTCAAGGCGCTTGTCGACCGGCCGCGACCATCGCTGCAGGGGTGTCTGCTCGGCAGCGCACGTGGGATGAGCTTCCCGTCCGGCCACGCGATGGGCACCACGATCTGCTACGGCGCGCTGCTCCTAGTCGGCCTGTCGTTCCTGCACCGGCGTTACCGGCCCACGCTGATTGCGGCGTACGCCGGGTGGCTGCTCGCGATGGCGCTGTCGCGGATGACTCTCGGCGTTCACTACCTCAGCGACGTGTTGGGCGGCATCGCGCTGGGGCTCGCCTGGCTGGTGGCCGGCACCGCGGCGTTCGAGATCTGGCGGCAGGAGCGCGGCCGCCGGCCGAGCAAGCCGCTGTCGGAAGGCATCGAGCCCGAGGCCAAAGCCCGCAGCGGCACCAACCAAAGTGGGTGAACCGCCGCATGACCATGAACGGCGTCGGTACCATCGGGTCATGATCGTTTCTGGGGGAGCAGTCCACGAAGACCTCGATGTGCCGCCCGCCGGAGTGGTACCGGTTCGCTACGCACGATGCGAGGAGGGCTGGTCAGCGGAGTTCGTCGTGTCGACCGACGCCCTTGACGACCTTCAGGTCGTGCACCGTTTGACCGCTCCGTCGCTTGCCGAGGCGCGCCGGCTTGTCGCGCCCGCGGTCGCATTTCTGCGGGGGCAACCGGTAGATCCGGTCGGCTGAGTTCGCGCTCGTTAAGATCGGCCGGACCCCAGAGCGCCGATCTGTATGGAGACGACCGTGACCGAGATCCGCCTGACCCTCGATGGCGCACCCCTCGTGGTGGCCGAGGGTACGACGGCGGGCGGGGTTCTCAAGGAAGCCGGCAAGCGGGCGATCTCCGTCAAAGCCGCCGACGGAGGCCTGCACGACCTGTCCTGGGTGCCGGACGACGGAGCGCAGCTGACCGCCGTACCGATCGACTCGCCTGACGGACGCGATGTGCTGCGGCACTCGACCGCGCACGTGATGGCGCAGGCCGTGACCGACCTTTTCCCTCACGCGAAGTGGGCGATCGGCCCGCCGGTGCAGGACGGCTTCTACTACGACTTCGACGTCGAAAAGCCTTTCACCCCTGAGGACGTCGAGCGCATCGAAGCGCGCATGCGCGAGATCGTGAAGGCCAACCAGAGGTTCTCGCGTCGCGTCGTGACCCGCGAGGAGGCGGAGAAGCTGTTCGCTGACCAGCCCTACAAGCTCGAGGTGATCGAACGCGCGGTGGCCGGTGCCGTCGCTGGCGACGAGACGGTCGACGCGGCTGGTTCCGAGATCACCGTCTACGACAACGACGACGCGTGGAGCGACTTGTGTCGTGGGCCGCACCTGCCCAACACCAAGGCGATTCCGGCGTTCAAGCTGATGCGCACGGCGGCGGCGTACTGGCGCGGCGACGAGAAAAACCAGCAGCTGCAGCGCATCTACGGCACCGCGTGGGAATCGAAGGAGGCCCTCGAGGCGCACCTGCACCGGCTCGAGGAGGCCGAGCGACGCGACCATCGCAGGATCGGCGCCGAACTCGACCTGTTCAGTTTCCCCGACGAGATCGGCTCAGGGCTCGCGGTCTTCCACCCCAAAGGCGGCATCATCCGCCGCGAGATGGAGAACTACTCGCGCCGCCGGCACGAGGAAGGCGGCTACTCGTTCGTCAACACGCCGCACATCACCAAGGAGGACCTGTTCCTGACCTCGGGGCACCTCCCGCACTACGCGGACACGATGTTCCCGCCGATGGAGTTCGAGGGCGTCAACTACTACCTCAAGCCGATGAACTGCCCGTTCCACATCCTGATCTACAAGGCACGTGGCAGGAGCTACCGCGAGTTGCCGCTGCGGTTGTTCGAATTCGGCACCGTTTACCGCTACGAGAAGTCCGGCGTAGTGCACGGTCTGACTCGGGTGCGCGGGCTGACGATGGACGACTCGCACATCTTCACCACGCGTGAAGCGATGGGCGACGAAATCCGCGGTGTGCTCGACTTCGTGCTCGGCCTGCTGCGCGACTTCGGATTGACCGACTTCTACCTCGAACTATCGACCCGTGACGACAGCGACAAGTTCATCGGCGAGCAGGAGCAGTGGGACGCAGCTACTGCTGCGTTGCAAGCCGCTGCCGACGCGTCGGGGCTCGAGCTGGTGCCCGACCCCGGCGGTGCCGCGTTCTACGGCCCGAAGATCTCGGTTCAGGCGAAGGATGCGATCGGGCGCACCTGGCAGATGTCGACGATCCAGGTCGACTTCAACTTCCCTGAGCGCTTCGACCTCGAGTACCAGGCCGCCGACGGCACCCGCCAGCGGCCGGTCATGTTGCACCGCGCGCTCTTCGGGTCGATCGAGCGGTTCTTCGGAGTGCTGCTCGAGCACTACGCCGGAGCGATGCCGCCGTGGCTGTCACCGGTGCAGGCGTTGTGCATCCCGATCGCCGAGCGGCACCACGACTACCTCGCCGATGTCGCGCAGCAGCTGCATGCTGCCGGCGTACGCGCCGATGTCGATACCTCCGACGACCGGATGCAGAACAAGATCCGCAAGGCGCAGGTGCAGAAGGTGCCGTTCATGCTGGTGGCAGGTGATCGCGACGTCGAGGCCGGCGCGGTGAGCTTCCGCTACCGCAACGGCGTGGAGCGGCGCGGTGTGCCCGTGGCCGAGGCCATTGCCGAGATAGTGCGGGTCATCGCCGAACGGCAGGTCGACCCGCACGTGTTCGCCCCTGAGGTGCCGGTCGATGGCTGAGTCGGAGCCGCAGGAAGGCGTCGGTTCGCCCGACGGTTTCCAGCGGTTGTGGACGCCGCACCGCCTGTCGTACATCAAGCGCAATCATGACGACCCCGGCTGCCCGTTCTGCGAGATCGCCTCGATGCCGGACGCCGACGCACTGGTTGTCGCGCGCGGTGAGCACGTGTACGCCGTGCTCAATCTCTATCCCTACAACCCGGGGCACTTGATGGTCGTGCCGTACCGCCACGTCGCCGACTACACCGACCTCTCTGACGACGAAGCCACCGAGACGCACCAGTTCATCAAGACGGCCATCACCGCGCTACGAAAAGTGAGTGGCGCGCAGGCGTTCAACATCGGAACCAATCTCGGTTCCGTCGCAGGTGCGGGAATCGCCGCGCACCTTCATCAGCACGTCGTGCCGCGCTGGGGCGGCGACACCAACTTCATGCCGATCGTCGGCCACACCCGCGTGCTGCCGCAGCTGCTCGCAGACACCCGAGAAGCCCTAGCAGCAGCCTGGCGATGACGCCTGCGCGCGGCCCTCAGCCACCGCGACCGCCGTACGCTCACCGCCCGCCGTACCGCCCCACCCGCCGTACGCCCACCGCCCGCCCTACGACCGTCGTCCCTTGGCAATTGACCTTTGACCGCGGACAGCCACGCTCACAAGGCGACGAAACGTCGCGGTGATCGGTCTATTGGTACGGCGGCGCGCATCAACGTGCCGCCCGCCCCGCCGCCCCCAGCCTGGCCCAGGTGACCACGCCGCCGCCGGGCCCAGGTGCCACGCGGCGGCCGGGTCACCGCATCGGCTCGACCCAATTGACCAATGACCGCGACGGCTCACGCTCAGAGCGGCCCGAAAATCCACGGTCACTGGTCAATTGGCACCCGCGGGACGCGGGGCGCGGGGCGCAGG
>JBKJZO010000136.1:0-7045 GCA_046715235.1 Mycobacteriales bacterium
GGGCGCTCACAGCGGTAAACCCCGGCTGTACGCCAAGTCCTGCGCCAAAACCGCCGCAAACCCCGGCCTGTGGGGCCGTGTATCGCGGCCGAGAGCGGCAACCAGGTCAGCAGTACGACTGCGCGCGCCCGCAGCAGCGCAGGTCTACTTACACCCGACCATGCGCACTGCCCGAGGCAGCCGTTGCGCGGTGGTACTGCTGCCACGGACGAGGAAGACGGCCGACCTGTCCCGGGCGAGGTACAGACGCCTCTCGCCCGACCGGTAGCCGGTGTCTTTGACATCGACGGGCAGCGGCACTTTGGCGGCGTACTCCCCGACCAGGTCAGCTTCAACCTCGTTCCTGGGGTCCCCGATGTACTGGTCATCACCGATATAGATGAACGTGGCATGTGTCCAGTCGCAGTGACCTGGGCCCTTGTGGATAGCGGCCAACTCGTCCGGGACCCGCTTACCCTGCGCGTCCGTGATTGGTTCGAGCCCGCGGCTGCAGCCCGCCGCGGCGACGAACGCGGCGACGACAACACAGCTAAACCAGCTGTACGACCGCGCGCGCACCTGTCAACACCGACCCATCTGGAGTCGAGGCTTCGATGAAGACGCCGACGCGGCGGCCGTCGAGCTTGTTGTCGACGCGCGCCTTGACGGTCAGCGTCGCGCCCGTGTCGTCGTCAGGCACTACGACCGGACGAGCGAACCGTACGCGGTACTCGAGCACCGCGCCGGGGTCGCCGCACCAGTCGGTCACCAGCCGGGCGGCTGCGGCCATGGTGAACATGCCGTGGGCAATGACTCCGGGGAGCCCGACCGATTTCGCGATCCGGTCGTTCCAGTGGATGACGTTGAAGTCGCCGGATGCGCCGCAGTACTTCACCAGGTCGCGCCGGGTGACGGTGAACTCCCGGGGCCCGAGTTCCGCGCCCTCGTCGACGTCGTCCCATTTCAGCAAGGCAGCCATTGATCAGCCCTCGCTCGCCGCGCCGCGGGCAACCAGCGTCGTGACCACGCGGCACACGGGCTCGCCATCGACGGTCGCGATCTCCACCGACCAGGTGAAGAAGTCGTTGCCCGCGCGCGAGCGGAGCTCTTCGATCACCGGAGTGCCCACGAGTACATCGCCCGCCCGGATCGGCCGGTGGTGCACGAACTGCTGCTCGCCGTGCACCACCCGCGAGTAGTCCAGGCCGAGCTCGGGGTCGGCGATGATCTCTTGGCCCATGCGCAACGTCAGGACGATCGCGAACGTCGGGGGGGCCACCTGGTCGGCGTGGCCGAGAGCCTGCGCGTCATCGCGTGAGTGGTACGCCGGATTGGTGTCGCCGATCGCGGTGGCGAACTCGCGAATCTTCTCGCGCGACACCTCATAGGGCTCGCTGCGCGGGTACTCGCGGCCGACGTACTCAAGGTTGATCGCCATTCGCCGGAGGCTAGCGTGCGGGCGGATCGTGCGTCGACAACCGCGGCGTCAGCCCGCTGGGCAGACCTCGTCGATTCTCTGCACGGGCGACCCGCCGGGCGCCGGGAAGGGCTTGGCGAAGGTAAAGGCCACCGGCGTCGAGCCGTGCTCGCGCAGGTGAGCGACGCGGTACTCGGCGTCGGCAACGGTCGGGATCGTGCCGGCGGGGATCCACCACGCCGCGGTGTAGGCAACCGTCATGCGTTCGAACCACTCACGACGACGGCGCATCACCGCGAGGTGCGCTGGGCTGAAGACGAAGTCGCGCAAAGAGTCGAGCGACTCCCAGACGGACATGTTGACGATGACCCCTGCAGGCGAGGGCTCTGCCTCGAAGCCCTTGACGGACGTCGCGTTGGAGTCGCCCTCGCCGACGAGACGCCAGACGAAACCGGGGGCCGTGTCAGCGAGTGCGTTGACCGGGTCGAGCTCGGCCATGAAACCGGCGAGCGCCGGCGAGTCGATACGCGCGAGCAGCCTCGCGATGTTGACCTGGGCGAGGTGGTAGGCCGGCACGAGCGGCAGCTCTAGCGGGTCTCGCGATGCACCGTGTGGGTCTTGCAGTTGGGGCAGAACTTCTTCAAGTCGAGCCGGTCGGGGTCGTTGCGCCGGTTCTTCTTGGTGATGTAGTTGCGGTGCTTGCACTCCGTACAGGCCATCGTGATCTTCGGGCGGACGTCGGTCGCGGCCACTGCAGGAGCCCTTCAGGAGCGATGCGCACACACGTCGGCGCCGCATGGATAGGTCGGGGTGAGGCTTACGAGGGTAACGGACGGCGCCGCCGCCTGTCGAAGGCGCTGGTGCCGGTCGTAGCGGTGACCGGATTTGAACCGGTGACACAGCGATTATGAGCCGCTTGCTCTGCCAGGCTGAGCTACACCGCCTCGGCGCCCGCTTCCCGGCGCCGCCGCGCCCCCGTTCGGGATCGAACCGTAGACCTTCTCCTTACCATGGAGACGCTCTGCCGACTGAGCTAAGGGGGCGAACCGCAGCGAGGGTACCCGATGCGTCGTGGACCAGGCGAACGGTCTTCGCTAGTCGACGCGGGCGCCGTTCTCCCGCTCGTTGACCATCGCCCTGTGTGCGCGGGCCAGGAGCAGCTCAGGCTGTTCGGTGCCGTCAGCACTGATGGCCACCCCGACGCAGCTCGACATGACGATCATGCGGTCGGACACCATCATCGGCGCGGCGACGGCATCATCGAGTCGCTCCGCGATCGCGGCGGCGTCCTCCCAGGTCGCCAGCGAGTCGCATACGACGACGAACTCGTCACCGCCGATGCGCCCAGCGACGTCGGTGTTGCGCAAGTTGGCTGTCAGCCGGTTCGCGACGCGCCGCAACATCTCGTCGCCGGCTGCCCGGCCGAGCTCGTCGTTGATGGCACCCAGCCCGTCGAGGCCGAATACCAGGATTGCCGCGGTGAGCTGAGCGCGCTCAGCACGGGCCAGCGCGCTGCGCAGCCGGTCGAGGACGAGCGTTGTCCGGGGAAGGCCCGTGAGTGAGTCGTGCAGCGCCTGCCAGGCAGACGTCTCGGCGTCCACGTGCGAAGTGAACGCCGGCGTACCCGGGGCCGTCACGTGTGACGGTGCGGCGTCGTAGCTTTCGGACACAGCTACCTCTCGTCGTCGGAGACCGTCGGAAACAGGGCCCCGTGCCCCGCTTGTTCCATCGGCGCGCCGGACTGGAACGTGAGGGGCTCTTACAACCGAAACGGCGCCCTCGATCGCATCTGCAACCTGGGCGCCGGGCCGGGACGTCAGTGGGAGGTGAAGGGTTCGAACCTTCGTAGGCTGAGCCGGCAGATTTACAGTCTGCTGCCTTTGGCCTCTCGGGCAACCTCCCGCGGCGCCCAGAAGCTCGTGACCACCGGACGCGAGGGGAAAGAATAACCGATACCGTCCCGTTCGCCGTACTGTTCAACGCGCCTGGAAAGGCCTACGCACCGTGGCAGACCCCTCGTTCGACGTCGTGAGCAAGGTCGACCACCAAGAGGTCGACAACGCACTCAACAACGCCGCCAAGGAGGTGGCGCAGCGCTACGACTTCAAGGGAGTCGGCGCGTCCATCGCCTGGTCCGGCGAGAAGGTCGAGATCAAGGCCGACACCGAGGAACGCGTCAACGCCGTGCTCGACGTGTTCAAGGAGAAGCTGATCAAACGGGACATCTCGCTCAAGGCTCTCGGGCACGGCAAGCCGCAGCCGGCTGGTGGGTCGTCGTACAAGCTGGTGTGCGACATCAAGCAGGGCGTCACCGACGACAAGGCCAAAGCCATCGTCAAGAAGATCAAGGCCGACGGCCCCAAGGGCGTGCAGGCCGCGATCCAGGGCGACCAGGTGCGCGTCTCGGGCAAGAAGCGCGACGACCTGCAAGCCGTCATCGCGCTGCTCAAGGAGAGCGACTTCGAGATCCCCCTGCAGTTCACGAACTACCGCTGATGATGGCGCCCACCCTCACGCTCCCGGAGGAGCTACTGCTCGTCGCGCTCGACGACGAGAAGGGCAGCGTGAACTCGAGGGCGTCGACGGCGCTCGTCTACGCGCTCGCGGGCGGTCAACTGTTGGAGCTCGGGCTTGCCGAGCGGATCTCGCTCGAGAGCAAGAACGTGGCTGTCTCGGACCTGGCGCCCCTTGGCGACGAGCTACTCGATGGTGCCCTCGCGCGGATCGCCGCTGAGCGCAAGCCTCGCACCACCAAGTGGTGGGTGAACAAGCTGAGCCGAAAGCTCACCCGCGCGTACGTCGACCGCCTGGTCGAACTCGGGCTCGTGGCCGTCGAGAGGCGCAAGCTGCTCGGAATTGTCCCGGTGACCCGCCACCCGCAGACCACCCCCGGCGCCGAGCAGGAGATACGGGCGCGGCTGCGGGCCGCGATTGTCGACGGCGTCGAACCTGACGAACGCACTGCGGCGCTGGTGGCACTCGTCTCGGCATGCAGCCTCGAACGCGTCGTGCTCCCCGACAAGACCGAGCGCAAGCAAGCCAAGGCGCGCATCAAGGAGATCACCGAAGGTCAGGCGGTCAGCAAGGCGGTGTCCGCGATCGTCAAGGAGATCGAGGCGGCGGTCCTGATCGCTGTCGTCGCGGCTTCGGCCGGGGGCGCCGCGTCGTCCTAGCGGTCAGATGTACGACGGGCCGCCGGCCATCGCCTCGAGCCGCGCGCCGCCATTCCTGGCTGCCAATTGACCTTTGACCGTAAGGGGCTGACGTGACCCCTCCTGGTTGATCCAGGTCGAGTGAGAGTCTTGCCGCCCACATGTTGCCGCGCTGCTTGAGCTCGCAGCGCTCACGCCCGCCGCGGCTGGCTGGCGCGCGTTTGCCACTGCCAGAAGTCGTCGCTCGCGCGTCGTCGGCGCTCGCGCTGGGCACCGGGCCCGGCTCGCTCCCTGCTATCGCGCGCGACCCGGTGAACGAGCCCTACATCGCGTTCGCCGGGTTCGCGCAGGTTAGGTAGCTGTTTACGAGCCGGCGGCCACTCCAGAAAGGTGCGGCTGAATGTCACGTGCAGCGTCACGTACGAGCTTGGTGAGCACTTGTGTGCTGTAGAGGGGGTCGGCGCGGGTCGCCCGTGTCGCGTTCCCGCGGCCAGGTGGTAGGGCATTGCCCGGCGGTGCGTCGTAGTTGCCTGAGTACGCGGCGATCGTGACGTCGGCCTTGAGATCGATGAGCGCGACGCCGATTGTTAACCGACCCAATTCCGCCTCGAGGGACGCGTCGCGGGTCACCATGAGGACTCGGCCATCGGGCTGGCGTGTCTCCGTGCATGTTACGCCCGGCGTGCGCTCTGCAGCGCAGGTTCCTGGCTGAGTTGCCGGTCGCGACGGATCGAGTTTGGCCATCTGCTCCTTCAGATATTTCTGTGATCCGACTTGGACACTGACCCCGAGGCGGCTCTTGCCCTGGCCGTCGTCGGCCGTTCCGGTGACGTGCCAGCCCTCCCAGCCCCTGCCGCTGCGGGGGGAGATGTTGTCGACCAGTTCGAGCTTCCAATCGCGCGAGCTAGCGGACCTGATCCCGCTCATGATCGCGCCCTTAGCCGCAGCCTCGAACGCCGTTTCCAGTTTGGGCTTGGCGTCTGGCGGGGTGCTGGATGGCAACTCGTTCGGCGCGGATAGCCCGGCGCCCAACTCGTTCACCGTCGCCGGCCTCAACGCGGGAACGGCAAGTGCGACGACGGCAACGACCGCAATGCTGATGCTGCCGCTCGCCAACGCCACCCCAAGTTTGCGGCGGCGCCGCTGGACGCGGAACTCCCGCAGGGATGATGCAACGTTCACCTCGTAGGGCGGCTCGTCGGCGACGAGCCGCGTGAGGGATTCATTGAGGTCAGTCTCGTTCATTGTGGACCTTTCGGGTTCTGGAGATTCGGGGTCAGGGCGGGCGTGACGTCACCTAGCGCGGCGCGAAGGGTCTTCAGACCGCGGTTTGTCTGGCTCGTGACAGCGCTGGCGCTGCAGCCGAGGGCGTCCGCGGTCGCCTCGATGCTGTAGTCGAGCAGGTAACGCAGAACCAGACTGGCGCGCTGACGTGGCGGTACGTGGTCAAGGGCGGCGAGCAGAGTAAGCCGGTCATCCGACGAGCCGGCCTGCCGCTGCGGCCGTTCGGGCACTTCCGCCGTCGGGCGTTCCCGCGAACCTCGGCGCGACTCGTTGAGGTAGGTGCGGATGAGCGTCCGGTGGACATACGCGTTCACGGCCTCGC
This sequence comes from Mycobacteriales bacterium, assembly GCA_046715235.1. Classification (GTDB taxonomy): domain Bacteria; phylum Actinomycetota; class Actinomycetes; order BP-191; family BP-191; genus JBKJZO01. The sequence goes on from JBKJZO010000136.1 coordinate 6,155, forward strand.
GAGAACGGATCCGCGGCCAGGCGCGGTAGATCAACGAGAACGTCGTTTGAGTTAAATCCTCCGCTTGGTGCCAGTTGCCACACAAGGCGTACGCCGCGCGCCGAACTGACGGAGCGCGTGCGACGAAGAAATCCGTGAAGTCCGCTTCGTCCTGTGCTCGCACCTGCCGACCTCCGTTGGCGCGTTGCGTCTGCTGGCATGAAAGACGTGCTGCTGTACAAGACACAGAACTCCGAGGTTTCCCTGCAACCCAGCGGAAGATTTGCCAGAACCTTCCGTTCCCGGCAGCTGGAACCCGGTGCCCCGGCCGCTCGCACGGAGGCCTTCACCTGCGATGCGCATCACGCCTCGAGAACCCCTTTGGCCGACACGACGAAGCGCACGCTCATCGTTACGTGTCTGGCATTCGCAATCGGCGGGTCGAGCGTACCGATCGGACTGCCTACGGAGGTCAACCCGCCAGGAGGCTCGGAATGTGCCGTGCCAGTTGAGGTGAGGAGAAGCGCCGCGACAACGATTACGCCGGTCGTCGGATACGCATCGGGCATGGCCCCCCGTTAGACATCATGAGAATTAAGCGGAACGCGGCCCCACTCAGCGGCCTACTGGCTCGAGCTCGCCACGCTCAGCGAGACCCCTGAAATCGCGGCGATCGGTCAATTGGCAGCCTGGGCGTCGGGGGGGGCCGGGCCGGCGCGGGGGCTCAGAGGTCTGCAACGGGTGACTGGCCCCAGTGCTCAGGTGTACGTCGGGCCGCCGGCCATCGCCTCGAGGCGCGCGATGCGCTCCTCCATCGGCGGGTGCGTCGAGAACAGGCTGGCCAGGCCCTGGCCGCGGAACGGGTTGGCGATCATCAGATGACTCGTCGCCGCGAGCTGCGGCTCCTGCGGC
>JBKJZO010000137.1:0-11365 GCA_046715235.1 Mycobacteriales bacterium
CTACGGTTCCGGAGCGCAGCCCGCACCGCCTGGCGCTGCCCCGAGCTGGCCGCCCAGTGCCCCCGACCAATACGCGCCGCCGCCGTCGTCCACGCCTCCGCATCCGGAGCAGCGCTAGCCGCGCAGGCGTGAAGCTCGGTCGCTGCAGCAGTTCGGTAGCGGCCTGTTTGTCGCCGCAGATGCCTAGGCCTCGGGTGCGAGGTAAACCGAGCCGCCCCTTTCGGCAAACTCCGCGGACTTCGCCTGCATCCCGATCTCGATCGCGTTGTCCTCGCCGACGCCCATCTCTGCGGCGTACTTCCGCACGTCTTGCGTGATCTTCATCGAGCAGAAGTGCGGGCCGCACATCGAGCAGAAGTGCGCCGTCTTCGCGGGCTCGGCCGGCAACGTCTCGTCATGGAAGTCGCGTGCCGTCACCGGGTCGAGCGAGAGGTTGAACTGATCCTCCCAGCGGAACTCGAACCGAGCGTCCGAGAGCGCGTCGTCCCACGCCTGCGCGCCGGGATGGCCCTTGGCCAGGTCGGCAGCGTGTGCGGCGATCTTGTAGGTGATGACGCCGGTCTTGACGTCGTCACGGTTGGGCAGACCGAGGTGTTCCTTCGGCGTGACGTAACACAACATCGCCGTGCCGTACCAGCCGATCATCGCCGCACCGATCGCTGACGTGATGTGGTCGTAGCCCGGCGCAATGTCCGTCGTTAGCGGACCGAGTGTGTAGAACGGCGCTTCGTGACACAGCTCCAGCTGCAGGTCCATGTTCTCTTTGATCTTGTTCATCGGGACGTGTCCCGGACCTTCGATCATCGTCTGTACGTCGTGCCGCCAGGCGATCTCGGTGAGTTCGCCGAGTGTCGCCAGCTCGGCGAGCTGCGCCTCGTCGTTGGCGTCGGCGATGCAGCCGGGACGCAGCCCGTCACCGAGACTGAACGCGACGTCGTACTGCTTGAGCAGTTCGCAGATATCCTCGAAGTGCGTGTAGAGGAAGCTCTCCTTGTGATGCGCGAGGCACCACGCCGCCATGATCGACCCGCCGCGCGACACGATGCCGGTCTTGCGCTTCGCGGTCATCGGCACATAGGCCAGCCGTACGCCGGCGTGCACGGTGAAGTAGTCGACCCCCTGCTCGCATTGCTCGACGAGGGTGTCGCGGTAGATCTCCCAGGTCAGCTCGGCGGCCTTGCCGTTGACCTTCTCCAGTGCCTGATAGATCGGCACCGTGCCGATCGGGACCGGAGAGTTGCGCAGGATCCATTCACGCGTCGTGTGGATGTTGCGGCCGGTCGACAGGTCCATGACGGTGTCGGCACCCCAGCGCGTCGCCCACGTCATCTTGTCGACCTCCTCCTCGATGGAGGACGCGACCGCGCTGTTGCCGATGTTGGCGTTGATCTTGACCAGGAAGTTGCGGCCGATGATCATCGGCTCGCTCTCGGGGTGGTTGATGTTGACCGGGATGATCGCCCGGCCGCGGGCGACCTCGTCGAGGACGAACTCCGGTGCCAGCCCCTCGCGCAGCGCGATGAACTCCATCTCGGGCGTGATCTCGCCGCGTCGCGCGTAGTACATCTGCGTCACGGGCTTGCTGGAATCCTTGGCACGCAAGGGTTTGCGGCCCCGCAGGTCGAACACGTCGTCGAGGTTGCGGGCGTCGCCGTCCTTGGCGCCGTCGTCGATCGGGCGCGGCGCGCGTCCGTCGTACTCCTCGACGTCGTCGCGCTCGCGGATCCAGGCGCCGCGAAGGGGAGACAGGCCACGGCGTACGTCGGTCATCACTGTCGCGTCGGTATAGGGACCCGACGTGTCGTAGAGCACGAGCGAGTCGCCATTGGTCAACGACACCTCGCGCATCGGCACGCGCAGGTCGTCGCGCGACCCCTGCAAGAAAGTCTTACTTGTCGCGCCCACGCCGGCACTGTCTTCGGTGGCAGTCATGCTCGCTCCCTACGCCGGCATTACCCGGACAGGTTCAGGCGGTCGGCGGCGCGTTAGCCGCCCTCTCAGCCCGGTCCCCCGAGCTCCCGCGATTTCGGTGTCGTGCCCGCCCAGCCTACGCCCGGGGGGACGGGCGACGTACCGCGCCAAACGCACCGGCAAGGCTCGCTACGTGATCCTGCTGGATTGAGACGGCACCGCCATCCCCCATGTGGCGGCGCCGTCACCACAGGTGCCCCCATACCGGTTTCACTACCTGCGTTTGGCGAGTCTCACGCAACTACCTTCTTGATCGCAAAGCATTCACGCACATGTCGCCCAGATGGGCTAAGAACGCGAGGGCACGGCGATGCCCGCCCGGCTGCGGATCAACGCCGTGCCGAACAGCCAGGCGCCGATGCTCGCAAGCCCTGTGCCCAGCGCCCACACGTCGTCGCCATCGGCGCGGAACAGCGCCGTCCAGTAGAGGTCTCCGGCCACCGTCAGCAGCAGCCCGACGCCACTGACGACCATGCCTACGCGCAGCCAGCGAGCCTGCAGACGACGATCGCGTACGACGGGGAGGGCGACGAGCATGAACATGCCGACCGCAAAGACGACGAAACCGGCGAGCATGATCCGGTCAGCGACGAGATCTCTGCCGGTGCTGACAGCAGCGAGCAGAGAGCCGATCGCGAACGGCCCGGCGAACAGTGACCAACGCACCGGACGGACGGCGTGAGGTGAAGCGACCGCCTCGCAGGCGAGTCCGATGGCTCCCAGCGTGAAGAGGAGGTAGGCCAATTGCGAGGGCACCTCGGCGTACTCAGGGCGATTCGGTCGTCCCGCCAGACCGAGGACCACCACAGCGAACACGCTGGGGACCAACGACACCGCGACGGGCGCCAACGTGCCGCGGCCGTCGAAGAGCCTGGCCACCAGATGCCAGGCCCGCGCTTGCCGTTCCAGCCAACGTTCAGCGGCCGTCTGCGGCTTCCACTGGCTGGCGACGTCGTTGAGGAACGAGTCCTGCGCGAGTCGGTCATCGGGATGCTGCCGCCAACTCGCGAGGCGGTGCAAGAACCGCATGGCTGTGCCCCTCATCTGCGCGGTTCCGGCACTGTACGGGCAAAACGAGCATTCCGTCATTGGAACGCCCAATCCCGGTGTACTGTCCCGCCGTGCGCAGGAAGAGCGGGACCGGACTAGTCCGCAACGAATTGAAGACACTGGCAGCCGCGCTGAAGCTCGCCGTCGACGGGCAGGTCAGGCTCTACGGATACGAGTTGTTCGCTCAACTCGGCACGTGGGAGGGCCAGCCGCCCATGAACCACGGCACTCTTTACCGCTGCCTGCGCTCACTCGAGAGCAAGGGCTTTCTGCACGCCGAGAAGGACGACAGCGAGTCTCGCGCCGGCCCGCCGCGCGTCTACTACGAGCTCACCGCGAGCGGCATGGCCGAGGCGCGGCGGTCGACGTACGCACTTGCCTCCGAGGTCAACGCGCTGTCGTGGATCGACCCGAGAGACGCGTTGCCCGCCGCACTGCCACCGCGCCGCCGGAGCCCTTCGTAGGTGACCGACCCGGCCGAACACATCGAGACCGCAGCCGTGACAGCGGGGCGGCCGAGCGGGCCGGGCTCACCGGTCAACACGCCCGCGACGTTCACGTCGACGTACCGCTTCGGTGGTGACGTCGGCTACGGGCGATGGGGCAACCCGACGTGGTCGGCGTTCGAGGAGGCTCTCGGCCGGCTCGAGGGCGGGTACGCCGTCGCGTTCTCCAGCGGCATGGGCGCGGTCTCCGCGCTGATCGACACGCTCCCCCTCGGGTCACTGGTGGTCGCGCACGACACCGCCTATTCCGGGACGCGCAGCCTGCTCGCGCAATGTGCGGCTCACGGCACGCACCGAATACGCCGGGTCGACATGACCGACACGGAGGCGACGATCGAGGCGCTGGACGGCGCGGAACTGCTCTGGGTCGAGACACCCACCAATCCGATGCTCGGCATCGTCGATTTGAGCACCGTGCTGGGTACGGCGAACGCGCGCGGTGTGACGTCGGTCGTCGACAACACGTTTGCGACACCGGTTCTGCAACGACCGCTGGAGTTCGGCGTGACCGCGGTGATGCACAGCGCGACGAAGTACATCGGCGGGCATTCCGACCTGCTGCTCGGCGCGGTGGTCACACGGGACGAGGCGATGCGCGATCAGCTGCTCGCCCACCGCACATCACGGGGAGCGATACCGGGCACCATGGAGGCCTGGCTGGCCCTGCGCGGGATGCGCACACTGCCCCTGCGAATGGAGCGGGCGCAGAGCAACGCACTGGCGCTGGCGACGCGGCTGCGCGCTCATCCGGCCGTCGTCGCGGTCAGCTACCCGGGCCTGTCCGACCACCCTGCGGCGGCAATCGTGACCCAGCAGATGGACGGGCCGGGCGCGATGGTGTCCTTCGAACTCGCCGACGCGCAGATCGCCGACGCATTCACTGCGAAGCTGCGCATCATCACCGACGCGACGAGTCTTGGCGGCGTGGAGACGACCATCGACCGCCGCAGCCGCTGGGACGGCGACGAAGGCGTGCCGGTCGGCCTGATGCGGCTCTCCGTCGGGATCGAGCACGTCGACGACCTGTGGGCGGACATCGCGCAGGCACTGCAGACCTGACTCGCTCAGCCGTCGACGTACCCGCCGTCACGCAGGTCCGCCCACCGCTCGAAGACGTTGCGCTTGGGGTCGCGGCGCGCGACGAGCTCGGCGAGCAGGTAGAGCAGCGGAAAGAGCACGGGCGTGAACAGCGCCCACTGCGTCGCGTGCTTGGTCTCGTGACGCAACCGTTCCGGCGTACCGAGGTGGCCGAACAACCACACGTTGCCGTACGTCGTCCCGCCCTTGGCGAAGCCCCCGTGCATCTCGCCGCAGGAGATGAAAAGACCAGGACACATCACCGGCGACCCACCGTGGATCAGTCCCCAGATGACCGCGGGGACCGTGATGGGGAGATTGATCGCGAACCGCAGCACGTGGCCGACGCGGCGGGGCAGGTCCATCGGATCAGGCGATCCGGGGCGGGGCGCCGGACTCGCTCGTCAGCGGCCGGCCGGCCTTGGCCCACGCCTCCATACCGCCCTCGAGGTTGCGCGCGGTCCAGCCGTTCTGGTTGAGGTACGCCGCCACCTGGGCTGAGCGCCCGCCGACGCGACAGGCGACCACGACGTCGCGATCCTTGGGCACCTCGTCGAGGCGCGTGATCAGGGTGCTCATCGGGACGAACGTCGCGCTCTCGGCATGGCCGGCCTGCCATTCGTCCGCCTCGCGGACGTCGAGCAGGAACTCGGTGCCGTCGAGCTGCGCAACCGTGACTGTGGGGATCGACATGGCGAGATTGTGCCGCACCCGCGCCGATCGTTACTTGAGTAAGCGGCTCATTCGCCGGTCGGCCAGCGGTTTGCCACCGGTCTGGCACGTGGCGCAGTACTGCAGCGACTTGTCGGCGAAGGCGACCTCGCGCACGGTGTCGCCGCACACCGGGCACGGCAGTCCGGTGCGCCCGTGTACTCGCAGATTGCTCTTCTTCTCGCTCTTGAGCTCGCCGGCCGGCGTGTCCTTCGACCGCTCGACCGCGTCGGTCAGCACCGTGACGACGGCGTCGTGCAGCCGCTCGATCTCATCGGCATCCAACGACGACGCAGTCTTGAACGGCGAGAGCCGCGCGACGTGCAACGCCTCGTCGGAGTAGGCGTTACCGACACCCGCGATGACCTGCTGGTCGGTGAGCAGCCCTTTGATCTGGCCCTTGCGCTGCGCGCACATCGCGGTAAACGCAGCGAGGTCGAAACCGGGATCGAGAGGGTCGACGCCGAGGCCATGGATGCCCGGCACTGCCTCGAGGTCACGCACGACGTACGCCGCGAGTCCCTTCTTCGTGCCTGCTTCGGTCGCGTCGAAGCCGCCGCCCTCGGCAAGCCGCAGCCGCAGGGCTATCGGGCCGCCAGGTCGCGGCGGCTTGGGCGGCAGCTCGTCGTACCAGCGCAGCCAACCGGCCCGGGCGAGATGCAACACGAAGAAGACACCGTCGGCGTCGACGTACAAGAACTTGCCGCGCCGGCCGAGGCCGGTGACCTCGAGCCCGGCGATCGCATGGGCCGGTGGGTCATACGTCTTCAGCGCGGCGACACTCGCGAACTCGAGGCCGGCGACGTGTCGGCCGAGCATGCGCTCCGACAGATAGCGGACGAGCGACTCGACCTCGGGAAGCTCCGGCACGACAGCGTCAGGACGTTACGGAGTGATTGCCCGGGCCCTTGGCCCGATCAGAGCGGGCCCCGGACTCAACTTCCTCCAGGACCTCCTCGACCACCTCGTCGACGATGCCGAGGCGGCGACGGCGGCGGGCCGCACGCCGGGCCTGAATCTTGTGCGCAGCGTCAGCGACGACTTTCTGCACCCATCGCTTGAGGCGTTCGGCCCACGTGAACTCGGTCGCCAGAATGCTGAGGCCGAGGAAAACGGCCGCCCACCCAGGCCCTGGGGTAATCAACATGATTACCCCAGCGAGCACGATGACCCAGCCGACGATGAAGACGCCTATGCGCTTGACGTGCTTACGCAACCGCTTCGCCTCCCGGGCGGGCCGCTGCGCGCGACCGGACATTTCACCGTACCCGACTCACGGACACCGGTCAGCCCAACTCGGCTCTCGGCCGAGGTCAGGACGGCCTCACCGAACGGTCAGGTCGGCTGTCATCCCGTACGCGAAGTGACCGGGCACATGGCACGCGTAGACAAGCTTTCCGGACCGCGCGAAGGTCACGGTCGTCCGCACGGTGGCACCGGCCGGTACGTCGACCTCTTCCGGCCGTGCGCCGTGCGCCGGTTCGGTGCCCGCTTCGTGCCGGGCCTGCACGTCGTCGTCGCCGACGATGAACTCGTGGTCGATGAAGTCGTCGTTGCGCAGGACGAACGTCACCGGCGTCCCGGCCGGAACCGCGATCTGCGCCGGCTCGAACCGCGAGTAGCGCATGCGCACATCCACGGTGACCGGATCAGGCGGGCCTGCGGCGGCGCGCGCCGAACAGCCGGCTGACAGCGACGCCGCGATGATCAACAGTGGCACCAGTCGCGTGCCGCGTGTCGTCATGACGCGTGCGGGCGGGCCCGCCCGAGGGCCAGTCCCACGGTCGCCGCGAACAGCAGACCCATAGCGACCACCGCGCCGACGGCGACTATCGAGGCGCCGCTCGAGGTCTCTGGAGAGGCCGGCGGCTTGAGCCCGTTGACGGTAAAGCCGGCAGCTTCGATCGAGGGCTCGCCCGAGCCGCTCTGGTCGATCGCGAGGTCGTACTTCAGGGCGCCCGCGGTCTCCTGGATGGCGATGCGCGAGAGCCACATGTTCTTCAGGGGCACCCACGAGCCCGACTTGTCGTCGTGCAGGTCGCGCAGCAGCTGGCTGTCCGCCTGCTGGTTGTACGTGAGGAGCATGCCCGGGGCGGCATCGAAGCCGGCAGCGTTTTCTGGCGTCGGCGCGGGCAGCATCACCGGCCGCCGTTCGGTCAGCAGGAAGACGTCAGCATCGACCTGCTCGGTCGGCGCCTTGCCCAGGCCGAGAATGCGCAGCGGCACCCAGGGCGCGTCGGTCGGGATCGTGAGGTGGATGGGAGTGCCGTCGCCGATCTGCTGGCCGCGTGCGGCGGCCCGATCGGCGTCGAATGCCGCGGCCATGAAGATCGGGCTGCGCTTGCCGTAGAAGTCGAGCACCTCGGGCGAGTCGGGTGGAAGCCGGAAGCCGTGCTGCTTCGCCCAGCGCCCGACCTCGTCGCCGCTGCCTTTGAGGATGGTGATGTCGAGAGCGTCGACCTTCGCCTCGAGCAGGACCTCCGCATCGCGGAGTGCGGCGGGCGCGGATGCTGTGGCGCCGGCGGCCGCGAATTCGAGTACCGGCGACGTCTCGCGGATCAGCCGCTGCAACGTCCAGTCGCCGCCGCGCTCGACCTTGGTCGGGACGCCGGGCAGCGGCGTGATCGAGCCGAACTTGCCCGTGCCGCCGACGAAGTTGAAGGCGGTGACGTAGTGCTCGACACCATTGGCGTAGCCGGCGAATGTCGTCGTTCGCGTCAGGTTGACCGCGCCATTAGGGCCGATGAGGCCGCCGCAGGCGAGGGCCGGTCCGGCGCTCAGGAGCACTGCTGCCGTGGTGGCCGCCATCAACATCACTGTTCGCCGCATCGCGCACCTCACTCGTCGGGGTGCAGATCTGACGCGGCCGCGCCGTGCGCGGTTCCGGATCGGTCAGAAAACTCAGTTCACGGGTTCGTCGGGCAGCAGCCGCAGCGCGGGGGCCGAGCCACGAGGGCGCGGGACGAACGCCTGCACCCGGTCGCGGCCTGCCGCCTTCGCGGCGTACAGCGCACTGTCGGCGTTGCCGAGGGTCTCGGCCGGATCCGCGCCGCGCTCGTGAACCGCGTAACCGGTGCTGAACGTCGTACGCCGGCCGAGGATGCGCCAGTCGTACGTCAGCCGGTCCAGGATCGCGGCCGCCTCGACGCCGGCGGTCCGCAGCACGAGCAGGAACTCCTCGCCGCCGTACCGCGCCACGTCGTCGCCGTCGCGCAACGCGGCAGTGAGGAACTCCCCAAGATGCATGAGTACGGCGTCGCCCTCGGCATGACCGTAGGTGTCGTTCACGGACTTGAAGTGGTCGAGGTCGATGAGCGCGAGTGCGTCGCCGGTGCGCAACGATTCGAGCAGGTTCATCGCGTGCCGGCGGTTGCCGATTCCCGTCAACACATCACGAACGTTGTCGACCGCAAGAGCACGCCGGGCGGTGACCTCAGCCTGGAAGGTCCGGACGTTCTCGAGGGCGCGACCTGATTGCTCGGCGAGCAGCTCGAAGGCTTCGAAGTCCTGCGCCGTGAAGCGGACCCGGGCCTTCGATCCGGCGATCATCGCGCCGACCATGTCGCCACCGACGAACATCGGTGTGGCGATCGTCGCCCGGAAGCCTGCGGCCCGCAGCTCCGGGTGGCCCTTGAGCCAGCGGGAGTACTCGTCGACGACGACCGTCTCACCGTGCTCGCGAACCAGGCCCGTCAGCGTCCCTTCGAGCAGATGCGTTGTCTTCCCGTAGTTCGGTGGCAGGCCGCGCGCCTCCTCGACGCGGTAACGGGTCCCGTCGGACGTGAAGAATGTGAACGAGCAGCCCTCGAAACCGATCTCCGCGATCGCGTCCGCGGCCGCGCCGAGTGCGGCCTTACGGTCGAGGTTGCTGATGATCCGGCAGGCTTTCGTCACCGCCCGTAGTAGTTCTGCGCTGTGCTCCGAGTCCCGCCGCGCGGCGGTGAGGGCGGCGACCTTGAGGGCCACCACCTCGCCGAGGACGACGCTCAGGGGCAGCACGGTGAGCGCTGACGCAACGGCGTCCGGGTGCGGAGGAGACATCACCAGCAGCGGCTGGAGGTAGGCGACGGCCGCGAACGGAGACACGGCCACGCTTGCCCATCGGCCCTGGGTCAGCCCGATCCACACGAAGATCACGACCAACCACACGCCGTAGTCGAGGGGTGTGAATCGGATCATGTTGCCTGCGGCGGTGAGCACGAACGCGATCGGCACGGTCACCAGCACCACCCGCGGGTGCCAGCGTCCCCAAGGCAGCCGCCAGATCACTAGGCCGATGACGATGTCGCACAGGCCGATGACCTGAACCCACTGGACGCCGTCCAGGGTCGGGCGGATCGATTCGCTTGCCAGAATCACCAGACCGGAAAAGCCGAAAAGAAGTGCTGCCTGCCGAGCCGGCGTGTCGGCATGGTGGAGCAAGCCCAAGGGGCGAGCGCACACACGGTGCACCCACGACGCATCTGCCACCCGACTGCGCGGTGGCTGATGGAGCACGAAGCCCACGATCCCCTCCCCTCCCCCCTATGTCGGCTTACCGCCGGGGAGAACACTCCGCCGAACGGGCGAATGATCCGCACCGCATCATCGACCGGGGGCTGCTACCCACTGGCGTGGCCGATTCACCTGAGCGCATGGCACAGCGTCTGATACGCCGACAGCTCGGCCATCAGCGGGGCGATGACCCGCTCCTCGCCGACCTGGCCGACGCGGTCGTCGAGCTCCTTGCGCGCCATCCGGCCGCGTCGCCGGGCACCGCGGCGCGCGGCCACCCGACCGACTGCGGCGATCGCGAGACCGGCGAACGCACCGCCGATCAGGAGCAAGGTCGGGATCGGGAACTCACCGAGCTTCGGCGTCGGCGGCTCCGGTAACGCGAGGTAGCTGAACGCGGCGAGCACGGCCAGCCACACCGCACCGACGAGCGCCGCCAGCGCAAGGGTGCGCTGCAATACCCGAACGACCCACCACCACCTGGGCCTGCGGCCGGACGTCAGCGTGGCACCGGCGACGGCCCGGTCGAGCAGATCGGGCAGCGACTCCTCGCTTGACGCCGCGGCACGTCGGGCGAGCCGCGGCCACGGGTCGGGGAGCTTGCCCGCGACCGAGTCAGCTGTCGCGGCGATGGCGTTCGTCACCCGGGAGCGCTGAACCTGTGAGGCCGGCGGCAACGACGTCCGGGACGCCTCATTCGGCGTCCGCTCCAGGTGCAGCCGGCGCAGCGGATCGGGCCTGAGCTTGCGCACCCACGTCACGAACGGCCACCCGGTCATCGCGGCGGCGTCACGTCGGTGACCGGCAATCACAGCGTCGACGACGACATCCGCTCCGGCCGCGCTGGCCAGCGCGGCTGTCAGCCGCGCGCGGGCGTCCTTGCGCAGCTCGGGTGTCTTCGTCGGTCCCTCACACAGATCCGCAAACGCCGCGAGCGCGCGGTCGACGTCCGCTGCCAGCCGGTCGGTCGAGGCCCGGCGCGCGGCCACCCGCTCCACGAGCATTGACTCCAGATCAGCGAGCCCCTCACCGGTGCGCACGGACGTCGACAGCAGCGGTACGCCGGGCATCCCGTCTTCGGCGAGTAGCCGGCGCAGATCGGCGACGCACCGGCTGCGAGCATCCGGCGTCAGCAGGTCTACCTGGTTGAGTACGACGACCGTCACCGCGAGGTGCCCGGCGAGCGGCCGCAGGTAGCGGTCGTGGACGGCGGCGTCGGCGTACTTCTGCGGGTCCAGCACCCACACGAGCAGGTCGACGAGCTCGACGAGCCGGTCGACCTCGAGCCGGTGCGACGTGACGGTCGAGTCGTGGTCGGGCAGGTCGAGCAGCACCAGCCCCGCCAGGGGGTCCGCGTCATCAGCCGCGAGACGATGACGAGTCGGCACCTCCAGCCAGTCGAGCAGTCCGTCAGCGGCCGCGGTGCCCCAGACACACGCCTGCGCCGACGACGTCGTCGGCCGGCGTACGCCGACCGCTGACAGATCGGCGACGCTGATTGCGTTGAACAACGACGACTTGCCACTCCCGGTCGCGCCCGCAAGGGCGACGACGGG
>JBKJZO010000138.1:0-3222 GCA_046715235.1 Mycobacteriales bacterium
ACGGCCGTCGGCCTGCAGCAGGCGCGCGATCATCTCGGGCTTGTCGAGCGAGTGCGCGCGGAAGACGTGCTGCGCGGTGGTGGGTACGGTGTGCCCTTCGTCTGGCTCCTCGGCGCGGATCTGCACGGGCTGGTTGAGGAAGCGGCGCGAGAGCGTGACCACAGGGCCCGGCATCGTCGCGCTGAACAGCATGGTCTGCCGGGTCGCGGGCGTGAGCGAGAGGATCTTCTCGACGTCGGGGAGGAACCCGAGGTCGAGCATCTCGTCGGCTTCGTCGAGCACCAGCACACGCACGCCGGAGAGCCTGAGATGGCCCTGGCGGGCGAGGTCGAGCAGGCGGCCCGGCGTACCGACGACGACGTCGACTCCGCGCTTGAGTGCCTCGACCTGCGGCTCGTACGAGCGGCCGCCATACACAGCGTGCACGCGTACGCCGAGGTCGCGCGACGCGCGCTCGAGGTCGCTGGTGACCTGGATGCACAGCTCACGGGTCGGCACGACAACCAGTGCCTGGACGCCCTGCGACGGCAGCTCCATGCGCTGCAGTAGCGGGATGCCGAAGCCGAGGGTCTTGCCGGTGCCGGTGCGGGCCTGACCGATGAGGTCGTTGCCGGCCAGTGCGATCGGCAGTGTCAGGGCCTGGATGGGGAAGGGCTCGGTGACGCCCATGGAGTCGAGTGCGGAGAGGATGCTCGGAGATACACCAAAATCAGCGAAACTGGACAGGGTCGTTCCCTTTCGACGGTCGCCCGCTTCCCTGCCGCGTCAGCGTCTCGTGAGGAGGCGACGCGGGGGAAGTGACGAAGTGGGACGACCGTCTTCACCAGGGCCGCCCCGACACCAACGCTCATCGCCGGTGTCACGAGTACGTGCATCCTACCTCTCGGCGGATGCTGGCCGGAGCATTAGCGGGGCGTCGCGGGGTTCGCCGCCACGCACCAGGTACCCTCCGTCCACACGGAGCGGGAGCGTCGAGAGGGACCGGTGTGACTGTGGTCGACCGCGAGGCGGTCGTTGATCTGCTCGGGGCGCTCGCGTACGGCGAGCTGACGGCGTTCGAACGCCTGGCTCTCGACTCGCGGATGGCCCCCACGCTCGACGACAAGGTCAAGCTGGCCGAGATGGCTTGCGCCGAGCTCGGCCATCACCGGATGCTCGGCGACTACCTAAGCGATGAGGTTGGCGTCGATCCGGCAACGGCGATGGCGCCCTTCATCGCGCCCGTCGACGAATTCCACGAGTCGACCCGGCCCAGCGACTGGCTGGAGGGCCTGGTCAAGGCCTATGTCGGCGACAACATCGCGGCCGACTTCTACCGGGAGATCTCTGTCTACCTCGACCCGCGGACCCGTGAACTCGTGCTCGAGGTGCTCAAAGACACCGGGCACGCGGCGTTCGCGGTCGATCGCGTGACCGCTGCTATCGGTGCCGATCGCAGGGTCGCCGGTCGGCTCGCGCTGTGGGGCCGCCGACTCGTCGGTGAGGCGCTGACCCAGGCCCAGCGGGTCGCTGCCGAGCGGGACGCGCTCCTGCGCCTGGTCGCCGGCTCCGGCGACCTGGGCGAGTTCAGCAAGATGCTCGGCCGGTTGACCGAGGGTCACACGACGCGGATGACCTCGCTCGGTCTTTCGGCCTGACTCCCCGGATTCGGTAGCATCACCGCGCCTCGGTGATGTCGCCGCGGGCCTTGCGGAAGGACACCGGATGGGTCGCGCGTACGACGCGTGGGACAACCTCAAGAAGGCGTGGGTCGAGGCCGACACCGACGCTCTCTGGGGGCTTTACTCCCCGCAGGCGGTTTACCTCGAGGCGCTCAATCCGCCGCACGAGGGCCGCGACCTGATCCGCTCGTACTGCGACGACTTCATCAGCGCGCGCCCAAACATCGCGATCGACGAGACGCGGGTCATCGACGGTGGAGAAGCGATCGCGGTCGAGTGGTTGTTCTCCTTCGACCAGCCGACGCGCCGGGTCAGCAACCTGCGCCGGTGCTCGGTCATCACCGTCGACGCCGACGGCCTGATCCTCTACCACCGCGACTACACGTAAGGCGAAGCGCAGAAATCGGCGGCCCGAAGGCCGCCGACTCCTGAGATTGGCGTGCTAAAGCGATATGCCGCGCCGCGTGCGACCCCCGCTGAACTGGCGAAATAGCAGCAGCAGAACGACGGCCGCGACGAGCGACAGAATCCACTGGATCCCGTTGTTGTCCGGGTTGATAGCGCGCCCGACGAGCCCGCCGACGACCGCGCCGGCAATGCCGAGCAGGATCGTTGCCGGGATGCTCATTGGGTCGCGACCCGGCACGACGGCGCGGGCTACTAAGCCGACGATCAGGCCGACCACGATGAAAGTGACGATCATTCCGAGCACTGAAGCCTCCGGGGTCTCACGGCGAGCCCGCCTCGCCGTCCTGGTGGCGTTGTTCCCGGTATTGGGCTGATGTACCTACGAACGTCAATTTTTGTGCCGCGCACTTCGTCGCAGCAACGGTCGGGCTAGTGCCCGAACCCGAGGGGCCGGGCGCCGCTGTCGGCGATCTCGACGTACGCGAGCTTGTCGACCGGGACGATGACCCGCTTGCCCTTCGAGTCGCTCAGGGTCAGGACGCCCCCCGCGGACAACGCAGCGGACACCGCGGCGGCGACCTCGTCGGCTGAACTGGCGCTTTCGACAACCAACTCACGGGCGCTGTCCTGCACGCCGATCTTGACCTCCACCGGATGACCTTTCGGCTGGGCGCGCCAGGCGCGGGTGCGTACGTGTCGACGGTCAGGTTAGTCGACGCTACGCGGTATGCCGATGCGGCAGGTGCGGTCTTCGGCGACGGGCCGACGGTGCCCTCGGACCCGCGTCGACGCCGTACGGGAACAGGTCGAGGTAGATGAGCTTCGCTGCGCCCACGAACGGCACGGCGATGAGCGCCCCGACGACACCGCCGGCCGCAACCCCGATCAGCGCCGTCGCCATCGTCGCGACCGGCGAGAGCTTCACCGCCTGGCCGATGATGATCGGCTGGATCACATTGTTCTCGATGTACCCGTAGAGCACGAACAGCACGAGGCAGAGAAGACCCGTCGTCGGACTCTTGCTGAAGCCCATCACGACGAACGGGATGCCACCAGCGGCGCCGCCGATCTGCGGCACCAGGTCGAAGACCATCACGTTCAGCGCGAGCAGCGGAGCCAGGGGTACGCCGAGCACGAGACCGACCGTGAGTGT
>JBKJZO010000139.1:0-13383 GCA_046715235.1 Mycobacteriales bacterium
ACGGAGGCCGCGGTCAAGCAGCACCTGTTGCGGCTGTACCAGAAGTTTCGTATTCCCGAGGGTGTGAACCGCCGGGCCCGGCTGGCCAACGAAGTGATCGCGGCGGGCGTCGTACGACCGGTGCCTACTCCCCCACAGGCAACCGGTCAGTCGCCGTCCGGCGACGGTGCGCCAGCGAGCGCGCCGCAACCACCGGTGCGCCGCGCGGGCTAGCCAGCGGCGTTGCGCTCGGCCGCTTCGACGACCGCAGTCAGCAGCATTGCGATCGTCATCGGCCCGACCCCGCCCGGCATCGGCGCGAGCCACGCAGCCTTATCCCTGACGTCGGGATCGACGTCGCCCACGAGACCCTCGTCGGTGCGCGTGATTCCGACGTCGAGTACGACGGCGCCGGGCTTGACCATGTCGGCGGTCAGCATGCGCGGTACGCCGGCCGCCGCGACAACGATGTCCGCTTGCGTGGTGTGCCCGGCGAGATCACGCGTCGCGGTGTGGCACAGAGTGACGGTCGCGTTGCCGCCGGGGCCCTTGCGGGTGAGCAGCAGGCCGAGCGGGCGGCCGACCGTGACGCCTCGGCCGACGACGCACACCTGCGCGCCCGCGATCTCGACGCCGTACCGCGTCAGCAGCTCGATGATGCCCCGGGGCGTGCAGGGCAGTGGGCCGGGTTGCCCCAGAACGAGGCGGCCCAGGTTGACCGGGTGCAGGCCGTCCGCGTCCTTGGCCGGGTCCATGCGCTCGAGGACCGCGTTGGCGTCGAGGCCTTTCGGGAGAGGCAGCTGCACGATATAGCCGGTGCAGGCGGGTTTGGCATTGAGCTCGTCGACGACGCTCTCGACCTCTCGCTGAGTCGCGGTCGCCGGCAGGTCGTGGCGGATCGAGGCGATGCCGACCTCGGCGCACGCGCGGTGCTTGCCGGCGACGTACGACTGGCTGCCCGGGTCGTCGCCAACGAGAACCGTGGCGAGCCCGGGGGTGATGCCACGCTCCTGCAGCGCCGCGACGCGAAGCTTCAGCTCGGAGCGGATCGCCGCGGACGTCGCCTTGCCGTCGAGGATCTGTGCCGTCATGCGCGGCAGTCTCTCACGCCCTCCGGCCACCCCCGCGCGAGCCCACCACGCGCGTCAGATGATCAAGTTGTCGAAGTCTGGCCGATATTTAGGCGGGGAATCGCGTCGACACTTAAACAACTTGATCGTCTCGGGGGACAGACGGGTGACTCAATCGCCGTAACCGGCCATCAGTGGAAGAAGTGGCGGGTGCCGGTGAAGTAGAGCGTGATGCCGGCTGCCTCGGCGGCGGCGATGACTTCGGGGTCGCGTACCGACCCACCAGGCTCGACGACCGCGCGTACGCCGGCCTCCGCGAGTACCTCGAGTCCGTCGGGGAAGGGAAAGAACGCGTCGCTTGCGGCGACCGCCCCTTGCGCGCGATCACCTGCCCGCGAGACGGCGAGCCTCGCTGCGTCGACCCGGTTGACCTGCCCCATGCCGACGCCGACGGTCGCGCGTCCGGCAGCGATCAGGATCGCGTTGGACTTCACGGATCGGCAGGCGCGCCAGGCGAATTCGAGAGAGGCGAGGGTCTGGGCATCGGCGGGCGCGCCGGTCTGCAAGGTCCAATTCGCGGGGTCGTCGCCGGGCGCGTCGATCAGGTCACGCGTCTGCACCAGCACTCCGCCGGTGATGGCGCGCTGCTCGACGCGCGAGGTATTGGCCGGCGGCTCGACGCGAAGGACGCGGATCGACGGCTTGCGCGCGAGTACGTCGACCGCACCGTCGTCGTACGCCGGCGCGACGACGACCTCGGTGAAGATCTCGGCCACCTGCTCGGCCATTGCGACGGACACAGGGCGGTTGGTCGCGATCACCCCGCCGAACGCCGACACCGGATCGCAGGCATGGGCGTTGCGGTGCGCCTCGGCGATATCGGCGGCGGACGCGATGCCGCACGGGTTGGCGTGCTTGATGATCGCGACGGTCGGCTCGGAGAAGTCGTACGCCGCGCGCCGCGCCGCGTCGGTGTCGACGTAGTTGTTGTAGGACATCTGCTTGCCGTGCAGCTGCTCGGCATGCGCGAGTCCGGGCTCGGCGCCGTCCTCGACGTAGAGCGCGGCGAGCTGGTGGGGGTTCTCGCCGTAACGGAGTACGTCGGCGCGCACGAAAGTCTCGCCGGCGGTCGCGGGGAAGAACTCATCGTCAGGCCGTGCGTAGCTCGCGGCGAACCAGTTGGCTACGGCGACGTCGTACGACGCCGTGTGCGCAAAGGCGGCTGCCGCAAGGAGGCGACGGGCGTCGAAGTCGAAACCGCCGGCGGGCAAAGCGGCCAGGACGTCGGCGTACTGCGACGGCGACGTCACAACGGCGACCGACGGGTGGTTCTTGGCCGCCGCGCGCACCATGGTCGGCCCGCCGATGTCGATCTGCTCCACGCACTCGTCCGGCTCAGCGCCGGAGGCCACAGTCGCGGTGAAGGGGTAGAGGTTGACCACAACCAGCTCGAAGGGGGCGACCCCGAGTCGCTCCAGCTGCTCCCGGTGATCGTCGAGCCGCAGGTCGGCCAGGATGCCCGCGTGTACGTGCGGGTGCAGCGTCTTGACGCGCCCGTCGAGGCATTCGGGAAATCCGGTGACGTCGCTGACCGCGGTGACGGGGATGCCGAGCTTCTCGATCGTCGACGCCGTCGACCCGGTCGACACGATCTCGACACCGGCGTCGTGCAGCGCGCGCGCTAGGTCCTCGAGGCCGGTCTTGTCGTAGACGCTGACCAGCGCGCGCTTGATCGGGCGGACCGTCACAGCAAAGTCACCTTTCGTCCATCCATGTGAAAACCGTTGCGCGCGATGCGCCCGACGACGTCGACGAGCAACTCCCGCTCGATGGTCTTGATGCGTTCATGCAACGAGGCTTCGTCATCTCCGTCGAGTACGTCGACGGCGGCCTGAGCGACGATCGGCCCTGAGTCGAGCCCCTCGTCGACGACATGCACCGTCACGCCGGTGACCTTGACGCCGTGCGCCAGCGCGTCGCGGACGCCGTGAGCGCCAGGGAACGCTGGCAGCAGCGCGGGGTGCGTGTTTATCGTGGGCCACTTCGCGACGACCCAACCGGCCAGGATCTTCATGTAGCCCGCGAGCACGACCAGATCGGGTGCGAACTCGGCAATCGCGTCCGCCGTACGCCGGTCGAACTCGTCGCGGTCAGCGCAATCGGCCAGCGAGACCACGAACGTCGGGATGCCCGCAGCCGTAGCACGTTCCAAACCGCGGATCGCGGGCCGGTCGGCACCCACCGCGACGATCTGGCCGCCGTACGCCGGGTCACCCGTCGCGTCGATCAGCGCCTGCAGATTGGAGCCCTCGCCGGAAACGAGCAGGACCAGTCGCGCGGTCAGCGGGGCCTCCAGAAGTGGGTGGAAGAACAGATTACTGGACCGCGTGCGAGCTCCCGGATGGGGCATAAAGGGAGAAACAGCCCCAACGCAGGAGGTTGAGATGTCGAAGAGGTCGAACGACCCGCCGCACATCACGCGGGGATACGACGACACTCGCAGCGTCTACGAGGCACCTCCCGACAGCGGCGCGTACGGCGGCGAGCCCGTCGTGCAGGGCCGCTACCCGGCGATGACCCGCAACGGCGCAGGGACCGCGGCGCTCGTGCTCGGGGTCATCGGACTGCTGACCTCGTGGCTGATCGTCGGCGGCCTGGTCGGTCTGGTCGCGATCGTCTGCGGTGCGATCGGTGTGGGCCGCTTCAACAGGCGCGAAGCCACGAATAGGGGCGCAGCCGTCAGCGGCATCGCGCTCGGTGTCGTCTCGTTCCTGATCTCGGCCGCGGTTGTCGTCGCGGGCGCGAGCTTCTGGAGCAACAACAAGACCGAGTTCAACAACCTCGCCGACTGCCTGGCGAGCGCCAACACCACAGCCGAAGTGACCGCCTGCCAGAACCAGTTCGAGGACGCCGTCCAGAGGTAGCAGCTCAAGGGCCGCCGCTCGCGACGGCCCTTGAGCGAAAAGCCACTACTTGGTGCTGACAACCACCGTCTTGGCGGCCTTGTCGTGCAGGCACTGGCGGTTGGGATCCCAAAGGCACCAAGCCCAGTTGACTAACTGGAAGACACCGCCGATGAACCCCGCTAGCCCCGGGACAGAGCCGACCGCCGAACGAACGACAGCCGTCTGCATAACAGGCTTCTGACCGTCAGAGATCTGCGCGACCCGAATGCCGAGCCAACCCTTTCCTAAGGTCGCGCCGCGCGACGTCAGGAAATAGATCTCGTACGCGCCGCCGACGATTACCGAGATCAGCGTCCCCAGGAACACCTTCCCGGAGTATTCCGCTGAAGTCATGCCCGCGTAGTTCTCGCCAGTGATGATCCTGACAAGAATTCCGGTCGGGATCAGCAGGATGAGCCAGTCGATGATGCGCGCTAGCAGGCGCATCCACTGTGAGGCGAGGGAGTTCGGTCCCTGTGGCGGCAGGCCGAGCTGCTGTCCCTTGTACGGCGCGCCGCCGTACCCGCCGTACTGCGGGGCGCCGTAACCCGGCTGGCCGTAGCCCTCCGGTTGCCCATAGCCCGGCTGCTGGCCGAACGGCTGGTCCGGCGGCGGGGGTGGCTGATAGCCCGGAGGGGGTGCGCCGTACCCCGGCGGCGGAGACGGTTGCGTGCCCGGCGGCGGTGCGCCGTACTCGGGCGGCGGCGGAGCCCCGTAACCCGGCTGTGGCGCCGGCGGTTGGTCGTCCGGCTCGCCGGAGCCCGGCTGCGTTGGATCGGTCATGCGCGCCCCTTATCTCGGCGGCCAGCGTGCCGCGTCGTACGGTTGAGACGCATTCCACCATGAACAGGTGCCTGCGCGTCAGTGCGCGGCGTTGCCGGTTGGACACGGCCCTGTGCGGCCCTTTCACATGCGCTTGACCTCTGCGACCCGTGCGCGAACCATCGAGCCATGCCCGCGGCCGCAGCAGTGAGCCCGCGCGACATCTCGCTGCGGGCCTGGCGGGGCGCCGTTGGCCGCAGTTCGCTGCGAGCAGCCGTCCTGGGCGGCTCCGCGGCAGTGCTCGCGTTCGCTCAGACCATGGATTCGCAGCACCGACTCTTCGTCTGCCCGCTGCGGGAGATCACCGGGATCCCGTGCCCGTTCTGCGGCGGTACGACGGCGGCCATCTCAGTGGCCCGGTTCGATCTCGGCGCCGGGTTGGCCGCCAATCCGGTCGCCATCGTGGCCGCCATCGTCGTCGTACTCGCGCCTCTGCTCGTTCTGACGCGCATCCGACTGCCCGCCGGACGAAGACAACTGCTCGCGATCTGCGGGGCCCTTGCGCTCTCGGAGCTGTGGCAACTCGCGCGGTTCTCGCTCGTGAGCTGACAGTCGAGCCGGCTCAGGCAGGTGCGTTACTCGCGGCGATCACGGCAATGACGAAGATCGCCAGGCCCAAGAACATCAGGCCACAGCCGATCCAACCGAGCACGACGCCCGCGGTGGCCATCCCTTCACCGGACTCGCCAGTGCGGCGTATCTCCTCCTTCGCCTGGCCGCCGATGATGATTGCCGCGATGCTGGTCAGCGGACACAGGAAGTACGCCGCGATGCCGAGTCCGAGCGCCCAGCCAGCTTTGCTGTTGGTAGGTCGGTAGCCGTAGTAGGCAGGCGGACCGTACCCGGGGGGCACGTAGTAACCGGGCGGGCCATACCCCCAAGGCGGCTGACCATAGCCCGGTGGAGGGGCGCCGTAGCCGGGCGGGGGCGCGCCGGCCACCCTACCCGGTGCGGATGTTCGGACCCCCACCTGCCGACCGCAGGGTTCCTGGGCACGAATCCGTCGGTATAGCTTCAAACCAGGTGAAATGCGCGGCGGACCCTCCAGCCGCGACCGGTACGGAGAGGACCCCGACATGCTTCCCACGGTCCGGCGCGGCCCACGCAGATTGGCGATGGTCAGCGCTCTCGCGATGTTCACGGTGGTCACTGGCGCTCCCGAGGCGATGGCCCAGGACACTTTCCCGGTCCAGATCAACCTGCCGGACGGGTTCCAGCCGGAGGGCATCACCACCGGCCGGGGGGCGACCGTTTACGTCGGATCACTGGCCAACGGCGCGATCTGGCGCGGCAACGTGAAGACCGGCCAGGGCTCGATCTTCGCCGAGGGAGCCTCCGACCGGGTCGCGGTCGGGCTCGACTACGAAAAACGCTCCGACCGGATCTGGGTCGCGGGCGGTGCGACGGACTCCGTGTCCGTGTACGACGCGCCCACGGGCACCAAGCTCAAGCGCTACGACATCGGCGGTGCAGGCTTCCTCAACGACCTTGTCGTCACGAAGAAGGCTGTCTACGTCACGGACTCCCAAGTGCAGCGGCTCGTCGTCATACCGCTGGGCAGGCACGGAGGACTCCCGCCGGTTTCGGAGGTCGTGGCGCTGCCGCTCACCGGCACCCTCGCCTTCGTCCCCGGTCAGTTCAACAACAACGGCATCGTCGCCTCGAAGGACGGCCGCAAGCTGATCGTCGTCAACTCGGCCTCGAAGCAGCTGTTTACGGTCAATCCGACCACCGGCGCGGCCAGGGTGATCCCACTGACCGGCGGCGCTCTCGACAGCGGTGACGGGCTCACGTTGCGTGGCCGGACTCTCTACGTCACGCGCGGCGCACCCAACGCCGTCGTCGTCGTACAGCTCAGCCGTCGTTTCGAGACCGGCCACGTGCTGCGGACGCTGACCGCCGACCCGCCTCTCGACGTGCCGAGCACGGGCACGATCGCGGCAGGCAGTTTCTACGTGGTCAACGCGAGGTTTGGCCCGCCGCCCACACCGACGACCAAGTACTGGATCACTCGGCTGGGGCTGTAGCGGCGGCAGCCGATCGCTGAGCGCGCCAGGCCGCGAGCCACGCGGCCGGGACGCCGGCGAGTGCGATCCACTGCGTGACCGCCGCCGCGGTCTGCAGCGGTGAAGGTCCGAGTGTCGCGAGCCGTCCCGGCGCGGAGCCGCTCGCCAGCCAGCACAGCGCCGCCATCACGATTCCGGTCGCGACGGCAACGGCCAGCAGGTACGCCGACACGACGTGCGGTGCGATGCCGCGTAGCTGCCTGGCCAAAACCAGAGCCGTCACCACGCCGGCGGCCGCGACCGCCGCAATCAACACGAGCCCCTGCAGCGGCGCCGCGCCGCCGCGTTCGGGAAGGGCGGCGAGGAGCGGGAGCGAGGGCACCGCGCCCAGGCTGCTACCGGCCGGGTCGACGTGGGTGCCGACGCCTACCGCGAAACCGGAACCGACGACGTACGCCGACCCCCAGATGACGGCGTTCGGCACCAGCGCGACCTGGGCGAGCAGGAGCGCGAAACCGGACGGGGCGCCGCGGGCGATGGTGCGCGAGAGCTCACTCGCGGTCGCCGCATCGGAACCGAACGAGACGGCGAGCAGCAGCGCGCCGGCACAGACGAGCGCAGCCACTGCGGCTGCGGTCGCCCTGATGACGGCTTCGACTTCGCGCCGCAGCCCCGCTGTGCTCGCCGCCCAACCCTGTGCGGCGAACGCGCCCGCCACCGCCGCGATGGACCCGAGGACGAGTGCCGTGCCGAGCGCCGCCGACGTCTGCGGCCGCACGGTCGGCGTACGCGACGCTGCGGCGACGACCGTCGCCAGAAGCGCGTACGGCGGCGCGACAGCGAGGGCTGCGACCAGCGCGTCGCGCCGGGTGCGCGCCCGGGTGCGATGGATCGAGGCTGCGGCCGACCGCGCCAGCAGAACGAGCAGGGCGACCGTCAGACCTATCGGGGCGATCACCAAGTGGCCGCCGGGAATCTCCAGCGGCGTTCGGTGCGCGAGCAGCCACAACTGCCCGGCCGACCTGACCAGCGTCAATGCCGTGCCACTGGACTGCGCGTCAGTGGCCCAGCCGATCAGTACGAGGGTCAGGCAGAGGAGCAAACCCAAAGCGATAGCCGTCAGTGCGGACAAGCATCCTGAGACGACGACCGAGCCACGGTGCCGGGCCGGCCTGGCGCGCCGGGGCGCCGTGACAGGCGTCCGGATCGTGGTCTGCGTCACCAGCCGACTGTGTCACGGGCGTGCCATGTTGCCCGTGAGGGCACGCCGAACCGCTGGCGACAGACGGCCGGCCCGAGAACGGACCGGCCGCCGATGTCCACGGGCTGTCTCAGTGCGGGTGGTCGTGTCCGTTCATGTCGTGATCGTGATCGTGATCGTGGTCGGGATCGTGATCGTGGCTGGCATCGGGCGCCGTGGCAGGAGGCGGTGGCGGCGGGTCGTCGCTGGTGGCCGGGGGGGGCGGCGGGTAGACGGCGGCGGCCGGGGGCGGCGGGGCGTAGCTGCCCGGTGACGAAGCCGCCGCGGCTCCCCCGGGCATCTTCGACGAGTCCCAAGCGGGCTTCTCGCCGGAGGCCATCAAGCGCTTGATGGCCGCGCCCGTAGCGACCAGTGCCGCGAGCAATCCGATCCACGCGCCGATCTTGCGGCCGTACTCGACGACTCCCAGGTCGGCCGTATCGAAGGTGAACACGCGCAGCAGGATCAACAGAGCGCCGAGACCCGCTAGTGCCGCGACGAGTGTGTTCTCGCCGATCGGGAGTGCCGGTACTTGCTTCCCGAGATACCTCATCAAGATGATGGCGCCGGCTGAGGCGACGAGCAATGCGCCGAACCAGGCGCCCATGCCGACCCCCCAGCCGTTTCGGCTGGCATTGCCGCCGATACCGCCGACCGATGCCTGCACTCCCCACCATGGGAAGAACAAGGACAGCAACGCGAGTGCGCCGCCGCCGATGACACCCCAATCAATCGGCGAAACCCTCTTCGCATCGAACTCGACCACTGCAGTCCTCCTGACATCACAAGCAACACAATCTCTTGATCAGAATGCTGCCAGGCGGCAGCAAATACAACGACCCGCCTGGCCCGGGCCAGGCGCGGTGAGTCGGCTAGAGCGACCGCATGATGTCGGCCATCAGGCGGGCTGCCTCGCTCGGGGTTTTCCCGACCCGCACACCGACCTTTTCCAGCGCCTCCTTCTTGGCCTCCGCCGTACCCGATGAGCCGGAGACGATGGCGCCGGCGTGGCCCATCGTCTTGCCCTCGGGCGCGGTGAAGCCGGCGATGTATCCGACGACGGGCTTGGTCACGTTGTCGACGATGTAGGCCGCCGCGCGCTCCTCGGCGTCGCCGCCGATCTCACCGATCATCACGATCGCGTCGGTCTCGTCGTCGTCCTGGAAGGCCTGCAGGCAGTCGATATGCGTCGTACCGATGATCGGGTCACCGCCGATGCCGACGCAGGTAGAGAACCCGATGTCGCGCAGCTCGTACATCATCTGGTAGGTCAGCGTGCCGCTCTTGCTGACCAAGCCGATGCGGCCGCGCGTCGTGATGTCGGCGGGGATGATGCCGAGGTTGGCGCGCCCCGGTGATGCGACGCCGGGGCAGTTGGGCCCGACGATCCTGGTGCGATTGCCCGTCGCGACTGCGTGCGCCCAGAAGGCTGCGGAGTCGTGCACCGGGATGCCTTCGGTGATGACGACGGCAAGCGGCAGCGACGCATCGATCGTCTCGATGACCGCAGCCTTGGCGAACTTCGGTGGGACGAAGATGACCGCGGCGTTGGCCTCGGTTTCCTTGACGGCCTCCGCGACAGAGTTGAAGACCGGAATACCGTCGACGTTCTGGCCGCCCTTGCCCGGTGTCACGCCCGCAACGATGTTGGTTCCCGCGGCGACCATCCGGCGGGTGTGCTTCGTGCCCTCTGAGCCGGTGATGCCTTGGACGAGAACACGCGTGGTGTCGTTGACGAAGATTGCCATCTGGGTGCCGCCCTCTACTTCGCCGCGGCGGCGAGTTCGGCCGCGAGCTGCGCGGCGCCGTCCATGGTCTCGATCTCTCGTACGCCGGGCAGCGCGGCATCCGCCAGGATGCGTCGGCCCTCCACGGCCTTGTTGCCGTCGAGTCTGATGACGATCGGCTTCGCGACTTCGCCGAGCATGCCCATCGCCTGCACCACACCGTTGGCGACCGCGTCGCACTGCGTGATGCCGCCGAAAATGTTGATGAACACGCTCTTGACGCTCGCGTCGCCGAGGACGATCGACAGGCCGTCGGCCATCACCTGCGCCGACGCGCCGCCGCCGATGTCGAGGAAGTTGGCCGGGCGAACGCCGCCGTGCCGTTCGCCGGCGTACGCGACGACGTCGAGGGTGCTCATCACCAGACCGGCGCCGTTGCCGATGATGCCGACCTCGCCGTCGAGCTTGACGTAGTTGAGGTCCTTTTCCTTGGCGAGCCGCTCGAGCGGGTCGTCGGCGCTCTTGTCCTCGAGCGCCGCGAGCGCGGGCAGGCGGTAGAGCGCGTTGTCATCGACGGTGACCTTGCCGTCGAGAGCGACGACCTTGCCCTCCGCGGTGAGGATCATCGGGTTGACCTCGACGAGTGTCGCGTCGCTGGCTTCGAAGACCTTCCACAGCCTTTCGATGATGTCGGCCGCCCCATCGATCGCGGCCGCGTCGAAGTTCGCGCGCTGCGCGATGTCGAGAGCGTCGTTGCGTGAGATGCCGATGAGCGGCGAGACCGGCTCCTTGAGCAGGGCCTCCGGCTTGGTGCGCGCGACTTCCTCGATGTCCATGCCGCCTTCGGCGGAGGCCATCACGAGGTAGGTGCGGTTGGCGCGGTCGAGCAGGATCGAGAAGTAGTACTCCTTCGCGATGTTGCTCGCCTCTTCGATGAGCACCCGCTTAACGGTGTGACCCTTGATGTCCATGCCGAGGATCTGCTCGGCCTTCGCGCGCGCGTCGTCCGGGTCGTCGGCAACCTTGATGCCACCGGCCTTGCCGCGGCCACCGGTCTTGACCTGGGACTTCACGACCACCCGACCGCCGAGTTCGGCCGCGATGGCCTTCGCTTCGTCCGCCGTTTCAGCAACCTTGCCGGTCGGCACGGGGATGCCGTGCTCCGCGAACACGGCCTTGGCTTGGTACTCGAACAGGTCCACGGTTGTCCTCATCCGGCGAGCGGCTGCTGGGCCCGTCGAGACTAACGAGCGGCCGCCGTACCGCGAAAACCGCTAGCAGGGGGTTCGGGTCTCCAGCTCCGCGGTCTGCCGGGGAGCTGGGGACCCGAACCGGTCACCACGACCTGACGAGCCAGTCCAGCCATGCTTGCGCAAGGCGCGGACCGCCTGGTCGATGACTCGCTCGGGCCGCCGCCGTACGACGTAGCCCGACCAGCGCAAGCGCGTGCCGCCCTGATCGATCGCGAGCTCGTTGCCCCGGTCGAGGTCGTCGGCCCACGTGGCCGCCTCCCGGTGCAGCTCGCCGTCGATCTCGAACCACACGTCGTAATCGGGCCAGCCGCCGTCGATGTAGGCGCCGCGGCGTTCGGTGGCCACAGGGATCTGCAGCTTCGGCACCGGCAGACCGGCCCGGCGTACGAGCTTCAGCATGGCTATCTCATTGACCGACTGCGCCCCGTCGGCGAGGTCGAGCAGCGTCTCCTTGATCATCGCCCGGCGTGGAAGTTTGGGTAGCTCGGCGAGCTCATCGTCGAGGTCGCGCACGCGTATCCGGCCCTGTTGAACGACTGCCGCCAGGAGTGCGTGCGCGTCGTCCTCTATCCGCGCCCGCGCAGCCGAGCTGAGCGCGCAAATAGGCCAGCCGCAGCTGCGGCAGCGACCGGGCCGGATGCACGTAACGGTCGAAGTGGCGGACGCGGGTGATGTCGACGCCGGGAAGCTTCGGCCCATGGCGCTTGTGCGGCACCGCGACGTG
Organism: Mycobacteriales bacterium; assembly: GCA_046715235.1. Classification (GTDB taxonomy): domain Bacteria; phylum Actinomycetota; class Actinomycetes; order BP-191; family BP-191; genus JBKJZO01. Next base: position 11,767 of record JBKJZO010000139.1, read on the forward strand.
CACCAGGTCGGAGTCGATGCCCGTCACCTCGGCCAACTGCAGGACCGTCAGGCCGGCAAGTGCGGCGCCGCGGCCCGCCGCCAGAAGCCCGGCCCACCTGCGCTGCATCGTCGTAGGTGGCCCCGAATGCGCGACGTAGACGCCGTCGTACGGCGACTGCCACCGTCTCGATGCGAGCCGGCGGTCAATCCGGGCCCTGGTCGCAGGGTCGAGCACCTGCCACCGCGCGACCACTCCGTCCTGCTGCGCCAGCAGCTTCGCCAACGCGGGCTCGATGTGCATGCGAAAACGATGGCGGCACTGGGCTTGCTCTGGCGGGCACGCAGGCGATCTGTGGACGCCGTCCTGCGAAAGTGACCAGCTACCGACCGGTTCGGGTCTCCTGCTCCGCGGCTTTGCGCAGACCTCGGGACCCAAACCGTCAGATCAGGGCGGACAGCAGGCGGGCGTTGGCCGTTAGGAGAGGGCGGTTAGTAGGCGGGCGATGTCTTTGGGCGTCGTGTGCAAGTGCGGCGAGACGCGGATCGAGTCGCCGCGCAGGCTCACGTATACGCGCTGGTCGGCGAGCCGCGCCGCAAGATCAGCCGGTACGCCGCCGGCGCGGCGTAGTCCGATCATGTGCGGTCCGCGCAGCGACGGCGGGGCGGACGTGTAGCCGAGCTCGGCGGCGCCGACTGCGATGGCGTCGGTGTGTTTGCGGACCGCGTCGGCGATGGCCTCGACCCCCCATGCCCGCAGCTGCCTGATGGCGGCAGTCGCCATCGGCACGAGAGCGAAGTTGCTGCGCTCGCCGACGTCGAACCGCTGCGCGCCGGGCGTTACGTCGTCGCGGTAGTCGACGAGGCGGGCGAAATCCTCGCTGCCCGATCGCGCGATCCAGTTTTGCTCAAGCGGTTGCCCGTCGAGACGGGACGGGTCGACGTACAGATAACCCAGACTGAACGGCCCGAGCAGCCACTTGTAGCCCACGGCGACGAGGTAGTCGGGCCGCACGGCGGCGATGTCGAGCGGCATCGCGCCCAGCGACTGGCTCGCGTCGATGACGAAGGTGGCACCAACCGCACGCGCGGCGCGTCCAACAGCGGCGAGGTCGGAGTCCAGTCGCCGTCATCAGGTCGCGCGACGGTGAGCACCTCGCCGCCCTGCGCCTGAGTCGCCGCGCGCCACGGGTAGACGTTGCTCGGAAACTGCTCGGCGAGTACGACGACGGTGCGGTCGGGCCCGATCTTGATGTTGGCGACCGCCGTAGCGATGCCATAGCTGACAGCGGGAACCAACGCGATGCAGTCCGTCGCGACTCCGATGAGGGCGGCGAATTGGGCGCGCAGCTCCTCGACGCCAGTGAAGAAGTCAGCGGCGGTGACGGCCCACGGAGTGGCCTTGCCGCGCACGGCTTCCAGCCCTGCCTCGGTGACCGAGCGCAGCTGCGGCGACATGTAGGAACAGTTCAGGTAGGCGATGTCGTCCGGTATGTCGAACAGGTCGCGCTGGGAGGGCAGGGCGGTCAAGCAGGCGTCACGGACTTGTCGCCCAGGTTGGCCTTGACCCATTCGATGATCTCGGTGGTGCTGGCGCCCGGCGTGAAGATCTTCGCGACGCCGAGCTTCTGCAGCTCGA
>JBKJZO010000140.1:0-2310 GCA_046715235.1 Mycobacteriales bacterium
CGCGCGGTGATAGCCGCGCGTGAGCCGCACGAGTCCCCCCTACAGGTGGTCTAGCTGCGCGAGTGCCGCTTCCACGGACCCTGCACTGCGAACGTGATGCCGGGCGACTGGATGTTGACGAACATCGTCTTGCCGTCCCGGCTGAACGTCGCTCCTGCGAACTCACTGTCGCCCAGCGCATTGCGGGCGAAGGCGTACGCCGTGCCGTGCTCGGTCGCACCGACGACGTACTGCTCGCCGTCGCCGTCCTCGCAGAGCATCACGCCACCCCACGGCGAGACGGTGATGTTGTCGGGGCTGTCGAAGATCCCACCACCGGTGAAGACGAGGACGAGCGTGAGCTCATTGCAGCGCGGGTCGTAGCGCCATACCTGCCCGTCGTGATTCGCCGCGGCGCCGCTCGTCGTACGCGCGAAGCTCGCCACGAAGTAGCACGCGTCGTCCCCCCACCAGGCGCCTTCGAGCTTCTGGCTGCGCGAGACGACAGTGCGCTGCTTGCGCGTCGGCACTGAAGTCGCGAGCGGGTCGGGGATGGCAACCCACGACACCCGGTACGTCGCGCCGATCGTCTGCGCGCTCGACAGGTCGGGTACGCCGGCGACGTGCATCGCTTCGAGTGCCCCACCGGCGCGCAAGCTGCCGTAGCCACCGAGCGGGTTGTTGGGTGAGAAGCGGTAGATGAGACCGAACGGTCCGGTCGCGTCCTCGGTCTCGTAGACGACGCCCGTGCGCGGATCGACCGCGATCGCCTCGTGCGCAAAGCGGCCCATCGCCCTCAGCGGAGTCGGCAAGGCGTTCTTATCGTTGTCGTGCGGGTCGACCTCGAAGTTCCAGCCGTGCGCGATGCCGCCGATGCTCGCTTCGGTTTCCTCGCACGTGATCCAGGTGTTCCACGGGGTCCGGCCGCCGGCGCAGTTGCGCGACGTACCGGCAAGACTCACGTACTCGTCGAGCAGACCGCCGCGGTGGTCGACCCTGAGCGTCGTCGTACCGCCCTTGGCCGCGGGGTTGAACGTGTGCGACGGCGCGGCGACAGCCGGCCAGTCAGCAGTAGCGCCCTGTTCGTGGTTGCGCACGAGGAACGTCGAGTCACGCCCTCCGGCGAACGTCGCCATCCCATCGAAGGCGCCTGGCACGATGCCGCCATCGGGTAGCGGAAGGCCCTCACGCGAGACGACCTTGTAGCGGAAGCCGCGCGGGAGATCGAGCAGCCCGGCGGGGTCGGGTACGAGCGGGCCGTAGCCGGTGCGGACGTCGGTGGCGCCGAGCGCTGGTCCGGCCCCGAGAAGTGTGTCGACGCTGCCGGCGAGGGCGATGCCGAAACCGACCTTGCCGCTGCGAGCCACGAAGTCACGACGGGAGAGCGCCACAGCGCGTCCTCTCGGGAGAGGTCAAGACGCCGCGAGAGTCACATCTGCGGGTGAACGGGGGCCAACGCCGACGCGACAAACGCCCGCAACCCCGGCGAACTTCTACGGCTCGGCTTCGAGCAGCTCGCCTTCGTCCGGCGGCGGCCGGTGGCCCGAGCCCTCAGCCAGGAGTACGGCGTCGGCCGGCGTACTCGCCCACACGATCGCCTCGAGCACCTCAGGCCTGGCGAAGTGCTGTGCGACGAGCGTGTCGAACTGCCCACGCAGCTGCTCGAACAATCCCTCGGGATCGAGCACGACGATCGGCTTGTCGTGCAGGCCGAGAGTTCGTGCCGTCCAGATCTCGAACAGCTCCTCGAGCGTGCCCAGTCCGCCCGGCATCGCGATGAACGCATCGCAGCGGGTGTCCATGATCGCCTTGCGTTCGCGCATCGTGTCGACCACGACGAGCTCGTCGGCGTCGTGGTCGGCGATCTCGCGATCGAACAGCACCCGCGGGATCACGCCGATCGTGTGGCCGCCGGCCGCGCGTACCGCCCGGGCCACCGCACCCATCATCGATACGCTGCCCCCACCTGAGACCAGCGAATGCCCGCGGGCCGCCAGCTCCGTGCCGAGGTCAGCCGCCAACTCGATGTAGTGGCGCGAGATCAGTTCGCTGGATGCGCAGAACACGCAGATGACGGCCACGGGTTACGAACTCCCGCGGCGCCGCGCATCATCCGCCTCCACGATGAGTCGAACGATCTCGTCGACGTCGTCGGTGATGTGCACGAGGTCGAGGTCGTGCGCGGAGATGCGTTCGGTCTCGAGCATCGGGCCGCGGATCCAGTCGAACAGCCCGGTCCAGTAAGCGCTGTTGTAGAGGATCACCGGGAACTGCGTGACCTTCCGCGTTTGCACGAGCGTCAGCGCCTCGAACAGCTCGTCGAGCGTGCCG
>JBKJZO010000141.1:0-16622 GCA_046715235.1 Mycobacteriales bacterium
CGCGATCGCCCTCGCGGTCGCGAGCGCCGCCCGAGACAACCCGCTGCCGCCTGGTCTCGTCGCTATCGGCGAGGTCGGCCTGGCCGGCGAGGTCCGCCGGGTGAGTGGCGCGGAGCGCCGGCTGGCGGAGGCCGCCCGGCTCGGATTCACCCGCGCACTCGTTCCGATCGACTCCGGGCGCGCACCCCGCGGCATGCAGGTGATCGAGGTCGAGGACCTCCGCGGCGCGCTGCTCGCGGTGGCGACGACACTGCGCACCTGAGACCTGACCACAGGTGTTCAACTACAAGGGCAACCTGACCTCGGCGCGTGCCGCCGGCGCGTCATGCGGCCCGATGTCCACGCGAATGCGCCAATAGTCAATAAGGTTCATGCCGGATGCAACGAAACCGCCCTTAGAAACGTCTTAGGACGTAATGACTGCCGATCCGCTTCTAGACTCGCTGCCAACGCCACGGGGATCCGCTCCGTTGCGCGCTGTCGGCACGACAAGGAGCACGGTGGCCAGCCCGGAGCGCGACGACCAGCTGCTCGCAACTCTCGCAGCGGCTGCTCCGGGCACCGCGCTGCGGGACGGCCTCGAGCGCATCCTGCGCGGCAACACCGGCGGCCTGATCGTGCTCGGCTACAACAAGCAGGTCGAGGGCCTGTGCACCGGCGGCTTCGTCCTCGACGTCGACTTCTCCGCGACGCGGCTGCGCGAGCTGGCCAAGATGGACGGCGCGATCGTCCTCAACGACGAGGCCACCAAGATCCTGCGCGCCGCCGTACACCTCGTGCCCGACCCCACGATCCCCACGGAAGAGTCGGGCACCCGGCACCGCACCGCCGAGCGGGTCGCGAAGCAGACTGGCTATCCGGTGATCTCCGTCAGCCAGTCGATGCAGATCATCGCGCTGTACGTCGACGGCCGGCGTTACGTGCTCGACCAGAGCGCAGCGATCCTGTCGCGTGCAAACCAGGCGCTCGCCACGCTCGAGCGCTACAAGCTCCGACTCGACGAGGTCGCCGGAACGCTCTCCGCGCTCGAAGTTGAAGACCTCGGCACGGTCAGGGATGCAGTCAGCGTGCTGCAGCGCATCGAGATGGTGCGCCGCATCGCGCGCGAGATCGTCGGCTACACCGTCGAGCTTGGCACCGACGGCCGGCTGCTGAGCCTGCAGCTCGACGAGCTGATGGCTGGCGTGGAGCAGGACCGCGAGTTGATCGTGCGCGACTACGCACCTACCACGAAGCGCAGTCGACCGGTCGAGGGCGTGCTCGCCGACCTCGATGAGCTCACGCCGGGCGAGCTGCTCGACCTGACGGCGCTCGCGAAGGTCGTCGGTTTCCCCACGGGCGGCGACGTGCTCGACGCGCCGTGCTCGCCGCGCGGCTACCGGTTGCTGGCCAAGGTGCCGCGGCTGCCGCGGCTCGTCGTCGACCGGGTCATCGACCACTTCGGCACGCTGCAGAAACTGCTCGCGGCCAACATCGACGACCTACAAGCGGTCGACGGCGTCGGCGAGACCCGCGCCAAGAGCGTCCGCGAGGGCCTGTCCCGGCTTGCGGAGAGCTCGATTCTCGAGCGCTACGTCTGACGCGAGTTCGTCGGCGTACTCCTGCGCCATCCGGCGTACGTCGACGAGGTAGACCGGCCCGCCGTCGGAGCGAAGCACCGATTCGACGTACGCCGGCAGTGCGCCCAGCGTCGAATCGCCGGCGACAGCCTCCTCCTTGAAACCCGAGTGCGTCGCCACGTCGGTGCCGCGCTCGCAGGTGAACCCGAAACCGGCCGCGTCGCCGGTCCCGACGATCAGCACGTCACCGCCGCCGGCGCCCGGCGACCGGCGGATGTCGATAACCGGGACGCTGACACCGCGCAGGTCGAGGATGCCGACGACCGGGGCCTTGATGCCCGGCAGGATGGCCAGCTCGGGAAGCCGCACGACCTCACGGACGTCGTCGACCCTGGTCGCGTAGTTCTGGCCGTCGAGGGTGAACGTCACGAGTTCGGACATGTCAGGGCCTCCCGCCGGCGAGTTGCCAGCACAGATTGATCAGCTCGTCGACCCGGCGCCCGCCCATCTCGGCAGCGACATGGTCGTCAGCACTGTGCCCCAGCGTTCGCGCCGCCGCACGGTAGGCGCGCGCGGCCGCAATCGGGTCGCCCAGGCGCGCGAGCGTGCCAGCCAGCAGGAACTGCGCGAACCCTGCCCGCGGGTCGACGTACACCGCCTTGCGCAGCTCAGCCAGCGCGTCCTTGTCGCGGCCAAGGTTGGTCAACGCAAGCCCGCGCACGGTGTAGGCGTCGGCACGCAGTGGGTCGGCGCCGGTGATCTCCGCAGCCACCGTAGCTGCCTTGGTGTAGTTGCCCGCCTTGAGTGCTTCCCGGGCGTCATCGAGTGATGCAACCGCCGGTACGGCGGCCGCCGACTCCGCGCGCGGGATCGGCAGGCGCAGCCCGGCCGACTTGTCGGGGACATCCCGACGATCGGCGACTACGGTGCGCCGCGCGGCGGGCGGATCGTCCGGCGCCGTACGCCGGTCGGGCAGCACTGTGCGCTTGTCACCGACGGCCTCAGATCCAGGCAGCGCGCGGCGGTAGACGAACGCCTCACCGAGCGAGACCAGCAGGAAGTCCTCGCTGACTTGCCAGAGCGTCTCCGAGTGACCGAGGAACAAGTAGCCGCCGGAGCACAGGGTCGCGTGCAGCCGGCTCATCAGGGCGCGCGTCGTCTCCCGAGCGAAGTAGATGGTGACGTTGCGGCACAGGACCAGGTCGGCGCCGTTGGGCGGCAGGGGCGGTGCGTCCGCGATGAGGTTGTGGTGCCTGAACTCGACCAGCTCTCGGACTTCGGGCCGGACCTCGTGCTCGTCGCCGACCGCGGTGAACCAGCGTTCGAGGGTCGGCTGGTCAACCGGCCCCAACGAGCGGGTGCCGTACCTTCCGCGGGAGGCGGCGGCCAAGGCCTTGGTCGAGATGTCGGTGGCGATCACTTTGATGTCCCAGTCGCCGGCCGGGACCATCTCGCGCAGCAGGATCGCCAGGCTGTATGCCTCCTCCCCGGTGGAACAGCCGGCGCTCCAAACCCGGATCCGGCGCCCGTTCTTGGCCGCGTGACTGATCAGCTCAGGGACGACGTGCCGGCGCAGTGCGCGGAACTGCGGCGCGTTCCGGAAGAAGTACGTCTCGGGGATGGTCACCTCGTCGATCAGCGCCTGCAGTTCCGCGGCGCGCGGCTCGACGACGGCGGCGACGTACTCGTCCTCAGACGCGGTGCCGGTCGCGGCCATTCGCTCCGCGACGGCGTAGCTGAGTGAGTCGCGGCGGCTGACGTCGAAGACGAGCCCGGCCTTGTCGGCGAGCAGGTCGCGCAGCCGCGCAAATGCGGCGTCGGTCAGCGCGGGCTTCATGACTCGCCTCGAACCAGGCGCACGACTGTGGGGCCGATATCCGAAAGCGGTAGCTGGTGCTCGACGCCGCCGAGCGTCCATGCCACCGCGGGCATCCCGTAGACCGCGCTGCTCGCCTCGTCCTGACCGATGGTGGTCGAACCGGCTTCGCGCAGCGCCTTGAGTCCGGCGGCGCCGTCCCGGCCCATCCCCGTCAGGAGTACGCCGATCGCGTCCGGTCCCAGGGCCGCCGCGATGCTCTTGAACGCGGGATCGATGCCGGGCACGTGGAACTGCCGCTCCTCCGGCTCGCAGAGAGTCACCCGCAGGTTGGGCCCGACGATGATGTTCTGCCCGCTCGGCGCCACCGATACGACGCCGCCACGCAGCTGCTTCCCCGTCGCGGCGACCTCGACGGGCAAAGGCGAGAGCGAGTCGAGCCAGGAGACGAGGCCGGGGATGAAGCCATCGGCCATGTGCTGCACGACCAGCAGGGCCGGCGCGAAGTCGGCCGGGAGTGCGCGGATCACCTGGGCGAGAGCCTGCGGGCCACCGGTCGACGCCCCGATGGCGACCAGCCTGACCGAGACGCGGTGCGCCTCGGCAACCGCCGGACGATCGATCCCGGCAGCAAGCGGCGCGGCGGCCAGAGACGGTTGAGTAGGGACAGGCGTTCGCAGCCGGCCACGAGGATGCGTGATGACCTTGATGCGGGAGGCCGCGCGGAGCAACCGGCGCAGGTCCGTGACATGTCGCTGGTTGCGGTCGAGATCGTCCCAGTCGGGATGCGCGACGACTTCGATCGCCCCCGCCGACAGCGCGTCGAGCGCGTTACCGCCGCCGTCCGAACCGACCCCGCTCGAGTAGACGACGATCGGCGTCGGCCGGGTCGCCATGATCCGCTCGATGACCTCCAGGCCGTCCGACACGGGCGCGTCCAGGTGCATGAGCACCGTCGCGGGACGCAGCCGCTCGACCATCGCGACCGCCTCGCGGTAGCTGCGCGCCTCACCCACCACGACGAATTCCTCGGTCGCCTGCAGACCGCCCCGCAGCCGCCGCCGGGACGAGGCGGACTCGTCGACGAGCAGCACGGTGACGGGCACAGGCGCGCGCCCACCCTCGGAGGGCGCGACCGAGCTCAGGTGGGAGTCAGGACTCACCCAAGGAGGGTCGACCCGTCGAGGGATCCCCTTGAGCCCGGGTCAGCTGGCTCAGGCGAGCCGGAAGGCGTCGGGAGCGCTGGTGATGTCGCCGACCCGGCCGAAGACGCGGTAGTTGCCCGGCTGAGCAGCGGGCTTGGTGCCGTCGCACGGCTTGGAGCGTGTGCGCTTCCAAGTGACCTTGAACGTCTTGGTCTCTTCGGGCTTGAGCACAGTCGGGTTCGCGGCAGCCTTTGCAGCGCAGTCGTCACTGGACCAGATGCGATCCGGGCCGGACGTGACTTGCAACTCGGTCTGTGCGGGGCCGAGATCGCGAGTACACGCCGTCTTGCCGATGTTGGTCACCGTCAGCGTCAGCTCGGGCTCGACGCCCGCGGCGAAGCTCCCGGCGTTCGCCGCGGCGGTGACCTTGATCGCGGTTTTGGCACACGGCGTCGAGGGGTTGGCGGCAGCCGTCGCGCTGGGCGATGCGCTGGTCGCCGCCTTGGAGGTCGAACTGGCCGCCGGCTTCGGGCTCGTGCTCGCGCCGGGGGTGGTGCGTGCCGAGCTGGCGGCGACGCCTGAAGAAGAAGGCGTCTTCTTGCCGTCACCGCCGAATGCACACGAGCCCAGGACGTACAGGAAAAGCAGCACGCCGGCGACGACGGTGATGCGGCGGCGCCAGTAGACAGACGGCGGCAACGGCCCGCGCGGGTGTAGGAGCACGTCGCCGTCCACGCTCGCGATGTTATCTGTCTCGTAGCATCCGGAACGTGACCTTGACCACGAAGATCGTCCTGGATTGGTACAGCGCCAACGCTCGTGACCTGCCCTGGCGACGTACTCGTGGGCCCTGGCCGGTCGTCGTCAGCGAGGTGATGCTGCAGCAGACACCGGTCGCACGAGTCGTGCCGGTGTACGACGCGTGGCTGCGAAGGTGGCCGACCCCGGCGGCCTTGGCGGCCGATTCGGTGGGGGATGCGGTTCGCATGTGGGGGCGGCTGGGCTACCCGCGCCGTGCCCTGCGCCTGCACGAGCTCGCCGTCGTCGTCACCAGCCGGTACGGCGGCGTTGTACCCGACGAGCTGGAGCAGCTGCGCAAGCTGCCTGGCATCGGCTCTTACACCGCCCGCGCGGTCGCGTCGTTCGCGTTCGGCCAGCGGCATTCGGTCGTCGACGTGAACGTTCGCCGGGTGCTCGCCCGCTGCGTCGCCGGGCAGGCGCAGGCCGGGCCGCCGCGCGAGCGCCGCGACCTCGATGCGATGGAGGCGTGGGTGCCGGCGGCTCCGGCGGCGGCCGCGGTCTTCGCCGCTGCGGTGATGGAACTCGGCGCGCTGGTGTGCACCGCACGAGCGCCCCGCTGCGGCGACTGCCCCCTCGCCGGCGGGTGCGCCTGGCAACTGGCCGGACGGCCGGCGTACGACGGCCCGCAACCGCCCGCGCAGCGCTGGGCCGGCACCGACCGGCAGGCGCGCGGCGCCCTGATGGCGGTGCTCCGCGCCACCGAGTCGCCGGTTTCCGCTGCCGAGCTGACGGCCACGTGGCCGGACGACGCGCAGCGCACCCGCGCCCTGAGCGGATTGCTGGCCGACGGCCTCGTGGCGGTCGCCGGTGTCGGCTACGCCCTGCGCGCCTGATCGCTCGGCAGCCGTGCGCTCGCTACGGACTGACTGTCGCGACCGCTCGACGCTTGCGCTCATCAAGGGCAATGAACATTCGGCGCAGCATCCTGACCCATGGGGACCAGCGAGCCGGCCGGCGTACCTCACCGGTAGCGCCGCGCTCGACTTTGTCGAGTAGATCCTCCAGCACGGCGTCGTGCGCCCACCGGACAACGGCCGGCCACATCAGGCGCATCCAGCCCGTCGTGTGCCCCTCGAGCACGTGCCGGACGAGGGTCGCCGTACCTTGGGGCTCGACCTCCAGCTTGTGAGTGCCGACGAGTCCGAGTCCATCGGCGAAGCGAAATACGACTCGCCGGCCGGGGTCATATGCATCGACCGTGTACTCGACGTCGCCGTGCCCACCCACCGCGCCCACCTGCAGCGAGCGGTCGAACGCCATCTTCGGCCACAGCTCGCCCGGCCAGACTGCGTCGTCGGGGCTGGACAGGGTGTCGAGCATCGCACCCACAGTCTCTACGGGCGCCTCGATGTGGCGCTCGTGGACGTTGTAGACCTTCATCGCTGCCTCCATACGCTTCCGTATGGGAGAACCATACGCTTCCGTATGGCCAGGACGCCAGTCGGAGGGCCGTGAGCTGCGTCACGCCAGCGGAGCTTCAGCCGAGAAGCGAATTGATGAGGTCGTCGACGAGCCGGATGCGCTCACGCGCCGGAAGCAGACGACCTGGGGCAGCACCGGCGATCTGGTAGAGCCCGACATATTCGGCGTAAGCGCGCATGGCATTGCGATTGGCAAGAGGCTTCGGCTGTCCGATTTCGCGAAACAGACCGGTCAGGTAGTCGAGGCGCCGCCCGGTGACCCGTTCCAGTACCGGGGCAACCTGTGCATCGTCAGCCGCGGTCGACAACGCGAGTAGCAACCGGCCGCCCTCTTCCTCCGCGAACGCGAGCTGCATCAGCATCCGCAATCGCTCGGCAGCGGTCGGTAGCCGCTCGAGGTGCTCGATCACCTCTGTAGTCTCTTCCTGCTCCCACAGGGTCATCGCCGCATCGAGCAACGCCTGACGATTCGCGAAATGCCAGTAGAAGCTGCCTTTGGTCACGCCGAGCTGCCTGGCAAGCGGCTCGATCGAGAGCGCGGAGACTCCGGACGTCGCCATCAACGTCAGCGCGGCGCGGCACCAGTCCTCGGGTGCCAGCCTGCTCTGTTCCTGGTCTCGCTTCGACGTCGCCCTTGCCACGCCGGCGACCATACCCCGCCGTACGGACCGGCCAGGGCACAAAGATCACAGCGGCGGGCATTCCCGCCGCGATCTGGGCCTTACCTTGGGCAGACCGGCCCTCGAGCCCAAGCTACCGGTGGAAGGACACGTACATGCGCGTGCTGCTCGTCGGAGCGCCCGGCTCCGGCAAAGGAACCCAGGCCAAACTGCTCGCCGCGCACTTCGGCGTACCGCACATCTCCAGCGGTCAGCTGCTACGCGACCACATGGCTCAGGGGACCGAAGAAGGACGCGCGGCAGCGGCGCTCGTCGACGCGGGCGACTTCGTTCCCGACGAGCTGGTCGCAGCGGTTCTGCGCGACCCAGTGCAACGCGCGGCTGCAGGCGGCGGCTACATCCTCGACGGGTTCCCGCGCACGCTCACCCAGGCACAGCACGTGCAGCTCAACGCGGAAGGCACGGACTTCGCGGTCGAGACTGCAGTCAACCTCGACGTTCCGCACGACGAGCTGGTACGCCGCCTGCTCGCCCGGGCGCGCGGCGCAGACGACACCCGCAACGTCATAGAGCACCGGCTCGATGTGTTCGACACGCGCACCCGCCCGATGCTCGAGTTCTTCGACCAGCGCGGGGAGCTGGTGACCGTCGACGGGGGCCGACCGGTCGACGAGGTCACCACGTCGATCGTGCAACAGCTCGAGAACTTCTTCGCGAAGAAACCGCGCAGCTAACGCCGCAGGCGGGCCGCGACCGCGGCCCACGCCGACCGATCACCGCGCGGCTCGTACCGGCGCACCTCCTGTGTCTGCCTGCTCAGCGAGCGCATCTCGGCGAGCCCGCCACTTACCGCGCCGGCCGCTCGCGCCTGCACGAGCACGTTGCCGATCGCCGCCGCCTCCACCGGGCCGGCGATCACCGGTAGCCCGCACGCGTCCGCGGTCAGCTGGCACAGCAGCTCGTTGCGGACACCGCCGCCGACGATGTGCACGACGTCGACGAAGTGGCCGGAGAGCTCGGCCGCCTCCCGCACCGCAGCTCCGTAGGCGAGCGCGAGGCTGTCCAGGATGCACCGCACCATCGCCGCCGGTGTGGCCGGCGGCCGCTGACCGAGGGCGACGCAGGCGGCCGCGATGCGGGCGGGCATGTCCCCGACAGGGAGGAAGGCCGGATCGGCGGCGTCGACCACGGCCGAGAAGGCCGGCATCTGCGCTGCGTCGCGAAGCAGCGCCGGCAGATCCGCCGGACCCGACGCCTCCCACGCGCGCAGGCATTCCTGCAGCAGCCAGAGTCCCATGACGTTGCGCAGATACCTGACCGTGCCGTCTACACCGACCTCGTTGGTGAAGTTCGCGCGGCGACTGGCCTCGGTGAGCACCGGTTGCTGCAGTTCGACGCCGACCAACGACCAGGTGCCGCACGAGATGTAAGCGAAGCGCTCGCCCGACGCAGGCACGCCCGCGACGGCCGACGCGGTGTCGTGCGACGCCACCGCCGTCACCTCGACGGGGCCGGGCAAACCCGTCCGCTCGACGACGGACCGCAGCAGCACCCCCGCCGCATCACCGGGCCGGCACAGGGTTGGGAAGATCCGCTCCGGCAGGCCGAGGGTCTTGATCAAGTGCGTCGACCACGATCGCGCAGCGACGTCGTACAGCTGCGTCGTCGAGGCGTTCGTCATTTCCGCGCCGATCTCGCCGGTGAGCCAGTAGGTCAGCAGATCGGGAATCAGCAGCATGCTGTGCGCCGCCGCGAGTCTCGGTCCGTCGAGCTCGGACATCAGCTGGTACAGCGTGTTGAACGGCTGCTGCTGCACGCCGGTGCTGCGGTATAGCTCCGCGGGAGAGACGACCAAGGCGACCCGCTCCGGCACCCCCGTCGTGCGGGGGTCGCGGTAGTGCACCGGGTTGCCGATCAGCACACCGCGCTCGTCGAGCAGCCCGTAGTCGACGGCCCACGAGTCGATGCCGATGCGATCGAGACCGCCGGCTCGGGCGCCCGCGGTGCCGATCCCCTCCAGCACCCCGCGGTACAGCCAGTGGATGTCCCACTGCAGCTGGCCATCGACGTGCACCGGGTTGTTGGCGAAGCGGTTGACCTCGGTGACCTCGAGTACGCCGTCGCCGACGGTCCCTAGCATGACCCGGCCGCTGGACGCGCCAAGGTCGACCGCGGCGACCCGCACGCCGATCACGCCGGCACCGTCACCGCAGGAACGCGGCCGCGACGCCGGCGTCGACCGGGATGTGCAGTCCTGTCGTGTGCGACAACTCACCGCCGGTGAGAGCGAACACCGCGTTCGCGACGTGTTCGGGAAGCACCTCCATTTTCAGGAGTGTGCGCTTCGCGTAGAACGCGCCGAGCTCCTCTTCCGGTACGCCGTACACGGCGGCCCGCTCCGCGCCCCAACCCGAGGCGAAGATTCCCGAGCCGCGGACGACGCCGTCCGGATTGACGCCGTTGACCCTGATCCCGTACTCGCCGAGCTCTGCCGCAAGAAGGCGCACCTGGTGTGCCTGGTCGGCCTTCGTGGCGCCGTACGCCACGTTGTTCGGTCCGGCAAAGACCGCGTTCTTGCTGGAGATGTAGACGATGTCGCCGCCCAGCTGCTGCGCGATCATCAGCCGCGCCGCGGCCCGCGACATGAGAAACGAACCCCGCGCCATTACGTCGTGCTGGAGGTCCCAGTCGGCAACGCTCGTGTCGAGCAGGCTCTTGGAGATCGAGAGGCCGGCGTTGTTGACGACGAGATCCACACCGCCGAACGCGAGCGCAGCGGCTTCGATCGACGCCGAGATCTGCTCCTCGCTGGTGACGTCGACGGTCGACGCGACCGCGACGTCGCTGCTGCCGATCTCGCCCGCAACCGTTGCTGCAGCGGCCGCGTCCCGATCCGCAACGACGACGCAGGCACCTTCCGCCGCGAGCCGGTGCGCGATCGCGCGGCCGATGCCCGACCCGCCGCCGGTGACCAGCGCGACGCGGCCCGCGAGTGGCTTCGGCTTGGGCATCCGCGACAGCTTGAGCTCCTCGAGGGTCCAGTACTCGATGCGGAACTTCTCCGCCTCGTCGATCGGCTCGTAGGTCGAGATGCCCTCCGCGCCGCGCATCACGTTGATCGCGTTGAGGTAGAACTCGCCGGCCACTCTCGCCGTCTGCTTGTTGGCGCCGAAGCTGAACATCCCGACGCCGGGCACGAGCACGATCGCGGGGTCGGCCCCGCGCATCGGCGGTGTCGCATCGTCGGCGTGCCGGTCGTAGTACGCGCGGTACAGCTCGCGGTATGCCGTGTGCAGCAGCCGCAGCCGGTCCACGACGTCCTCCAGCGGTGCGCCGGCGGGCAGGTCGACGACGAGCGGCCGCACCTTCGTGCGCAGGAAGTGGTCCGGGCACGACGTACCCAAGGCGGCAAGGCGTGGGTGCTCGGCGCGCGAGAGAAAGTCGAGCACCGTCGCGCTGTCGTCGAAGTGTCCGACCTGCCGCGCGTCGGTCGACGCGAGACCTCGGATCACCGGCGCGAGCGCAGCCGCGCGGGCGCGCCGATCGGCGTTGGGGAGCGGCTGGAAGCCGTCGACGACCGCGCCGAACGGCTCCGGCTTCGTATTCGCGCGGATGTACTCCTTCGCCGTCGCAATGATGTTCAGTGAGTTGCGCTCGCACTCGTCGCTGGCGGCACCCCACGCGGTGATGCCGTGGCCGCCGAGGATGACGCCGATGGCCTGTGGGTTCGCCCGCCTGATCGCCGCGATCTCGAGCCCAAGCTGGAAACCCGGACGCCGCCACGGCACCCACACGACCGTCTCGCCGTAGCACTCCTTGGTGAGACTCTCGCCGTCCGCCGCCGTCGCGATCGCGATGCCTGCGTCCGGGTGCAGATGGTCGACGTGCGCGTCGTCGAGCAGGGCGTGCATCGCGGTGTCGATCGACGGCGCGGCGCCGCCCTTGCCGTGCAGGCAGAAATCGAGTGCGGCAACCATCTCGTCCTCGCGCTCGACGCCGGGATAGACGCCGACGAGTGAGCGCAACCGGTCGAGGCGGAGCACCGCAAGGCCCGCCTCGGTGAGTGTTCCCAGGTCGCCGCCTGATCCCTTCACGTACAGCAGTTCGACGTCAGAGCCGGTCACCGGATCGGCCGCGACCGTCTTGCAGGACGCGTTGCCGCCGGCGTAGTTGGTGTTCGTCGGATCGGCGCCGAGCCGGTGGCACCGCTCGATGAGGTCCTCGACATCGCGCGTCGCCACGGTTACGCGCCCCATCCCGCGGCCGCGCCGCCCCGCCGGCTCTCGATGATCGAGTCGGCATATCCGGAACGCGCATACGCAGCGACCGGGTCGGCGTCCAGTCCGTCCTCTTCCCGCATCCGTGCGAGCAACTCGCGGACGTCGGTGTTGTAGGCGTCCATGACGACAGCGTTCGCGCCCAGTACGTCGCCCGCCTGCTGTGCCCGGGACAGCGCCTCACGGTCGACCAGCAGCGCCTTCGCAACAGCTTCCTGCACGTTCATGATCGACCTGATCTGTGCCGGGATCTTGGGCTCGATGTTGTGGCACTGGTCCAGCATGAACGCGATGGGCGTGTCAGTCGCGAATCCGCCGCCGCCGGCGACCTCGTGCATGATGCGGAAGAGCTGGAACGGATCAGCGGAGCCGACCATCAGGTCGTCGTCGGCGTAGAACCGCGAGTTGAAGTCGAAAGCGCCGAGCCGCCCGCTGCGCAGCAGCGAAGCGACGATGAACTCGATGTTCGTCCCGGGCGCGTGGTGGCCGGTGTCGACGACGACCATCGCCCGCTCTCCCAGGGCCACGCAGTGGATGTACGCCGTGCCCCAGTCGGGAACATCGGTGTGGTAGAAGGCCGGCTCGAAGAGCTTGTACTCCAGCAGGATCCGCTGACCATCGCCGAGCCGGGCGTACACAGTGGCCAGCGCTTCCGCGAGCCGGTCCTGGCGGGCGGCGATGTCGTCCTGACCCGGGTAGTTCGTGCCGTCGGCGAACCACAGCTTAAGGTCACGTGAGCCGGTCGCGTCCATGATGTCGATGCAGTCGAGCAGGTGGCGGACCGCCTTGTCCCGGATCCGCGCGTCGGGATGCGTGACGCTCCCGAGCATGTAGTCGCCGTCCTGGAAGGTGTTCGAGTTGATGGTGCCGAGTGAGATGCCGCAGTCTGCGGCGTGCGCGGCCAGCTTCTCGTAGTCGTCCACCGCGTCCCAGGGGATGTGTAGCGCGACGCTCGGTGCAGATCCCGTGAAGCGGTGAACGGTCGCCGCGTCAGCGATCTTCTCGAACGCATGGCGCGGAACTCCTTGCTGCGGGAACACCTTGAAACGCGTCCCGGAGTTCCCGAACGCCCACGAAGGCGTCTCGATACGCAGTGATCGCAACGTGCTCTTCACTGCCTCATCGTTGGTCATCGTGTTCATCTCTCTGGGTCGGTTCGGCTGCCGTGGTGCGCATCCGGTCGGGGAGCCAGGTGGAAGATCTCGTCGAGCCGTGTGAATGCCGCGTCGGGCCGATTTCCGTCGAGCCCTTCGAAGAACAGCGCCATCTCCGCCTGCCAGCGTCGGTTGACGTCACGTTCGGCCATGCCGCGGAGCGCGCGATCGAGATCGGCAGTCTCGAAGTAGCCGACCAAGGTGCCGTCCGCGTCGAGGAAGAGCGAATAGTTCGACCAGCCGGTTTCACGCAGTGCCTGCTGCATGTCCGGCCAGACCTCTTTGTGCCGTCGGACGTACTCGTCGGTCATGTCCGCACGCACCGCGAGCCGGAAGCACACGCGTTCCATCGCTGCCTCCTCGCTGGGGGGGCCCGGCGGGCCCGGGATCCCGGGCCCGCCTTCGACACCCCTTGTCGCGCCTGCCTAGAACTTGAAGTTGTCGATGTTGTCCTTGTTGAACTCGAACGGCGGGCCGACCACCACGACGTTCTTGTCACCGACGGTCAGGTCGAAACTGCCGGCCTTGAACGTGACGTCCTTCGCGGGCTTGAGCGAGCCGTCCTTGACCTGCGCCGCGGCCATCACACCGATGTAGCCCAGGTCCTCCGGGTTCCAGAGACCGAAGATCTTCGACGTGTCGTCCTTGACGTACGTCGCCATCTCGCTCGGCAGTCCGAGTCCGGTGACCTGGACTTTGCCCTTGAACTTCGAGCCGCTGATGTACTTCGCCGCCTCGCGGATACCGACCGTGGTCGGCGCGATGATGACCTTGAGGTTGGGGTGCGCCTGCATCAGGCCGGCCGCTTTCTCAGCGGACTTCGCCGCATCGTCGTCGCCATACACGGTGTCGACGAGCTTCAGCTTCTCGTAGCCGGCCTGCGTGAGTTCGTCCTTCATGAACTCGATCCACTTGTTCTGGTTCTCTGCGGTCTGCGCGGCCGACAGGATCGCGATCTCGCCCTCACCACCGGCGAGGTCCTTGGCCCACTTGACTTGCTGGCGGCCGATCAGTTCCGCGCTCGACGGCTGCACCATCAGCGAGCGGGCGCTGTCGTCGGTGACGTCCGCGTCGTACGTGACGACGGTGATGCCGGCGGCCTGTGCTTCCTTCATTGCCGGCGCGACCGCGGCCTGGTCAGCAGCCGAGATGACGATCGCGTCGTACTTCTGCTGGATCAGCGTGTTGACGAACTCGAGCTGAGCCGCGCCGGTCGCCTCGGTCGGGCCGACGTAGTCGCACTTGGCTGCCTTGATCTCGGTGCATGCCTTCTGCGCGCCCTTGTTCGATGCGTCGAAATACGGGTTGTTGATCGACTTGGGGAGGATCGCAATCTTCAATCCCCCCGCGGCCGCCGGCGCACTGTTTGCCGCCGCCGAGCCCGCGGGAGCGCTGGTTGCCGCCGAAGGTGTCTTGTCGTCGTCGCCGCATGCCGCAAGCGTGAATGTCACCGCGAGGATCGAGACCCCCGCCATTGCCCTTCTGATCATTGGACTTTCCCTTCTGAGAGGGCGGGATCGGAAACCGACTCCGGTTGAGGCAGGAAGCAAGGCGTCAGCGCCTCTCCGCGTCCGGCAGCCTGGTCTGCTCGGCGCGGCTCTCGCTCTCGACCGGTTTGGTCGGGTGCGATAAGAGATGGAGAGCGCGCAATCGCGCGCGCAGGGCGGGGCCGATCACGGACACGAGCAGCAGCCCGCCCGTGACGACGGTGAGGACGTTGGGCTTCACACCGGCGAGGCGGAGGATCCAGCGGGCCAGGCCGAGGAACAGCACGGCGTTGACAACGCCGAACAGCCCGCCCTTGCCGCCGAAGATCGAGACGCCGCCGAAGAGGACGGCAGCGATGACAGCAAGTTCGACGCCGCGTACCGCTGTGGGGCTGGCGCTCGCCGTACGCAGCGTGATCAGCAGTCCGCCCAGCCCGGCCATCGCGCCGGTCGCGACGAACAGGCCGAACTTGATGCGGCGCACGCGCAGCCCGGAGTAACGCGCCGCCTCGCCGTTGAGGCCGATGGCGTACACCGCGTGGCCGGTCTTCGAGTAGCGGAGGAAGACCGTCGCGATGACGATCGCGGGGATCACAACGAGCCACGTCTTGGGCAGGAAGCCGAAGAACTTGTCGTTGTAGCCGAACGCCACCCAGCTGCTCGGGAAGCCCGAGATCGTGTTGTTCTCGAGCAGCACCGAACCCAGCCCGCGATAGAGAGCGAGCGTGCCGATCGTGACGGCCAGCGACTGCAGCCCGAGTCGCGTCACGAGGTAGCCGTTGAGCGCGCCACCGACCGCGCCGGTCACGATTCCGAGCAACGCGCACTGCCACATCGGCAGACCGGCGTGGAATGCCTTGCCGATGACGCAGCTGCTCAAGCCGACCATGGAGCCCACGGACAGATCGATCTCGCCGGAGATGATGAGCAGTGTCATCGGCAGCGCAATGAGCATGACCTCACCGACGTTGCGCAGCGTGTTGAAGACGGTGTCGGAAGTGCGCACGTCGGCGGCCACGAAGTCGCCGAAGACGTACATGCACACGACGACGACGCAGAGGAACACGTCCCAGGTGGCGAGCCGGCGTAGCGGCGTGACCGCGTTCATCGGCGCGACTCGAGTCGGCGGCGGCGTTCTGCCCGTACGACGGCGAGCCGATCGACCGAAATCGCGGCGATGATGAGCCCGCCGATGATCGCGTCCTGCCAGAACTCCTTGATGCTCAGAGCCGGCAGGGCGGTCCCGATGACCTTCAGCAGCAGGGCGCCGATCACCGCGCCGATCGGTGAGCCGCTGCCGCCGAAGATGAAGACGCCGCCGATGACGCACGCCGCGACGACCGACAGCTCGATCCCGATGCCGGCGTTGACGTCCGTTCCGCCGAAGCGCGCGAGGAACAGCGCCCCGCTCAGGCCCGCGCAGAGGCCGCTGATGGCGAACGCACCGATCGTCCGGCGCTGGATCGGGATGCCGACCAGCAGCGCGGCGTCGGGGTTGCTGCCCATCGCGTACAGGTCGCGGCCGAAACGCGTGTAGCGCGCCACTGGTGCCGCGACGGCCGCGGCGAGAAGGACGATCCACATCAGGTACGGCACGCCGAACGCGCTGTGGATGCCGAGGTCGACCACGGACTTGGGCAGGTCGTCGGCGTTGATCCGCTTGGACGCCACGACGATCCCCTGGATTCCCTGGACGACGTACAGCGTGCCGAGGGTGACGACCAGGGCGGGCAGCTTCAGGGTTGCGACGAGCACGCCGTTGACGAGGCCGACTGCGATGCCGACCGCCGCAGCGACGAGGAACAACCAGAACAGCGGTACGCCGGGCAGGTTGCGCATCGCGAGCACGCCGACGTACGACGCGAGCCCGAGCGTCGACCCGACCGAGAGGTCGACGTGGCGCATGACGATGACGAACGTCTGCCCGACCGCCATCAGCGCGATGAACGACACCGCGAGCAGGAGGTCGCGAATGCCCTGCCGCGAGACGAAGCGTGAGTTGACCATGCTGGTGCCGACGACAACCGCGACGAGCACGAGGACTACCGGCGTCTCGCGGGCACGCACGATCTTGTGCCACGTCGTCGGCGCCGTGGTCAGCGTCGCCGTCGTCACGTCGCTGCTCCCGTCGCGGCGGTCATGATGAGTTCTTGGTTGGCGTCGCCGCGGGCGAGCTCGTCGACGATCCGGCCCTCCCGCATCACGTAGACGCGGTCCGCGACGCCGAGCACCTCGGGCAGCTCGCTCGAGACCATCAGCACGGCAAGACCCCGCCCGACTGCGTCGCCGATCAGCCGGTGCACCTCCGCCTTCGTACCGACATCGATGCCGCGCGTCGGCTC
>JBKJZO010000142.1:0-28085 GCA_046715235.1 Mycobacteriales bacterium
AACTACGCGGAGCAGCGGGCGGCGTACGACGCCACTGTTCGTGCGCTTGTTCAGGCTGTCGAGACCAAGGACTACTACACCCGCGGGCACAGCGAGCGAGTGGCGCTGATAGCCGAGCGGATCGCGCGGGAAGCCGGCATGCGCGAGGACCGGGTCGAGGTGGCGCGGTACGCCGGAATGATGCACGACGTGGGCAAGATGGGCGTCTCGACCCGCGTGCTGCAGAAGCAGGGAAAGCTGAACGAGCCGGAGTTCGACGAGATCAAGCTGCACCCGCTGCGCGGCTACGAGATGTTGTGCGAGATCGACTTCCTGCAGGAAGCGCTGGCCGGCGTCTATCACCACCACGAACGTCTCGACGGGCGCGGCTACCCGATGGGTCTCATCGGTGACGACATCCCCGAGTTCGCCCGCATCATCATGGTCGCCGACGCGTTCGACTCGATGACGTCGACGCGCAGCTACCGGTTCGCCAAGTCGGTCGACGAAGCCGTCGCCGAGCTGCGCCGGTGCCAGGACGTGCAGTTCGACGCACACGTGGTCGATTGGCTCGTTGCAGCGGTCGAACGCCATGGTTGGGAGCCGACCCCGGAGGCATTCGGGGGCGAGCAGGTCAACCGCGACGGCACGCCGGTCGCGGCGCCCGGACACTTGGCGGGAGGGACGCGTGCAGACAACGGCTGACCTGGCCCGGCGGTCGCGCGGACGACGCGGCCCGTTCGGCGGCGGTGTCATCGTGCTGGCGGCAATCGTCGGGACCGTCGGGGTAGTGATGACGATCGTTCGCGACGGCGTCCACGAGCCCATGATCGCCGTGCTGTTTTTCACGATGGTGTTCCTCGGTGAGTTGATCCGGGTGAGCCTGCCCAACGATCGAGATACGTCTCCGCTCGGTGGTTCGGCGGCGATCGGCTTCTCGCTGCTGCTGACCCTCGGACCGGGAGCGGCCGCCGCCCCGTCTACGCACACGGCGTACGTCGTCATCGCCGTCGTCGCGCTGGCGAGCATGTGTGCCGTCATGGTGCAGTCGTCTCTCGGCCGCGACCCGCACGCGACCGACGTCGCCCGCCGGATCCTGGTCAGCGCGGCTATCGCGGGAGTGTTCCGGGCTACGCCGCTGGTGGAGAACGCGCCCCGCGAGATTCTCGGCTGGCGGATCAGTGAGTCGGGACTGCCGGTCATTGCGATGGTCGTGGCCGTCCTCGCCGGCGGCGGGCTCGACATACTCATCGCCGCTCTTGTGCGAGCCGAACGGGACCGCGCTCCCGTCCGGCCGACTTTTCGCAACGAACTGGTTGCGTTTGCCGGTATTGGCTTCTCGATGGCCGCGATCGGCATGCTGATCGCACTCGGCATCGCGATCATCGGCATGTGGACGCTGCCGATCATCGCGGTCCCGTTGCTGGTCACGCAGTTCTCGTTCCGCAGGTACGCCGCGATCCGGCGTACCACCCAGCAGACGATCCGGGCGCTGTCTCGGGTGACCGAAGTGGGCGGGTACGTCGAGCCGGGGCACTCCCGCCGAGTCACCCGGCTGGCGGTCGCGATCGGTCGCGAGTTCGGCCTGCGCGATGAGGATCTGCTCGACCTCGAGTACGCCGCGCTGATGCACGACATCGGGCAGCTGTCGCTGTCCGAGTCGATCCCGCGCGGCTCGACCCTGCACGTGCCTCCCACAGAACGGCGGCGCATCGCCGAGCTCGGTGCCGAAATCATCCGCTCGACGGGAACGCTGGAGCGGGTCGCGACCATAGTCGGAACGCAGGCCCACCCCTATCGGCGGATGCGCGAGACGTTCGACACCGAGGTCCCGCTGGAAGCGCGTATCGTCCGCGTGGCCAGCGCGTACGACGACCTCGTCACCGCGAGCGATATCTCCGGCGAGATGGCGGCGTGGAACGCGCTCGAGCGGCTGCGCATCGGCATGGCCTACGAGTACGACCCCAAAGTGGTCGAGGTGCTTACCAGGGTGCTGGAGAAGTCGGGCGAGATCTGAGCCGCGCCGCAACCGCGGCATCTGTGACGTCGATGACGTCGTTCTCGTGCTCGTCAGCGGTGAAACGCGGGTTGGGCGGCTCCTCTAGTGCCTCGAGCGCGTCTAGCCGGCCACGCGCGATCTGACGGGCTCTGCGGCCCGCTCCGGGCCGGCGCATCCCGGCCATGACCAGCAGGCCGATGCCGGCGGCCAGGACGACGTCACCGGCGCTCACCACGTTGGAGCCCCAGGCGAACGGGGACGGCAGGCGCACCGGGATCACATCCGCCAGCGGTGAGAGCACGGTGCGGTCGGTCAGCAGCTCGTGCCGTGCGTCCGTGCCGTCCGCGGCCGCGTCGGTGCTGACCTGTGCGAAGTCGGCAGCGTCTTGGGAGACGGGCATGGCGCCGTTCGCGACGATCACGAGGGCGTTCAGGGCGAATCCGAGCGCGACCAGAGGCATGCCGGCGACGTGTCTGTTGACGTAGACGAACACACAGATCAGCGCCGCACTCATGACCGTGCTCACGACGTAGCAGGCGCGTGCTGGCAGGCCGAGAGTGCCGCCGAAGGCGCCGAGAACGGCCAGTACGCCGGCGAGCATGATCAGGCGGGTCTGCGGCAAGCGCAACAAAGCGAGATTGCGGATCGAACCACCCCGGACTCTGCCGGCAATGAGCGCGCCGATCAGCACAAGCGTGATGACCGTCACGGACTCTCCTCGACTGCCGGTAGATTGCCGAACCCGACGACTTAACGTATCGCCCGCGTGCGTGCCGGAGGCCCACCTACATGTTCGACACAGTGCTTGTAGCCAATCGTGGCGAGATCGCCCGGCGCATCATCCGCTCGGTGCAGTCGCTCGGAGTCAAGGCCGTTGCGGTCTACTCCGAGGCCGACGCGATGGCCCCCCATGTCCGCGAGGCCGACGACGCCGTACTGCTGGGCCCCGCGCCGCCGGCGGAGTCCTACCTCGACGGCGTCCGCATCATCGAAGCCGCGCGGCAATCCGGCGCCCAGGCCGTGCACCCCGGATACGGCTTCCTTGCTGAGAACGCCGGCTTCGCCCGCCACGTCGAGGACGCCGGTCTGACGTGGATTGGCCCGAGCCCCGATGCGATCGAGTCGATGGGCGACAAGATCAACGCGCGCAACCTCATGGAGGCCGCTGGTGTGCCGGTGGCCGCGGGCACCGCAGAGCCGGTCGCTGACGTCGAGGTCGCGGTCGTCGAGGCCAAGCGGATCGGGTACCCGGTGATGGTCAAGGCCTCCGCCGGGGGCGGCGGTATCGGCATGGGAATCGCCGCCGACGAGGCCGCCCTGCGCGCGGCGTTCGAGACTGCACGCACGCGAGCCGAGCGGTTTTTCGGATCGCCGTCGATCCTGCTTGAGCGCTTCCTGGCGAACGCCCGGCACGTCGAGGTGCAGATCCTCGGCCTCGCCGACGGCCGGGTCGTGGCGCTTGGCGAGCGCGACTGCTCGGTGCAGCGGCGGCACCAGAAGGTCGCGGAAGAAAGCCCCTCGCCGGGCGTGGGCGATGCTCTTCGCGCGCGGATGTTCGCGGCCGCGGTGCGGGCGGGGGAAGCAGTCGGATACCGCAACGCCGGCACCGTCGAATGCCTCGTGTCCGGCAACGAGTTCGTCTTCCTCGAGATGAACACCCGGCTGCAGGTCGAGCATCCCGTCACCGAGCTCGTGACGGGCATCGACCTCGTCGCCGAGCAGCTGCGGATCGCCGCCGGCGAGGAGGTGTCGTTCGATCCCGGCACGGTGCGCATCCGCGGCCACGCCATCGAGCTGCGGGTGTACGCCGAGGACCCGGTCAGGTTCCTGCCCGGTCCCGGCACCATCACCGAATGGGAGGAGCCGACCGGAGAAGGCATCCGAGTTGATTCCGGCTACGCCTCGGGCGACGTCGTGACGCCGTACTACGACCCGCTGATGGCCAAACTCTGTGCCTGGGGCCCTGACCGCGCAACGGCTCTGGAGCGGCTGCGCGGCGCCGTCGCTGGTTTCCGGATCGCCGGCCCGAAGAACAACTTGGCGTTCTTCGCTGAGTTGCTCGAGAACCCGTCGTTCGTTTCCGGCGACTACAGCACGAGCCTGATCGCCCAGCTCAGGCCGACGCGCTGACTTCTCGGGCGGGTAGTCAAAAGCCATCCGGAATGACTATCAAGTTCTGGCCCGATGGCCCGCCGTAGTCACGTTGTCAATGCCCTTTGGACCCTATTTCCGGGTGTGCCTGGACGCTGCGGAACGCGCCAGCCCATAGTTGCGGGATGACCGGCTGGCTTCTGCTTGCGGCGGCGCTGTCCACGCTTGCCGCGTGGTACGCCGGCCGCGCCGTGGCCACGCGCAGGTTGCGCGGTGAGGCCAAGCGGCTTTCCGACGTCGCGGAGACGACCGGTGCCTGTCTGGCGATCAGTGACGACAGCGAACTCGCGGCCGCTCTGTGCGGCCGGCTCGCCGCCGTACTCGGTGCGGACGCCGTGACGATCCGCGTCGTGCAAGGACACGGGCTCGCCTTGATCGGCTGCCATGGCGACGCCTGCTGGGTTCCAGATGCCCCACTCGCTCTCGGCGAGGGAGCGCCCGGCTGGGTATGGGCGACCGGTGAGCACAGCCTGGTGCCCGATCTGCTCAAGCACCCCGGCAACCGGCCGCAAATGATGTCGATGCGCAGCGGTGCCTACCTGGCCGGCCACGTCGACGACCAGGTGGTCGTCGTACTCGGATTGGAGTCCCGCCGACCCGCCGCGTTCGGCGCGCGCGACCTCGAGCTGCTCGCGCCGGTGGCGACGCTGCTCGCGACCGCCCTGCACAGCCGGCGACTGCTGCGCGACGCCGAGCGGTTCGAGGACCGGCTGCTCACGCTCGTCGGTCACGAGATGCGCACGCCGCTGACCGCGGTGATCGCGACCTTCACGACTCTGATCAATAAGGGCGACCGGCTCAGCGACGACGTACGCCGAAATCTCGAGGGCCTCGGGCTGCGGTCCGGCCGCCGGCTGGAGCGGGTCATTCAGACGATGCTGATGGCCGCGCAGCTCGAACGCGACCTCGTCGACTTCGAGACCAGAGCCATCGAGATCACCGACGTCGTCAATGAGGCGGTGCGTCTCGGCGGTAATGACGACGTGCAGATCGAGACAGTGCCCGACCTGTACGTCGTCGCGACGCCGCATCTGCTCACGGCGGCGTTGCACCAGCTCATCGACAACGCGCTGCTGCACGGTGCCGCGCCGGTCAAGATCAAGGTCAGTGTGCAGGGCGCGCTCGTCAGGGTCGACGTACGCGACCAGGGGCCCGGGATCCCCGAGGACGCTCTCGAGGAGGTTCTGGGCCGGTTCCGCCGTAACGACGACACGATCCTGACCAGGCCGGGGTCGGGTCTGGGGCTCTACGTCACTCGCAGACTGGTCGAAGGTATGGGCGGCGAGCTGGAGATCTGGTCGGAGCCGGGCAGAGGCTGCCGGGCATCGATCCGCGTCCCGGCGTACATCCCTGCCGAGGGCGAGGTCGATCTGGCGCCGCGGGTCGTCGAGGGCCTGCCCGCGCCAACGCCGCAATCGCCGGCGCTGCCGCACTGACCTCGCGCCCTCCGCCCTGACACAATGCGCTGACGTCGCGGGCGAGGCTAAGGAGTGGGTGTGGCCGAGGAAATCTGTGCCGAGATGGTGGCTAACGTGTGGAAGGTTGTCGTCGCCGCCGGGGACGAGGTGCAGACGGGTGACACGCTCGTAATCCTCGAGTCGATGAAGATGGAGATCCCCGTGATCGCCGAGGTCGACGGCACCGTGCAGGAGCTGCGCGTCGCAGAGGGCGACGTCGTTCAGGAGGGTGACGTCATCGCCGTCGTCGGCTGACGGCGAAAAGTCCGCCTCGGAGGGTCAAGCCCGCGCCGTTCTCGGCCGATCCAACCTTCTGAGGTCGTTCGCCCAGCGATCCTCCCGGAAGGTGTCCGGCCGAGCGAACGTGGGAGCCGAGTTTTGTCGTCGACGATCGAGCCTTTTCTTCGTGCGCTTGTCGAGTCAGGCGGCTCCGACCTGCATTGCAAAGTCGGCTCACCGCCTCGAGTGCGCATCGACGGCCGACTTCGCAAGCTCCAGACGCGTGACCTGACGCCTGCCGACACCGACCAGATGGTGAACGAGGTCCTGCGTCAGGACCTCATCGACGAGTTCCGCCGCAGGAACGAGGCGGACTTCGCCTACTCGCTCGCGGGCGTCGGTCGCTTCCGCGTCAACGCGTTCCGCTCGCGTGGCTCTGCCGGACTGGTCTTCCGTCGCGTCAGCATCGGCGCGATCCCGCTCGCCGATCTCGGCCTGCCGCCCGTTCTCGCCTCACTCGCACTCGAGCCCCGCGGACTCGTGCTGGTGACTGGCCCGACCGGCTCCGGCAAGACGACCACCCTCGCCGGCATGATCGACCACATCAACGAGAACCGCGAAGCCCACATCGTCACGATCGAGGACCCGCTCGAGGTCCTGCACTTCGACAAGATGTCGATGATCAACCAGCGCGAGGTTCGGGTAGACACCGAGGACTTCCAGGTCGCCCTCCGGGCCGCCATGCGGCAGGACCCCGACGTCATCCTCGTCGGCGAGATGCGTGACACGGAGACGGTGAAGGCGGCCCTGGCGGCCTCCGAGACTGGCCACTTCGTCATGTCGACGCTGCACACCACCGACGCGCAGGAGACCATCGCCCGCGTCATCGACTTCTTCCCGCCGCACGAGCAGAAGCAGATCCGCCTTGCTCTCGCCGGTGCACTGCGCGGCATCATCTGCCAGCGACTGGTGCCACGCGCCGACGGCGAAGGACGCTGCGTCTCCATGGAGATCTGCATCAACACCGGTCGTATCGCCGACGCGATTGCCGACCAGGAGAAGACGTCGACGATCATGCAGCTGATCGGCGAGGGTGCGTACTACGGGATGCAGACGTTCGACCAGCATCTGGTCGCGCTCATCCGCGACGGCGTCGTGACGCTCGAAGCGGCGATGTCGGCGTCCACCAGCCCGCACGACCTGACCGTCGAGCTTCGCCGCCTGGGACTCGTCGCCTAACTGTCGTCGTACGACACTGTCGTCGTACGACGGCGCTCACCCGCGCCGCTCGCCGTGCTCCACGCAGCTGGCCACCCACGCGCGTGGCGTCACCTGCACGACCATCCGCCGTCCGCAGTGCTGGCAGTACCGCGGCGGCTCGAGCTCCGGGGCACGCGCGGGGCAGTCGTGGAGCCCGTCGAACGCGGTTCCGCAGGACTCGCAATAGGTCACCGACCGATCGTATGGGTTGCGTGAGGTCGCCCGGTCGGCGGGGAATGGTCGGGACATGGACGTGATCCCGTCGGTCGCCCGCGACCGGCTGACACCGGTCCAGCGCTACGCGGCGCGGCTCGTCGTACTCATGCTTGCTGTTTCGCTCGTGGGACTGGCGCTGGGGTGGGTCGTCGTGGCAGCGACCCGCACGGACGGCGTACTGGCGGCCGACAATGCGATCGGGAAGGCGCTGCACGACCGGACGTGTGACACCTGGATGTGGCCGGCCGCGCTCGCGCTCAGCATTCCCGGTTGGCCGCTGTTCCTCTACCTGATCGTCGGCGCCGCGATCGTCTTCTTGCTGCTCAGGCGCGAACGGGCCGTGATCGCCTTTCTGGTCGTGACCGGACTCACCGGGGGGATCGTCGACACCCTCGTCAAAGAGGGCATCAACCGGCGTCGCCCGCTGCTCGGCGGCTGCAACGTGGGTCTGGAGGGCAAGAGCTTCCCGTCAGGGCACCTGATGAGCGCGACGATCTCGTACGGCATGTTGCTGCTCGTCCTGCTGCCCCTCGCCCGCGCTCTGTGGCTGCGCCGGGCGGCGATTGGTGCGGTGGTCTTCGCGCTGCTCGCCAGCGTCGTCGCGAGGTCTGCAGTCGGCGCGCACTACACGTCCGACCTGGTCGGCGGATTCCTGCTCGGGCTGCTGTGGCTGAGCGCGGCGACCTGGGCCTTCAGCCGTTTTCGTGACGAGCGGGGAGAGCGATGGCCGCCAATTGACCGTTTCCCGCGACATTCGGCGGCTGTTCGAGCGTGACGGCTCGCGGTCAGTGGTCACTCGGAACGGTTGAGAGACGGTTGAGACGGTTGAGACGGTTGAGACGGTTGAGACGGGTGGGCGCGGGGCGCTACTGAGCGGTGCTGACGTCGCCGATGCCACGAGCGCGGCGCTCGACAGCGCACTCGTCGGCGTACCGCTGGAGCCACGGGACCAGCAGCAACAGGAGGCCGGAGTAAGACAGGCCGACCAGGAGACCGGAGAACGAGAGCAAGGTGTCCCAGTCGGCGCTGTTGACCCCCGGGTTGCCGGCGAGGGCGGTGACCTTCGGTGCGACCGGGAACGACAGGTGAGCGACGAAGGACAGGGTTGCCAGGAACGGGAACGCGATGGCTCCAGCCACGAACGCGCCGATCCGGCGAAGGGGGACGCCTTGCGAGCGAGGCGCCCGGTCCAACAGGACGACGACCGCGCCGAGCAGGACGCTGCCAAGGAAGAATCTGGCGGTCAGGCTCTCCTGCTGCAGCAGCAGACAAGCCGCACCGGCGAATCCGATCGTCAGTGCCAGGCGCGCACGAGTGGCCGGCCGGCCGCCGGCCAGCGCACACGCCAGCGCGACCGCGATCAGCAACATGCTCAGCGTGACCGAGAGCCGTGGCAGAACGGCCGGGTCCACTTCCTCGGGACCGGTGATCGTCGCGGCCATCGGGGCTACGCCGGCGGCCAGGGCTGCGGCGACGATCAGTGCCGGCCGGCCGGCCTCGTCGCGATTGCCGGTCGTGACGGCCCACGCCGCGATCACAACCAGACACGCGGCGAGCGTCGTCCAGAACTGAGCGGACGAACCGGCGACGTCGAGCCGGTCGAGCCAGGTGTCGACGGCCAGCCAGCCGACCGCACCGCCGGCGTACGCCGTCGAGCTTCGGCGGTCACCGCCAGCCGCGAGGACCAACGCGGCGAGGACCACGACGACGGCCGCCCACCGAAAATCCCTCGCCCAGTACATGTTGTTGGTGGTGGTGATGTTGTCGGCCCACGGCTTCCCGGGCTCCGAGAGCGGCTGCGCGACGGTCAGGCCGACCGACCACGTTGCGGCACCCGCCAACGCGAGGAGCAGGCCGGTCGCGCGCGTCCACCCAATCGGCATTGGGACCGGGGGATGCGTCATAGGGTCTGCTGGAGTGCTTTGACCGGCATGCCCATGCGCTCGAGCATCGCCATGTCCTCGTCGGGGGACCGGCCCAGCGTCGTCAGGTAGTTGCCGACGATCACGGCGTTGATGCCGCCGAGGATGCCGTTCTCGGTGAACTCGCCGAGCGTGATCTCGCGGCCGCCGGCGTACCGCAGGATCGTGCGCGGCATCGCCAGGCGGAACGTCGCGATGGTGCGCAGCGCATCACTGGACGACATCACCGGCAGGTCGGCGAACGGCGTACCGGGGCGCGGGTTGAGGAAGTTCAGCGGCACCTCGTCGGGGTCGAGCGAGCCGAGTTGTGCGGCGAACTCCGCCCGCTGCTCCAGCGTCTCGCCCATGCCGACGATGCCGCCGCAGCACAGCTCCATGCCGGCGGCGCGGACCATCTCGCACGTCTCCCAGCGCTCTTCCCACGTGTGTGTGGTGACGACGTTGTCGAAGTGCGAACGCGCGGTTTCGAGGTTGTGGTTGTAGCGGTGTACGCCGATCGCGGCGAGTTCGTCGACCTGCTCCTGCGTGAGCATGCCGAGCGAGCAGGCAACGTTGATGTCGACCTCGGCCTGAATCGCAGCCACGCCCTCGCGGATCTGCGCCATCAACCGCTCGTCCGGCCCGCGTACGGCGGCGACGATGCAGAACTCGCTCGCCCCTGTCGCCCGGGTCTCCTTGGCCGCTTCGACCAGCGACGGGATGTCGAGCCAGGCCGCCCGTACCGGCGATTGGAACAAGCCCGACTGCGAGCAGAAATGGCAGTCCTCGGGGCAGCCACCGGTCTTAACCGACACGATTCCCTCGACCTCGACCTCGGGGCCGCACCAACGCATCCGCACCTCGTGCGCGAGTGCCAGTAGGCCGCTGAGCTGGTCGTCACCGAGACGCAGGCATTCGAGCGCCTGAGCCTCGGTCAGGCCGACGCCGCGTTCGAGCACCTGCTCGCGGGCGATAGTCAGGATGCCGGTATCGGCCATGGTGTCGGTCACGGAGCGTCCTTCGGGCTTGGTCTGGCGGGCGAGAAACGGGCGCGGAACTGGAGGGGATCAAACCGTCCGCCGAACGCCGGCGCCAACCCGGCGCGGGCGATGTCGGCGAACGGAGCGGTGTCCAGCGCGTTGAGGGCGCCCGAGAGTGGCCGTGCGGCGAGCATTTCGAGATCGCTGACGTTGCTGCGCGCGGCGACGTCGGGGTCGGCCGGCCATTCGCCGATCACCAGCCCGGCGAGCTCGATTCCGCGGCCCGCCATCGCCTCCAGGGTCAACGCCGTGTGGTTCAGCGTGCCGAGACCGGCGGCAGCGACCACTAGCATCGGCGCTTCGACCAGCCGGGCGAGGTCGGCGAACGTCGCGCCGTCGTCGTCGTACCGGACGAGCAACCCGCCGGCCCCCTCGACCAGGACGAGTCGATGGTCCTTCGCGAGGACGCGGATGCGCGCCGCTGCTTTGCTCAGGTCCAGCGCGGGCCAGCCCGACGCGCGCGCGGCGGCGGCCGGCGACAGCGGGTCGGGATAGCGGGCGAACTCGTGCGTGTCCGCCCGGTCGATACCGCTGAGGGCGCGCACGAGGTCGGCGTCGGACGGGTCGGCGGGGTCGTCGACTCCGTAGGCCAGACCGGTCTGGGCAGGTTTCACGTATGCGACGGACAGGCCCCGCGCCCGCGCGAGCAGGGCCACGGCGGCGCTGACGACGGTCTTGCCGACACCGGTGCCGGTGCCGGTGACGAAGAGGACGCTCACCGCGGTCACGCTACAAGCACCACGGGGTGCCACGATGGCATCGGGAATACCGAGAGGTGCCGTCGTCGTTGCGACGAGCCCGCTGATCCCCACCCGGAAGGCCACGACCTTGCCGCAGATCATCTCCGACGTCGCGCAGAAGACCGAGTTCGACCGCCAGGTCGCCACCCTCGTCGGTAAGGGCTACCCCGGACTCGCGGGATTGTCCGAGGACGAGTTCGTACGACGGCTGGCGCCCCTTGAGGCGGGCCTCGCCGACTGGCCGCACGCCGAGGGCCGGCTCGGCTTCGTCATCGTCACCGGTGAACTGGTCCGCCCCGAGCAGGCGATCCCGCTGCTGACGCTGAAGAGCAAGCAGGGCTTCACGGACGTCGCGCCGGATGATCTCGCCGGATTCCGGCCCATCGAGTCGGTCGCCGTTCCCGAAGGGCCGGCTTACCTGCTGGTCGACGTGGACACGGGCGGCGACTACCTGAACGTGATCCCCGACGACGCCCTGCCCAAGATCGCCGGCGAGGGGCGATCGCCACTCACGGTCGAAGAAGGCATCGCCGTGGTGACGCAATACCCGGATGTACTCAGGACCGCGCGATTCTCGCTGCTCGGCTCACGGTGCGGAGACCGGCGCGTGCCGGCGATCTGGGTCAGCCAGGGGCGTCCGCGGCTCGGCTGGTGCTGGGCGGCGGCTCCACACACGTGGCTCGGCTCGGCGTCCTGCGGGCAGCGAGTCGGCGCCTAGCGTGAGAGCAGTCGCAGGTCAGGCGACGCGTTGACCCCGTGCCAGGGCGCGGGCCGGTGTCCGAAGTCGTCGCGTCGCGACCATCAGCGCACCTGCGCCCAGGGCCAGGTTGACGGCCAGGCCCGTCGGCCAGACCGGACCCCCGCGGGGAGGCTCTGTCTCGTTGAAAAAGACAGCGTTGCCCTGCGTTGACGGGGTCGGCGCGCGGCGCAGGTCGCGCACGCCTTTACCGATGGCGCCCAGCGGATCGATGCCGGAGTCGTCGCAGTCGCGTACGGCGGACGGCGGCTGCCCCGGATATTCGGTCCACCCGGCCTCCCGGTAGCACCTAGGACGGTCCGGGGCGGCATCGGCCAGCACCACGAATGGGTTCGGCGCAAGCAACCACCAGACGCGGTCGCTGCGAGTGCGGGTCTCGACGTAGTCCATCTGCTCATACCGCAAGGGCGTCGGCGGCTCCGTGTACGGCCCGGCTGTAGGTGGCGGATGTGCTTCGTCGAAGTAGACCGGCACGCGCTCGCTGTGGCTGATCTTTTCCTGCGTCATTGCTGTCGCCAGGCCGAAGACGATCAGAGTGCCGAGCGTGAGCCCGAAGACCGCGAGGTAGGAAAGAACGCTCGAGGTGGTGCTGCGAGAGAGCAGCGCTGACAGGGCCAGCGCGACTGCGCACACTGTCGCTAGCAGGATCGCCATCACCACGGTGACCACAAGGACCGAGACCGGGTCGAGGCCTCCTTCGACGGCGCACCAGATAACGAGGGGTGCGGTCAGGGCGAGGAAGATCATGGTCGTGCCCCAGGCGGCTGCGAACTTGCCGACGGCGATCTCAGCCGCCGACAACCGGGTCACCTGCAGCGTCGCGAGCACACCGCGCTCACGGTCGCCGTTGACCGACTGCGCGGCCAGCGCCGGGACGACGAGCAACGCCAGCGAGAGCACGAGCAGCATCAGCCCGCCGTACATCACCGCACCCCGGTACGGCTCGATCTCCTCGCCGGCGTCGCGCAGCGCCAGCCGGATCAGCACGCTGACGCTCAGAAGCACGAGGAACCAGGCCGCGAGCAGCCAACGCCAGCGACCCTTCCTGATCCGTTGCATGAACTCCTGACGAGCCACGGCGCGCACGCCGTCGACGGTCATCGCTGCTCCTGGGTCAGTTCGAGGAAGGTCTGCTCGAGGGCGCCGCTGACGGGCTGGAAGGACACGACCGGCACGTCCTCGCGCACGAGCGCGGCGAGCAGCGCCGCGGCTTCCTCGTCGAGTCCGAGCTCGACGTCGACTCCTCCCTGTCCCGGAGGGCCGTGCGGTATGCCGAGTCGGTCCAGTGCTGCAAGCAGTGGCCCGTCGTCGAGCGCGCGCAACCGCCACGGGCGCAGGGCCACTGCGCGCGGCAGGTTGCCGACCGCGTGGTGGCCGACCGTGTGACCGTGATCGACGAAGACGACGTCGTCCGCCAGCTCCTCGAGGTCGGAGAGCACATGGCTTGAGACCAGTACGGCGGCGCCCTCGGTCGCGAGCCCACGAAGCAGTTCGCGCAGCTCCACCCGGCTGCGCGGGTCGAGACCGGCGGCCGGCTCGTCGAGGAGCAGAACCTCGGGGCGGTGGATGAGCGCGCGCATCAGACCGAGCCGCTGCTTCTGGCCCCGGCTCAGGACATGAACCGGCTGGTCGGCGTACTCCTCGAGCCGGGCCAGCCCCAGCAGCTCGCGCGCCCGTGCGGTTCGGCCCGAGGCGGGGAGACGGTAGGCGGCGGCAAAGAACTCGAGGTACTCGCGGGCGGTCAGTCCTTCATAGAGCCCAAAAACATCGGGCGACCAGCCCATTCGACGGCGCACCTCATCGGGCTGCGCGACCGGGTCGTAGCCGGCGATGCGCACGGTGCCGCCGTCGGGGACGAGCAGCGTTGCGAGGATGAGCAGGAGGGTGGTCTTGCCGGCTCCGTTCGGACCGACGAGAGCGGTCACCCTGCCCGGGTGGGCTGCCAGGTCCATCCCGCGCACCGCTTCGACGGAACCGAACCGACGGCGTATGCCGCGAGCGTCGATGCCACCACTGGTGGGTGGCGCGGGCGCGGGCGCAGCGGACAGCGAATCGGTTGTGGTCAACAGGTCCCCCCCAGGCAACGATGCGGCCAGCACTGTCTCATGGGGCTGTCGCCCACGCATGGGAGGTTGGTGGCGTGTCGTCGCCGCGCGGAAGTCCTGCGACTCGCGCTAGCCGGCAGCAGCCACCGCGCTGAGACCGTCGGCCGCCAACCGCATGTCGGCGTCGGTCAGGTCGGCGCGGGCCGTGAGTCGAAGGCGACTGGTGCCCGCCGGCACTGAAGGCGGGCGGAAACAGCCGACCCGTACGCCGTGCTGCGCCATCAACGCGGCCGCGGCGACTGCGGCGTCCGGCTCACCGATGACGACGGACACGATGGCGGCTGCCGGAACCGATGTGCGCAGTCCCTCGGCCGCCGCGAGGCTGCTCAGCGCCAACGCATTCGCGCGAGCGCGGTGGGGCAGCTCCGGTTCCTTCTCGATGAGGGTGAGCGCCTCGTACGCCGTCGCTACCGACACAGGCGCAAGACCGGTGTCGAAGATGAATGTGCGCGCGGTGTCGATGAGGTGGTCGACTACCGCCTGCGACCCGAGCACCGCACCGCCCTGAGAGCCGAGGGACTTCGAGAGCGTTGTGGTGATGACGACGTCGGGTTCACCGGCCAGCCCGTCAGCATGCACCGCGCCGCGGCCCTCGGCACCGACCACGCCGAGGGCGTGCGCGTCATCGACGAGCAGAACGGCACCGCGCCGTCGTACGACGGCATGCAGGTGTCGCAGCGGGGCCAGATCGCCGTCGGCGGAGAACACCGAGTCGGTGACGACAAGAGCGCGCCGCCACCCGCCGGCAGCGAGTGCCTCCTCGACCAGCTCGACGTCGCGGTGCGGTACGACGACGACGCGGGCTCGCGAGAGGCGGCACGCGTCGACCAGCGACGCGTGGCAGAACTCGTCGGAGACGATCAGGTCATCAGCGCCGACCAGCGCGGTCACGGCGCCGAGGTTGGCCAGGTAACCCGACGAGAAGACGAGGGCGGCCGGCGTACCGACGAAGCCCGCGAGGCCAGCCTCGAGCTCGGCGTGCAGATCCGTCGTACCGACGACGAGTCGCGAGGCTGTCGAGCCCGCGCCCCACGTGCGCAGTGCCTCGGCGCCGGCCTCGACGACGGCCGGATGCCTGGCGAGCCCCAGGTAGTCGTTGCTCGCCAGGTCGACGAGGGGCTCGTTCGCCGAGCGCGGACGCAGCCGCCGGCGCAGGCCGGCCGCCTCCCGTGCGGCCGCGTGGCCGGCCAGCCAGCCGAGCGGGTCGCTCACAGCCGCTCGGCGAGCACGCCGCGGATCGCGTCGACCGTCACGTCCGCGAGCAGGCGCAGGTCGTCCTCCTCGATGGCGAGTGGGGGCATCAGCACGACCACGTCGCCAAGCGGTCTGATGAAGACACCGAGTTGGCGAGCCCGCTGGCACACCGCGAATCCGGTGCGCTGCGAGGGTGAGTACGGCGAGCCGTCCGGCCGGGCGAGCTCGATGCCGGTCATCGTCCCGGCCTGCCGGATCTCGAGTACTCCGGGATCGTCGGCCAGGGGCTCGAGAAGCGCGCTGAGCCGACGACCGACCCAGCGGGCGTGACCGACGGTGTCGCGCTCGCGCATCAGGCGCAGGTTGGCCAGTGACGCCGCACACGCGAGCGGGTTGGCGGTGTAGGTGTGGCCGTGGAACAGCGTCCGGAACTCGTCGTACTTGCCGAGGAACGACTCGTAGACCGCCTCGGTCGCCAGTACGGCGGCGATCGGCAGGTAGCCGGCCGACAGCCCCTTGCCGCAAGTGAGCAGGTCGGGCGCGACGCCGGCCTGCTCGCACGCCCACATCGTGCCGGTGCGGCCGATCCCGGTCGCGACCTCGTCAGCGATCATCGCGGCGCCGGCTTCGTCGCAGGCCAGCCGGACCCCGCGGAGGAAGTCCGGGTGGTGCGTGAGGATCCCGGCGGCCGCCTGCACCAATGGCTCGACGATAACGGCGGCCACGCCCGCGCCGTCGCGCGCAAGCACCTCGCGCAGCTCGGCGACGACCTGGGCCGCGCGCTCCGCCGGCGTCTGCCCGGGACGGCGTACGCCGGGCGAGCTGACTTGCCGCGTCTCCAACAGGATCGGGCGGTACGTCGAGTGGAACAGCTCGATCCCCCCGACGCTGACCGCGCCGAGGGTGTCACCGTGGTAGCCGTGCTCGACGTGCACGTAGAGCGGCCGGTGCTCACCGCGCTGAGCCGCCGCCTGATAGGCCATCTTCAGCGCGGCTTCGACGGCGCTCGAGCCGTCGCCGGCGTAGAAGACGCGGGTCAGGCCAGCCGGCGCGTTCGCGGCCAGTTCGGCCGC
Source organism: Mycobacteriales bacterium (assembly GCA_046715235.1). Taxonomy (GTDB): domain Bacteria; phylum Actinomycetota; class Actinomycetes; order BP-191; family BP-191; genus JBKJZO01. The sequence goes on from JBKJZO010000142.1 coordinate 16,092, forward strand.
GAGCTCGATGCCCGGCTCGTGCGTCAGTCCGAGGAACGTCGAGTGCGCCACCTTGTCGAGCTGCCGGCGGATGGCGTCGTCGATTTCGGGGGCCCGATGTCCGTGCACCGTGACCCACAGCGACGACACGCCGTCGAGGTAGCGGCGGCCTTCCGTGTCAATGAGGTAAATGCCCTCGGCGCGGTCGATCACGAGGGGGTCGTCGTGGAGCCAGCCTTGCTGCTGCGTGAACGGATGCCACACGTGCCGCAGGTCCGCCGCTACGAGCTCGTCGGTGCGCTCGCCGGTCATGCGGCGCAGTTTCTCATGCGACGGCCGCATACGATCACGCCGTCTTCGCAGCGAGAGGTCGGGCACCACGTGAGCACGCTGGGCGACCTGGTGCGGCTGCACAGCCGCACCTCCGATACCGACATCGCCTGGCTGCACCAGCTCGTTGCCGAGTGGACGTTGCTCGCCGACCTGTCCTTCGCCGACCTTCTGCTCTTCGTCCGGACGGGGGACGACTCGGGTTTCGTCACTGTCGCCCAGATCCGCCCCACGACCGGGCAGACCCTCTACCGGGACGACAAGGTCGGAGAGTGGATCCCTGCCGACAAGCGCCCACTCGTCGACCGGTGCTGGCGTGAGGGCCGCATCTCGCGCGACCCGGCGCCCGACTCGCACGCGCCGTCGCCGGTGCAGCAGGAAGCGATCCCGGTACGCCGGGCCGGCAAGCTGATCGCGGTCATCGCCAGGGACACCAACCTCGCCGCGGCCCGCGTGCCGAGCCAGCTGGAGATGACCTACCTGCAGTCCGGCAACGACCTCGCACACATGGTCGCGGAGGGGAGTTACCCGTTCCCCGGTGCCGAGCCCGACCTCGAGGTGTCGCCGCGCGTAGGCGACGGCATGCTGCGTCTGGACGCCGACGGCGTGATCGTCTTCGGGAGCCCCAACGCGATCTCGGCGTACCGCCGCCTGGGCTTTGCGGGCAACATCGTCGGCGAGGACCTGCGCATGATCGGGTTCGAGGTGGGCATCGACGAGCGCCGGATCTGTGCGGTGCTCGACATCCGCTTCCCGGTCGAGGTCGAGGACGAAGCCGGGGGAGCGACGGTCCTGCGGCGGGCGATTCCGCTGCTGGCCAGGGGCGAGCTGATCGGCGCCCTCGTGCTGTTGCGTGACGTTACCGAGCTGCGCCGCCGCGAGCGCCAGCTGATGAGCAAGGACGCGACGATCCGGGAGATCCACCACCGGGTGAAGAACAATCTGCAGACCGTGGCTGCGCTGCTGCGGCTGCAGGCGCGCCGGCTCGACTCGGCTGAGGCGCGCGCCGCGCTGTCCGAGTCGGTACGTCGGGTGACCTCGATCGCGCTGGTGCACGAGACGCTCTCAGAGGCGCTCGATGAGAACGTCGTGTTCGACGACATCGTCGACAAGGTCATGTCGATGATCGCCGATTTTGCCGGCCCCGAAGCCAGCGGGATCAGCGTCCGCAGGGAAGGGTCTGCCGGCCATCTGCCCACGGACGTGGCGACTCCGCTCGCGCTGGTGTTGACGGAACTGCTTCAGAACGCCGTGGAGCACGCCTTCGCTGACCACGAGGGCGGGAGCATCCAGGTGCGGTTGGATCGAGCCGAGGATCGGCTGCGTGCGGTCGTCTGCGACGACGGAGCGGGACTGCCCGACGAATTCGACGTGACGCGCTCGCACCGGCTGGGGCTACAGATCGTGCGCACGCTGGTGATGAACGAGCTCGGCGGCACGATCGTCATGGGCGCTGCCCCGCAGGGGGGCACAGAAGTGGTGCTCGACATCCCCACCCGGCTGTCGTAGCCCGGGTGTCGAGCTCCGGTAAGTCGAGCTCCGGTAAGTCGAGCTAGGCCATGCGGCTGCTGCGGGCTGCACGAGCTCCGCGCCGCTTGAGCGCGCGTCGCTCGTCCTCGCTGGTGCCGCCCCACACGCCGGCATCCTGCCCGGTTTCGAGCGCCCATTGCAGGCAGTCGACCCGCACGTCGCAACGACGGCATACGGCCTTCGCCTCTTCGACCTGCAGCGCAGCCGGGCCGGTCGTGCCGATCGGGAAGAACAACTCGGGGTCTTCGTCACGGCAGGCCGCTTGATGCCGCCAGTCCATGCGGTCCAGCTCCCAACTATCTCGTTCGTGCTTGGCCGGGTTGCCCCCCCGCAGCTTGTGAAACCTTTCACGAGCTGCGTTATTTCCCGCCCGGTCGTCCTTGGGGAACGAGTGGGCGGGGATGGGCTTCACGCTACCTGGCTGGTAAGGGGCGGTCCAGACCCCACGCCGTGACCCGCATCACCCCGGAATCAGCCCAGTGAGGCGTGGAGCCGCGCGTGATACCAGTGGGAAATCGCCCAGAGGACCTTTTAGGCGATAACGGTCAACGCCTTGCGCACGCTGGTGAAGTGGATCCGGGTGCGGTCGCCGATGTAGTCGCCGTCGACTTGGGCGGCGAGCGGGCGCTGCGAGGAGAGCGTGAACTCGGCGATGTCGTGCAGCGCGAGGACGTGTTTTCGGCTGTGCCGCGCGCTTTCCTCGAAGAACTGCCGCGCGATCCGCATCGCGCCCGGCACACTCATACGCTTGAGCGCGAACAGGTCAAGATCGCGCTCAAAGCTTGCCTGCGGTGAGGGGTTGAGCGGCAACGCTCCGAAGTACGTCCACGGTGAGCCATTCGAGATGATGCCGTTGTACAGGCCTGAGATCGGCTCCTGCCCGGGCACCTCGAGTGTCACCCAGGGATGCCGACGGTCAGTGCCCAGGATGTAGTGCCTGACCGCTGTGCGCATATATCTGCCGGGCGTCGCAGGCCGGCCGGCCTGGCGCAGCTTCTCGATTCGGTGGATGACCTCCGCGTCGACTCCGATGCCCGCGGCGAACGTGAAGTAGCGGTCGTCGGCGCGACCCAGGTTGACGGCCCGCCGCCGTCCCGCGCGTAGGGCTTCGAGCAGCTCGCCGGTCGCCTCGATCGGTGAGGGTGACATGCCCAGAGCCCGCGCGAAAACGTTGGCGCTGCCGCCGGGCACGATTGCCAGCGCTGTCGAAGAATGGGCCAAGCCGTTCGCCACCTCGTTGACCGTGCCGTCGCCCCCGAGTACGACGAGCAGCTCGATCCCGTCGGACGCGGCGTCCGTGGCCAATTCGGTCGCGTGGCCGCGGTGCGTGGTCTCCGTGAGGTCGATCTTCAGCTCGCTGCCGAGCGCGCGGATCAGCACATCGCGCATCCGGGGGGTCGTCGTGGTCGCCTTGGGGTTGACGACCAGCAGCGCCCGCATCGTCCGAGGGTACCCGGCGGCCCGTTGCGGAGCCGCGCGGCGCGGCCGCACTCAGCCTTCCGCGAGAAGTCCTTCGCGCAACTGGGCGAGCGTGCGCGCCAGCAATCTCGAGACGTGCATCTGCGAGATGCCCAGCTCGGCCGCGATCTGGGACTGCGTCATGTTGCCGAAGAACCGCAGCATCAGGATTTTCTTCTCCCGCGCCGGCAGTCGCTCCAGCAGGGGCTTGAGTGACTCGCGGTACTCGACGCCCTCGAGGGCGTCGTCGAGCTGCCCGAGGGTGTCGGCGACCGCCGGCGCGTCGTCGTCGCCGCTGTCGGGTGAGTCGAGCGAGATCGCCGAATAGGCGTTCGCCGACTCCAGACCCTCGAGGATTTCCTCCTCAGGCAGGGCAAGGAACGTGGCGAGCTCGGCGACCGTCGGGGCTCGTCCCAGCTTCTGCGAGAGCTCCGAGGTGGCCTTGGTCAGCGACAGCTTGAGTTCTTGCAGGCGCCTGGGCACACGGATCGCCCAGCCTTTGTCCCGGAAATGGCGCTTGATCTCGCCCACGATCGTCGGCGTCGCGTAGGTCGAGAACTCGACGCCCCGCTCGGTGTCGAACCTGTCTACGGACTTGATGAGGCCGATCGTGGCTACCTGGATCAGGTCGTCGAGCGGCTCCCCACGATTGCGAAACCTGCGAGCGAGGTACTCGACCAGCGGGAGATGCATCTCGACGAGCTCGTCGCGCACCCGTGGGTCGGCAGTCGTCTTGAGTCTCGCGAACAGTTCGCGCGCGTGCGCACGGTCAGCGCTGGTGCGTTCCTGGGCCGCGGTCAGTGGCAGGTCAACCGCCAGCTCAGCGCCCGCGCCGGCATGCCCCGGTGTGACGCTCGTGATCGGCTCGCTTGTGTCTGTCACGCGGCGCTCGTGCTCGCATCCATGCGTCGCTTAAGAAGCGTGATCGTCACCCGCTGGTCGGCATCGACGCTGCTCTCGACCTCTCCCGCTAGCGCCGAGAGCACGGTCCAGGCGAACGTCTCGCGAGAGGGTTGCTCACCGTCGGACGTCGGGCAGCTGACTGCGACGCGCAGCCAATCCCGGCCGAGCTCGAATTCGCAGGTCAGGTCGGCGCCGCCCATCGCCTGGGGGAGCAGCATCGCGCACGCCTCATCTACAGCGATGCGCAGGTCCTCGATGTCGTCGAGAGTGAAGTCGAGCCGGGAGGCCAGGCCAGCCGTCGCCGTACGCAAGACCGAGAGGTAGGAGCTGTCAGCGGGCAAGGTGAGTACGACGACGTCTCTGGTGCCCGCGTCGCTGGCCTGCTCCTCCGCTCCCGAGACGGCGGTATCGCCAGGCATTCGACCTCCAGCTGAGCGACGAGCGGCGGTCCGCTCCGGACTGCGAAACACTATGGCATCGCCCCGCCCTGACGTTCCCCGCTGCTGCCTCGGTGCTCGAACGAGGTCAGGGCATCGCCGGTGAGGCGGAAGACGGTCCACTCGTCCATGGGCCTTGCGCCGGCGCGCCGGTAGAAATCGATCGCGGGCTGGTTCCAGTCGAGGACGGCCCATTCGACCCGCTGGTAGCCGCGCTCGGCCGCCGTACGGGCGAGCGTGCGCAGGAGAGCGACCCCGACACCCCGGCCGCGGAACGCGGGGCGCACGAACAGGTCCTCGAGGTAGATGCCGTGGCGTCCGACCCAGGTCGAGAACGTGAGGTACCAGAGCGCGAAACCCGCGACCTCACCGTCGACTTCGGCGATGTGACACCAGACGGCGGGCTGCGGCGCGAACAACGACGCCTGCAGTAGCTCATGCGTCGCGGCGACCGCATCTGGCTCGCGTTCGTACTCGGCGAGCTCTCGGATCAGTTCGAGGATGGCCGGTACGTCGTCGGGCGTGGCGGCTCGGATCAGTTCGCGGTCCTACTTCTTCGTGGCGGCGAAGACGTCGGCGATCTGGTCGACCAGATCGATCAGCTTCTGGCCGTCGTCGGGGTTCTCGGACTTCTTGTTGGCGCCGGCCGACTTGGTCGCGCTCCAGAAGAGGTCGTGCAGCTGGGGGTGCGCCTCGAGGTGCTCGGGCTTGAAGTAGTCGGTCCACAGCACCCACAGGTGGTGCTTGACGAGGTCGGCGCGCTCCTCCTTGATCTGCACGGCGCGCTGGCGGAAGACCGGGTCGTCGGATGCCTGGTACTTCTCCTGGCAGGCCTTCACCGACTGCGCTTCGATGCGCGCCTGTGCCGGGTCGTAGACGCCGCAGGGGAGGTCACAGTGCGCGGAGATGGTCGTGCTCGGGGTCAACAGCGAGCGCAGTCGCATCAGCCGTCATCCTCTCGGTCTGGGAAGGTTCGTCGGTAGAGCCGACCCTATCCCGCGTTGGTTCGGTGTCAGAAGGCGAGGACGAATGCAGCTGCGCTGGCGGCTCGCCCGCGTCTCGGGCGAGAGCATGGCTCCGGCATTGCGCGACGGCGACTTCGTCGTGCTGCGCACGGGTGGTGAGCCCCGGGTCGGGTCGGTCGTCGTCGCCGTACACCCGGCGCACGACGGTCTGCTCGTCGTGAAGAGACTGGCCGGCCGACCGGGGGACACGGTGTACGGCGCGCCCCTGGGTGCCGACGACTACTGGCTGACCAGCGACAACCTGCTCGCATCCCCCGACGACAGCAGGTCGTTCGGGCCGGTGCGGGCGAACGCGATCGTGGGCCGGGTCGTCAAGCGCTACTGGCGCTCGCCCCGCAGGGAGTCGTAAAAGGCGACGCACACGTCGTACGACGGCAGTGCGCCGGCGTCGGCGGCCTCGGCCAGCGTCGGCGCGGCCGCATCCTTGGCCGACAGCAAGGGCTCGCCCAGCGGCCAGTCGATGCCGAGCGCGGGGTCAAGCGGGTGGACGCCGTGCTCGGTCGCGGGGTTGTAGGGCGTCGAGCACAGGTAGGTGACATTGGCGTCGTCGGACAGCGCGATGAAGGCGTGGCCGAGTCCCTCGCTGATGTAGACCGCGCGGCGGTCGACGTCGTCGAGCTGGACGCTCACGTGCCGGCCGAACGTGGGTGAGCCGACGCGGATGTCGACGATGTAGTCGAGGACGGCGCCCTTGCTGCAGTAGACGTACTTGCCCTGCCCGGGTGGCACGTCGGCGTAGTGGATGCCGCGCGTAGTGCCCTTGACGCTGCACGAGTGATTGGCCTGCGCGACGGTCAGGGGATGGCCGATCGTCTCCTCTGCGACCGAGGCCTTGTACCACTCCAGGAACACACCACGGTCGTCGCCGAACTGGCGCGGCGTGAACAACCAGGCGTGCGGGATCTCGAGCTCTGTGACGTCCACGAGCGCGCAGCCTACGACGACTCGGGGTGGTCGACGTCGACCACGATCGGCGCGTGGTCGCTCGGTCCGGTGCCCTTGCGTGCGTTGCGATCGATGTAGGCGTCCTTGACGTGATCGGCGATCTGCGGGGTCGCCAGCACGTAGTCGATGCGCATGCCCATGTTCTTGTGGAACATGCCGGCCCGGTAGTCCCAGTAGGTGAACGGCTCGTCGTTCTTGAGCGGGCGGCCGATGATGTCGCGCATTCCCCAGTCGAGCAGCGCGCGGATGCCGTCGCGCTCGGGCTCGGTGACGTGCGTCGAGCCTATGAACGCCGCGGGGTCCCACACGTCGTCGTCGGTCAGCGCGACGTTGAAGTCGCCCATCGCCACGACCGGATCGGTCGGCTTGGCCGTCGCGGCGATGCTGTCGCGCAGGTGCCGCATCCAGTCAAGCTTGTAGGGCAGTTCCGGGCTGTCGAGGGTGCGGCCGTTGGGAACGTAGACGCTGTAGACCCGTACGCCGCCGGTCAGTGCCGACACGCAGCGCGGCTCGGCCATCTTGGGGTCGTCGGTGCCCGGGAAGCCGAACGCGACATCGTCGAGGCCCACCCTGCTGAGCAGGGCGACGCCGTTGAACCCGCCGGTGCCGTGGTGAGCGACGGCGTACCCGAGGTCCTCGAGCTCGCCCGTGGGAAAGCCGTCGTCCTTGCACTTGGTCTCTTGCAGCGCGCACACATCGGGGCGTACGTCGGCCAGCCAGTCGAGCAGTCGCGGCAGCCGGGCGCGGGCACCGTTGACGTTCCAGGTAGCGATACGCATCGCGGCATCCTCCCAGACGCCAGGGCTAGGGTGCTGCTGTGTTCGCCGTGACCGTCGCCGCGCCATCGGCCGACGATCCGTTGTCCGCACTGCGGACGGGTGAGCACCCCGACCCGGTAGTCCGTGATGGCTGGGTGCGGGTGCGGGTCCGCGCGGCCGGGCTCAACCACCACGACCTCTGGACCCTGCGGGGCGTCGGCGTCGACCCCGCGCTGCTGCCGATCGTCCTCGGTTGCGACGGTGCGGGGATCACCGACGACGGCGTCGAGGTCGTGCTGCACACAGTCATCGGCGACCCCGCCAAGGGTGGGGGCGACGAGACGCTCGATCCGGAACGATCGGTGCTGTCCGAGCGGTACGACGGAACGCTCGCCGAGTTCGTGACGGTGCCGGCCCGCAATGTGTTGCCCAAGCCTTCGGAACTGACGTGGGAGGAGGCCGGCTGCCTGTCGACGGCCTGGCTGACGGCGTACCGGATGGTTTTCCACCGTGCGTCCCTGCCGGAGGGCGGCCGGTTGCTCGTCCAGGGGGCCGGTGGTGGGGTCGCTACCGCGGCGATCCAGCTGGCCTCGGCGGCCGGATACGTCGTTTATGTCACCAGTCGCGACGACACCCGTCTCGAGCGGGCCGTCGCGCTCGGCGCGACCGCTGGCATCCGCAGCGGCGGGCGGCTGCCCGAGCGCGTCGACGCGGTGATCGAGACGGTCGGGGAGGCGACTTGGGACCACTCGATGAAGTCGCTGCGGCCGGGCGGGACCGTCGTCGTCGCTGGGGCGACTGCAGGGGCCAATCCGCCGACCGACCTGCGGCGGGTCTTCTTCCGCCAGCTGCGCATCATCGGATCGACGATGGGGACCCGGGACGAGTTCGCGGCCCTGCTCGACTTCATGGCTCGGACCGGGGTGCGACCGGTGATAGACATGGTGATGCCGATGGTGGAGGCGTCCGCAGCATTTGCGCGCCTGCACTCCGGGGACGTGTTCGGCAAGGTTGTGCTGGTGGCCTGAGCCACGCACAGTTACCGTTCCGATACGCAACGTCCGATTTTGGAGTCGAATGACCAGGCACTCCGCGGTCCGCCGGCTGGCGGCGCTTAGCGCTCTTGCCCTAGCTGCGTCGACCATCCAGGCCGGCCCAGCGCTGGCGGCCGACCCTCGGCGGGTGGCCGTCTCGCTCGTCAACGCGTCCAACGTGAGGTTCAACGAGCCGACCGCTGTCGCGAACGCCGGCGACGGGCGGCTGTTCGTCGCCGAGAAGCGGGGCGTGATCAAGGCGGTCACCGGCGGGCGGGTGCAGGCGGCGCCGTACCTCGACCTGCGCCGTCTCGTTGGGCAGTCCGGCGGCGAGCAAGGCCTCTTGGGACTGGCATTCGCGCCGAACTTCCGCTCGACGCGCTATTTCTACGGCTTCTTCAACAACGCCGACGGGTCGCTGCAGATCACCCGCTTCAGGGCTGCGGCCGCGTCGTCGACAACGGTGAACATCGCGACCAGGGTGCCGATCCTGACGATCCCGCATGGCGACGCGAGCAACCACAACGGCGGGATGCTGGCGTTCGGGCCGGACGGCTACCTCTACATCGCCACGGGTGACGGTGGCTCGACCCCGCAAAAGGCACAGGACCTCGGGTCGCTGCTCGGCAAGATCCTGCGCATCGACGTCAGCCGCACCTGCGGCGCGACGCGCTACTGCATCCCGGCGGGCAATCCGTTCGCAGCGACCCGCGGTGCGCGCAAGGAGATCTTCCACTTCGGCCTGCGCAACCCATGGCGCATCTCGTTCGACCGCGGCAGCGGGGCGATGTGGATCGGCGATGTCGGTGCGGGCGCCTACGAGGAGATCGACAACGTCGCTCGAGGCGTCGCGGGCCGCAACTTCGGCTGGCCGTGCCGGGAAGGGCTGCACGCCCACGGCGGCACGTGCCGAGCGGGCGCGTTGACTCCGCCTGTCGACGAGGTGTCACACAGCGACGGGTCCTGCGCGATCACGGGCGGCTACGTCTACCGCGGCAACCAGGCGCTGCTGGCGGGGATGTACGTCTTCACCGACTTCTGCACGGGCCGGATCTGGGGCCGCGCGCGCCTGTCCAACGGGCGCTGGGTCCGCTCACAGATGGCGTCCTACTCGGGCAACATCTCGTCGTTCGGTGAGTCGTCAACCGGCGAGGTGTACGCCGCCGATCTGTCGAGCGGGCGGCTCTGGCACCTGCGAGCAAGGGCCCGCTAACCGTTTACATTTCCGTTGTCAGGGGGTCAAGCGGAGTCGTCGTCGTCGAGCCGGGCGATCCAGGTAGCGAGGCGGTCGACCGTGTGCTCGGTGTCGGGGTAGAGGTCGACATAGTCGCGCAGTCGGCCCGCTAGCCAGTCAAGCGTCACCGACTCGCTGCCTCGGCGCTCTGCGAGCTCCTCGATGCCCTTGTCGGTGAAATACATGGGCTACTCCTTCAACGCCGCTTCGACCAGTGCGATCTGCTCGGCTTCGTGCACCTTCGCGCTGCCCGAGGCCGGGCTCGCACTCTCGCGGCGCGAAATGCGTCGCAGCGTCTGACCTTCGCCGAGCAGCGGCGGCAGGTGCAGGGCCATGAACGGCCAGCCGCCCATGTTGGCAGGTTCGTCCTGCAGCCACACGACGTCGTCCGCCGAGGTGTACGCCGACAGTGCAGCCCGGATCTCGGCCTCCGGCAACGGGTAGAGCTGCTCGACCCGCACCAGCGCAACGTCGCTGCGGCCGGCCTTTTCCCGCGTCGCGGCGACGTCGTAGAACACCTTGCCCGCGGACAGGATCACCCGGCGTACGCCGGACGGCTCGGGTGCGAGCGGGTCAGCGATCACAGGCAGGAACGCGTTGTTGGTGAAGTCGCTCGCCGGCGAGACGGCTGCTTTGAGGCGCAGCATCGACTTCGGCGTCATGACGATGAGCGGGCGCTTGCGCTGCTGCTTGGCGTGGCGACGCAGCAGGTGGAAGTAGTTGGCCGGCGTAGTCGGCGACGCGACGGTCATGTTGGCGTCGGCGCACAGTTGCAGGAACCGCTCGGGCCGGGCGCTCGAGTGGTCGGGCCCCTGCCCTTCGTAGCCGTGCGGCAGCAGCAGGACGACGCCACTGGTCTGCCCCCACTTGGCTTCGGCCGCGGCGATGAACTCGTCGATGATCGACTGAGCGCCGTTGACGAAGTCGCCGAACTGCGCCTCCCAGCACACCAGCGCGTCGGTACGTGCGACGGCGTAGCCGTATTCGAAGCCGAGCGCCGCAATCTCGCTCAGCAGTGAGTCGTAGATCCAGAAACGCGCCTGGTCGTCGGACAGATGCTTCAGCGGAGTGTGCTCGGCACCCGTGTTGCGGTCGACGATGACCGCGTGCCGTTGACCGAATGTGCCCCGGCGCGAGTCCTGCCCGGAAAGGCGAACCGGGATCCCATCGAGCAGCAGCGACCCGAACGCGAACGTCTCACCCAGCGCCCAGTCGATGGTGTCGTCGTTGAGTGCGCTCGCCCGCCGCTGCAGCTGCGGCAGGAGCCGCGGATGCACGGTAAAGCCATCGGGGAAGTTGACCTGCGAATCGACGATCCGCTTGAGCGTCTCGTCAGTCACGTTGGTCGGGGCGCTCTCCTCCGGAGTCGGCTCCAGCTCAGTGACGGTCGCGGCGCTGTGCGAGTCGCGCGTCTCGACGAACACCTTCTCGAGGTGGGCCTGGTAGCTGCGCAACGCCTGCGCCGCCTCCTCGACACTGATGTCACCGCGGCCGATGAGCGCCTCCGTGTAGCGCTTGCGCGTCGAGCGGTGTACGTCGATGAGGTCATACATCAGCGGCTGGGTGAAGCTGGGCTCATCGACCTCGGAGTGCCCGCGGCGGCGGTAGCAGACCATGTCGATCACGACGTCCTTCTTGAAGGCCTGCCGGTAGTCGAAGGACAGCTTGGCCACGCGTACGCACGCCTCGGGGTCGTCACCGTTGACGTGGAAGATGGGCGCCTGCACCATCCGCGCCACGTCGGTCGCGTAGACCGAGGAGCGGGCCGACTTCGGACCGGTCGTGAAGCCGACCTGGTTGTTGATGACGACGTGGATCGTGCCGCCGGTGCGGTAGCCGCGCAGCTGGCCCATCTGCAGCGTCTCGGCGACGACGCCCTGGCCGGCGAACGCCGCGTCACCGTGGAGCAGGACCGGCAGCACCGTGAAGCCCTGCTCGCCGCGGTTGATGACGTCCTGCTTGGCGCGCACCACGCCCTCGAGGACCGGGTTGACGGCCTCCAGGTGGGACGGGTTGGCCTGCAGGCTCACGGCGACCGTCTGGCCGTCGGGAGCCTTGAACTCGCCCTCCGCGCCGAGGTGGTACTTCACGTCGCCGGAGCCGTGGGCGGTGCGCGGGTCGAGGTTGCCCTCGAACTCCCGGAAGATCTGCGCGTAGCTCTTGCCGACGATGTTGGCCAGCACGTTGAGGCGGCCGCGGTGGGGCATCGCGATGGCGACCTCGTCGAGGCCCTCCTGCGCCGCGCGGGTCAGCACGCCGTCGAGCAGCGGGATCACCGACTCACCGCCCTCGAGCGAGAAGCGCTTCTGCCCGACGAACTTGGTCTGCAGGAAGCTCTCGAAGGCCTCACCGGCGTTGAGC
>JBKJZO010000143.1:0-6394 GCA_046715235.1 Mycobacteriales bacterium
AACTCCACCAGGTTGCCCTTACTCTTGCTCATCTTCGAACCGTCGAGGATGACCATGCCCTGGTTGAGGAGCGCGCTGAAGGGCTCGGTGAAGCCGACCTTGCCGAGGTCGAACAGGACCTTCGTGATGAACCGCGAGTAGAGCAGGTGGAGGATGGCGTGCTCGACGCCACCGGTGTACTGGGCGACCGGCATCCACTGATTGACCGCGGCGGGGTCGAACGGCCCGTCGGTGTAGTTGGGCGATGGGTAGCGCAGGAAGTACCAGCTCGAGTCGACGAACGTGTCCATCGTGTCGGCGTCGCGTTGCGCCGGGCCGCCGCACTTGGGGCACTCGACGTTCTGCCAGTCAGGGCTGGACGCCAGCGGCGACGTGCCCTTGGGTCGCAGGTCGACCGTCGACGGGTCGGGCAACCGCACGGGCAGTTGCTCGTCGGGTACGGCGACCTCGCCGCAGTTGGGGCAGTGCACGATCGGGATCGGGCAGCCCCAGTAGCGCTGGCGGCTCAGCAGCCAGTCGCGCAGCCGGAAGTTGATCGCCTTCTTGCCGCCGCCGCGCGCCTCAAGGTCGGCGGTGATCCGCTCGATGGCCTCGTCCTTGCGCAGCCCGTCGTACGGGCCTGAGTTGACCAGTACGCCGTCGCCCGGCGCCGCGATGCCGTCGTCGACCTGCTCGGAGTCGGCGTTGTCGACGACGACGCGCACCGGCAGTCCGAATGCCCGCGCGAAATCGAGGTCGCGTTGGTCGTGCCCTGGGACAGCCATGATCGCCCCGGTGCCGTAGTCGGCCAGCACGTAGTCGGCCGCGTAGACCGGGATCCGCTCGTCGTTGACCGGGTTGATGGCGTACCGCCCGAGGAACACGCCGGTCTTGGGCCGGTCGGTCGACAGCCGCTCGATCTCGGTCTCCTGCTTGACCTGCTCGACGTACGCCGCGAACTCGGCTTCGTGCCCGCCACCGGCGGCCAGCTCAGCGGCCAGCGGGCTGTCGGCCGCGACGACGAAAAAGGTCGCGCCGTACAGCGTGTCGGGGCGGGTGGTGAAGACGGTCACCGGCTCGTTCCGGCCCTCGATCACGAAGTCGACATGCGCGCCGGTGGACTTCCCGATCCAGTTGCGCTGCATGGTCAGCACCCGGTCGGGCCAGCGGCCCTCCAGCTGTGCCATGTCGTCGAGCAACCGGTCGGCGTAGTCGAGGATCTTGAAGTACCACTGGGTCAAGTTGCGCTTGGTGACCACGGCGCCGCACCGCTCGCACTTGCCCTGGACCACCTGCTCGTTGGCCAGCACCGTCTGGTCGTTGGGGCACCAGTTGACCGGGCTCGCCTTGCGGTAGGCGAGACCGCGCTCGAAGAAGCGCAGGAACAACCACTGGGTCCAGCGGTAGTACTCGGGGTCGCTGGTGTGCAGCCGGGTGCGCCAGTCGAAGCTGATGCCGAAGCGGCGGAAGCCCTCGACCTGCACGTCGATGTTCTCGTAGGTCCAGTCGACGGGGCTCAGACCGCGCTTGATCGCGGCGTTCTCGGCGGGCAGGCCGAACGAGTCCCAGCCGATCGGGTGCAAGACGTTGAAGCCGTGCATCATCGCGTAGCGCGCGCCGACGTCGCCGATCGAGAACGCCTCGGCGTGACCCATGTGCAGGTCGCCGGACGGGTAGGGGAACATGTCGAGCACGTACTTGCGGGGCCGCGGGTCGTCCGGACCGCCCGCCTGGTGGAGCCCTAGCTGGTCCCAGACGGGCAGCCAGCGTTCCTCGGCAGCGTGCGGGTCGTACCTGTCGTCGTCGGCGATCAGCGCCGCAGTCTCGGTCATCCTGCAAGTCTCTCGGAATCACGCTGCCAGCCGAAACACGTATGCGGCACGTTAGTGAAGCGCGCCACCGGCGTTGAACTCGCTGAGCCGCCAGCCGCGCGGCGACTCGACGAGGACGGTACGGCGGGCGTTGCCGAGAGCGCTCAAGCGCCAGCACCATTCCCACGGCAGTTCGAGCAGGCAGCCGGTGAGGGCGCGGGCCGTACCCCCATGCGTGAAGAGAACGAGTGCACCGCCGGCCGCTACTTCCCCCAAGTGGTCATCCACCGCGGCCGCGGCACGCTCCGCGACCGCTTTGAACGTCTCGCCGCCGCCACGCGCGGTGTCGACGCCAGCCACCCAGTCCGCGTACTCATCGGGGAATTGGGCTCGGGCTTCGTCGCCGGTCAGCCCGCTCCACAAGCCCATGTCGACCTCGCGCAGCCGCTCGTCGAGTTGCACCGGAAGACCGGTGAGAGCGGCGAGCGGAGCGGCGGTGTCAGCGGCGCGCATCGAGTCGGAGGACACGATCGAGGACGGCGCGTAGGCATTGAGCTCGACCGCGGCGGTCGTCGCCTGCGCGCGGCCGGTCTCGTCGAGGTGCGTGTCGAGGTGGCCCTGAAACCTGCCGTCCGCGTTATGCGCCGTGCGGCCGTGCCGCACGATAATCAGCCGACGGCTCACCGGCCCGCGGCCTCGGCGTTCCCGCCGACGGGAGTGGCGTCGACGAAAGGCACCCGCGGGCAGTCCTTCCAGAGACGCTCGAGCGCGTAGTAGGTGCGCTCGTCGGCGTGCTGCACGTGCACGACGCAGTCGACGTAGTCGAGCAGCACCCAGCGATGGTCGCGAAGGCCCTCACGGCGTACCGGCTTGGCGCCGAGGCCTTGCAGCCGCTCCTCGACCGAGTCGACCACGGCCTTCACGGCCCGCTCGTTGGGGGCCGACACGATCACGAAGCAGTCGGTGATGACGAGCTGTTCGCTCACGTCGAGTACGACGATGTCGCGTGCCTGCTTGTCGGCGGCGGCCTGGGCGGCGGCGAGTGCCAGCTCGATCGATCGGGGTGAAGCAGTCACAGACGAGGTCCTCGGTGTCCGTCATCGGGTCGAACGCGGGTCAGGTGACAAGGGTCCCACATACCCGGAGCCGCTTCCCGCGGGAACGTCACGGTGTGTAGTCGGCGCCCACAATGACGATCACGTCGGCGACCGACTGCTCGACGTCGGAGACCTCGACGGCTTCGTCGGAGACGCCGAGCAACGCGGCAACGGCCCTACCTTCTTCGCCGGCGCGCGTACTGCTGTCGAACACCTGCACGACGGTTGCCGCGTATCCGAACGAGTCGGCGTTGCCGGACTGCACGACCACGAAGCCGCCGGCGTTCAACTTGTGCGTCACGCCCTGGCCGATGCCTACCGTGCCGACGCCATTGCGTACGACGACCCGGTTGGACGGGCGGTAGGGGTTGGGCGGCACTGACCCGGCGAGGTCGGTGGTCAGGATCGGCTCGAGTCCCTTCGTATCGAGCCGGTAGGTCTTCTGCTCCGCTCCGGTGTCGATGTCGACGACGGGGAGCAACGTCTCGGTGAGCTTGCCCGCGGCCTTGATCTCGGCCACCGCACGCAGTGTCTCCGCAAGGCGAGCCGGTTCGAGTGTGGTCTTCGACGCCGGCGCGGGCGGGAGCTTCGGTGTGATCTGCGCGGCCTCCTTAGGCAGCGCATCGAGTACGCCGTCGAGCACCAGTTGCAGGCGAGCAGTCCGGTCCAGGTCAGTCTCCTCAGCGCCCTGGTAGAGCGCGTATCCACTCGCGGCCGCGCCGTCGAGCGGCTGCACCCCAGCGGACAGAACCGGCGCGCCATCGCCGCTCTTCACTGGCCCGATCTCGGCGTCGACCTCGATGCTGACCGGCGCCAACCCGTCGACCAGCGCGGCGAGCCCTTGTGGCGTCAGGGTCCATGTGCCGTCGACGAGCACCCCGAGCTGGTTCCCGATCGTGTCGGCCGCAAGCTGCGGCCCGCCGAGGTGCAGGGCGCTGCCGAACACGCCGTCGCCGTACCCGGGCATCTGGGTGATGAGTCGCGACGGCACCAACGTCATCGACGCGGTGCCGGCCTCGGCATCGACGGCAATCAGCGCGGAGGACGCGGCGCCCTCGGACGGGAGTGAGAGCTGCACCAACAGCGTCGATTGCGTTCTGGCCTTGGCTGTCGGTGCGTCTTTCTTCTTGTCGCGATTGAGGAACGTCCAGGCCGCGATGACAACCAGCAGCAACGCGGACACCGCGAGAAGCGCGACGGCGACCTTGGATTGCCGACCGCGCCGGCTCGCGCGCTGCTCGGCGCGCCGCTCCGTGCGGTGCGGTTCGGGGCGCAGCGGTTCGATGACCGGGATCATCGGCTCGGGCGTCGCGGGGCCCTGGCCTTCAGCTTCTGGCGCGCTGCGTTGCAAGCGCCCCTTGTTCTTGCGCTGGTGGCGCTCGCTGCGACTGCCTGGCCGGGGCGGGTCCGAGCTCACGCCGTCTCCGCTGATGCGGCGTCGGGCCGGTAGAGATGGCGCTTGTCGACGTATTCGGCCACGCCATCGGGAACGAGGTAGCGGATCGGGGCACCACGCGCGACCCGGGCACGGCAGTCGGACGACGAGATAGACAGCGCCGGTATTTCGACAAGGCTGACCGCGCCTGCCGGGAACGCCGCGTCAGACATAGTGAATCCCGGTCGCGTCGCGCCGATGAAATGGGCCAACGAGAAGAGCTCGTCGACCGCGCGCCACGTCAGGATCTCCATCAGAGCATCGGCGCCGGTGATGAAGAACATCTCGACGTCGGCGCCCCGCTCAGTACGAAGGTCGTGCAGAGTGTCGATCGTGTACGTCGTGCCGGCACGATCCATGTCGATGCGGCTGACCGTGAAACGCGGATCGGACGCGGTCGCGATGACGGTCATCAGGTAGCGGTCCTCCGCGGGCGACACATCGGGTCCGTGCTTGAACGCCGGCTGACCGGTCGGCACGAACACCACCTCGTCGAGCCTGAACAGGCTCGCCACCTCGCTGGCGCAGACGAGATGTCCGTGGTGGACCGGGTCGAACGTGCCGCCCATAACACCGAGCCGGTAATGGCTTCGGTCGTCGAATGTCACGCCTTGAGAGTACCGGCGCGCACCGGGGCTATTCGCGGATGTGGCCGTCGCCCGTGACCACGAACTTCGTCGACGTCAGTTCCGCCAGGCCCATCGGCCCTCGCGCGTGCAGCTTCTGCGTGGAGATGCCTATTTCGGCTCCGAAGCCGAACTCTCCCCCGTCGGTGAAACGCGTCGACGCGTTGACCATGACCGCCGCCGAGTCGACCGCGGCGACGAAGCGTCGCGCCTCGCCCTGGTCGCGGGTCACGATGGCCTCGGTGTGGCCCGAGCTCCAGCGCCTGATGTGCTCGACCGCCGCGTCGAGCGACGGCACGACCGCAACCGCCAGATCCAGGTCGAGGTACTCGGCTTCCCAGTCGACGTCGGTCGCGGCGACGACGTCCCGCGAGTACGACGCGACGGCGTTGTCGCCGTGCACGGTCACGCCGGCTGCCTTCAGTGCCTCGAGCACTCTGGGCAGGAACTCTGCGGCAGCGTCGACGTGCACGAGCAACGTCTCAGCCGCATTGCAGACCGCCGGCCGCGACGTCTTGGCGTTGATGATGATGCGCTCCGCGACGTCGAGATCTGCCGAGGCGTCGACGTACACATGGCAGTTGCCGACCCCCGTCTCGATCACGGGAACGGTGGACTCCTCGACGACCGTTCTGATGAGCCCGGCACCGCCGCGCGGTATGAGTACGTCGACGAGGCCGCGCAGTCGCATCATCACCTTGACCGAGTCGTGGTCGATGCCTGGGACGAGCGAGATCGCGTCAGCGGGTAGCCCGGCCGCCGTACCGGCTTGGGTGAGGATCGCGACCAGCGCCTGGTTGCTGCGAATCGCTGAGGCACTCCCGCGCAGCAGCGCGGCGTTGCCGCTTTTGATGCACAGCGCCGCGGCATCGACCGTCACGTTGGGACGCGCTTCGTAGATCATGCCGACGACACCCATGGGCACGCGGATCTGCCGCAGTTCGAGGCCGTTGGGCAAGGTCGATCCGCGCACGACTTCGCCGACCGGATCAGGCAGGCGTACGACGTCGCGCAGCCCCGCGGCCATGTCGGAGATCCGCTTGGGAGTCAGCGCCAGGCGATCTATGACCGCCGCTGGCACGCCGTCTTCGCGCGCCCGCTCGACGTCCTGCGCATTGGCCGCGAGCACGTCGTCCTGGCTCGCCTCGAGTGCGTCAGCCATCGCGGACAAAGCGCCGTCCTTGACGGTGCGTGGCAGCAACGCGAGCTGCGCTGCGGCGACCTTCGCGCGCCGCGCGACCTCGACGACGTCGCTCTCCGCCATTCGTTCCTCCTCGGTTGATCCCAGGGTACCGGCGACGTGATGATCAGGCGTGTGAGCGGCGTACCCCTATAGGGGTTGTCTTCTCCTGTGAGACTGCTGACAGGAGTGTCTCGGGACATGCCTGACACCGACCGGGTTGATCGGCGAGGGTTCGCTGATGAGCCAGAAGGTGATCGGCATGG
>JBKJZO010000144.1:0-14882 GCA_046715235.1 Mycobacteriales bacterium
GGCCAACTGGCACTGCCCGCGGGTACGCCGGTGCAGCAGGTCAGCGAGCTGCTCGCCCAGGTTCTCACCGGCCCGCAGTCCGAGGTCGGCGAAGCGACTAGGCCTCCGGTCTCGACCTCGCCGATCCTGTCGGCATTCGAGCGAGCTGACCTGGTTCGCGTCGAGGGCGATCGACCGGTTGCCGTGACGACGGTCGTGTTCGTCGCGCCGCCGCCTGCCGACCCCGTTCCCGCCGACAGCGCCGAGCGCGTCAAAGCCGTCAAGGACATCGTCACCGCATTCGCGCGAAGGGCTCGATCGGTGATGGCCGCTCCCACCGGAGGGGCCGCCGCTAGTGGTGTCCTCGACGCTGTGCGTAATGATGCCGCGTTGTCGACCGATGTGAGCACCGTCGACAACGCCGACCAGCCGGCCGGGCAGACGGCGCTCGTGTTTGCACTCGTCGAGAGACTGAAGGGCCGGTTCGGGCACTACGGGTCAGGACCCGGCGCCGACAGCGCGATGCCGGACATCGTCGCGGTCTCGTGAACGGGCCGGCGAGCCGACTTCTCGTCTCTGCCGCAGCTGGAGTCGTCGCGGCGCTTGCGTGCAGGTCACTCGCGCCGATGACCACCAGCGCATTGTGGTCGCGGCGCAACTTCCGCGGCGCGACGGTGTCGCTGGTCGCGGGTCCGATCTTCGCCGTGGCCACTGTGGCCGGGTTGGTGCTGATCGCGCTCCTCGATCCCGACACTCGCCGTACGGCGCTCGCGATGCTGACGGCGGTCGTCGGCGCCGGTCTGGTCGGGTGGTACGACGACACCCGCGGCGAGGCGCACGCGAAGGGACTACGTGGGCATGCACGGGCGCTCGCGCACGGTCGCGTGACGTCTGGCCTGCTCAAAGTCGCCGGCCTCGCGGTCGTCGGCGTCGGCGCGGCCGCGATCGCGCGCGCGGGTGTCGCGCCGTTCGTGGTGGTCGACGCGATGGCCATCGCGGGTGCGGCGAACCTGGTCAACCTGTTCGACCTGCGACCGGGACGTGCGCTCAAGGTGGGACTGCTGGCCGCCGTCCCGATAGCTGTGCTGCTGCCCGCAGCGGCTGGTGCCGCAGTCGCCGTACCGGCTGGGGTTGCCGCCGGTGTGCTCCCGTTCGACGTGCGGGAGCGGGTGATGCTCGGCGACTGCGGCGCGAACGCCTTGGGTGCCGCGCTCGGCGCCGGAGTGGTGATTGCGCGCAACGACCCGGCCACTCTCGCGGTTCTCGCCGCGATCGTCATGCTCACCCTCCTCAGCGAGATCGCGAGCTACGGCCGGATCATCGATTCCTACGCACCCTTGCGGGCCCTCGATCGACTTGGCCGGCTGCCCGACCCGCTCGCCGCCGACCGCCATGAGTGACCCGACGACGACCGATCCGGTGCAGCCTGCTGCACGCGCCGGGGCGCACGGCAGCGGCATCGCCACTGCAGCCGCGTCGATCGCGGTCATCGTCGTCATTGCGCGGATCGTCGGACTGGTCAGAGTCTTCGTTCTCTCCAATGTCCTCGGCCCAACCGCACTCGGCGACACCTACCTCACCGCGAACAAGCTGCCCAACATCCTGTTCGACGTCGTCGCCGGTGGCGCGCTGTCGAGTGTCGTCGTACCCGTGCTCAGCCGGCCGATCGCGACGGGCGACGACGAGGAAACGAGCCGTACGGCGTCGGCGATGCTGACATGGACGGTGCTGGTGCTCGTGCCAGTCGCGGCCCTGGGCATGGCGCTGAGCGGCCCGCTCATGTCCGTGATGCTCTCCGGCGTTGGGGATCCTGCGCTGCGCGCCGCGAAGGTCGACCTCGGCAGTCGGATGCTGGTCGTCTTCATGCCGCAGATCGTGTTGTACGGCGCGGGCATCGTCCTGACCGGCGTCCTGCAGGCACACCGGCGTTTCCTCGCACCGGCGCTCGGTCCGTTGTTGTCGAGCCTCGTCGTCATCGGCGTCTACCTCGCGTATGGCGCGCAATCCGACGGACGGACGGCTATTGCCGAGCTGAGCCGCGCCCAGGAGCTGACACTGTCGATCGGCACCACGTTGGGGGTCGCGGCGCTGACGCTGCCCCTGCTGGTTCCGGTTCACCGCGTCGGCCTACGGCTGCGGCCGCGGTTGCGCATGTCACCGGGGGTCGCACGTCAGATCAGACGGTTGGCCGCGGCTGGGGCGGTGGCCCTCGGTGCCCAGCAACTAGCCACCGCAGTGGTGCTGATCCTGGCCAACCGCGTCGTCGGTGGCGCGGTCGTCTACGAGCTTGCGTGGACAGTGTTCCTCGTTCCGTGGGCGGTCCTGGCGGTGCCCATCGCGACGTCGGCGTTCCCGTCGATGACCGAGGCCGTAGCGCTGGATGACCACCGGCGCTACGCACAGATCACTTCCGGCGCGCTACGGGCGGTGGTCATCGTCAGCACGTTCGCGACGGCTCTCGTGGCGGCGACGGCGTACCCGGTTGCAACGTTGCTCCTGCGGCTGTTCGACCCGGTCGGCACCGGTGCGGGAGTGACGGAGTTGGCGCGCGCTCTCGTGCTGTTCGCGCCCGGACTCGCCGGCTCCGGCCTAGTCGCCCTGCTCTCGAGGGCGCTTTACGCCAGGGAGAAGGGCTGGTGGCCGGCAGCGGCGACGGCCTTCGGCTTTGCGGCGGCAGCACTCGTCGACATCGCGTTGGCGCAGGTCGTCGCAGACGACTGGCTCATCGCTGCACTCGGCGCGGGAAATACGCTCGGCATGACCCTGGCGGCGGGGTTGCTGCTTCGGGCGGTACGCCGCGAAGGTGTCGGCATGACCGCGGGCGCGGTCGGCACGATTGCAGCAACGGTGGCGGCATCGTCGGCCGCGACAGCTACCGGCCTGTTCGTGGCGGCCGCGATGCGGCCGTTCGACGGCGTACGTGCGGTCATCGCATTGCTCGTAGTCGTCCTCGTTGCAACTGTCGTCTACGCCGCGGCCGTGTTCGCGCTCCGGCGCGATGACGTGATTGCTTTTTCCCGCCGGCGGCCGGTGCGAAGGCGAGGTACATCGTGAGCGCTACGCCGGACCCTGCGCAGGCCCTGCACGACCGGCCGGTCGCACTCGTGCTCGGTACGAGCGAAGGCGGGGTCGGCGCACATGTCCGCGTCGTCGCCGAACGCCTCATGCGTGCTGGAGCGCACGCCCATGTCTGCGGGCCCGAGGCTACCGAGCGACTGTTCGTATTCACGGGCACCGGCGCGGTCTTCGACCCGGTCGGCATCGAGAACGGCGTCCGCCCGCTGGCCGACCGGCGCGCGGTCGCGACCCTTGTCGCGCTGGTGCGCGATGCTCACCTCGTGCACGCCCATGGACTGCGAGCGGGATTCGTCGCGGCTCGGGCAGTACCACTGCACATCCCACTCCTCGTGACGTGGCACAACGCGGTGTTGGGGTCCGCGGCCAGACGCCGCGCTCTCGCCGCGATCGAACGCCGGGTCGCGCGGCGGGCCACCATCAACCTCGCCGTTTCGGGCGATCTCGTTGCGCGAATCACCGAGCTGGGAGGCAAAGCGCAGCTCGCGCCCGTCGGTGCCCTTCCACCAAGCGCAGCGAATCGCGATCCGGCCGACGTGCGGGCCGAACTAGGCGCCGACGTCCGCCCGCTCGTCGTCGCCGTAGGCAGGCTCCACTCGCAGAAAGGCTTCGACACCCTCGTCGACGCCGCCGCTCTGCTCGCCGGCCGTCGACTCAAGCCGCTGGTGGTCATCGCAGGTGAAGGCCCTGACCGGCAAGCATTGCTCGACCGGATCGCCGCTACCGATGCGCCGGTGCGCCTGCTCGGTCGGCGCGACGACGTACCGGATCTGCTTCGCGCTGCTGACGTCGTCGCGATGCCGAGCCGCTGGGAGGGCAGCCCGATCGCTGCGCACGAGGCGATGTTCGCCGGACGCGCCATCGTCGCCTCCGCAGTCGGCGGCCTGCCGGACATGGCGGCTGACGGCGCGCTGGCCCTGGTGCCGCCCGGCGATGCGACCGCGCTGGCGGGCGAGATCGCGAGGCTGCTCGACGATCCCGAGGCCGCAGGTGCTCTCGGTGCCCGGGCAGCCCGGCGCGCGGCCCAATGGCCTGATGCGATTGCCTCTGCCGACGCCGTACTCGATGTCTATGCGTCGCTGTTGGGCGATCGATGAAGCGCATCGCTGTTTCCGTGACCGTGCTGCTCGCGGCGACTTTTGCGGGAGCGCAGCCCGTGTCCGCCACCGTGATGTACGACGGCCCGGTCGTCGTCGTCGGCGTGCCCGGGCTGGAGTGGGCAGACGTGACCGAAGCCGGGACGCCCGCTCTGTGGCGGCTCGCGGAACGCGGCGCTGTCGGGTC
Source organism: Mycobacteriales bacterium (assembly GCA_046715235.1). Classification (GTDB taxonomy): domain Bacteria; phylum Actinomycetota; class Actinomycetes; order BP-191; family BP-191; genus JBKJZO01. The sequence goes on from JBKJZO010000144.1 coordinate 4,339, forward strand.
GCTGTCCGTGCGGGCGGCCGGGCCGCAGACGGGCAGCTATGACGGGTGGCTGACGTTCGGCGCGGGCAACCGGGCACTCGCGCCTGAGACGCCCGCAAGGGCGGGAGAGGACCTGCCTCAGTACGTCGAAGCGGCCGGCGGCCGCAATCGCGAACCGCAGTTCGACAGCAGGATCGGTGCGGTCGGCGACAGTCTCGCGTCGATGGGGGTCCGCCGGATCGCTTTCGGCGACGGCGCGGCAGTCGGGCTCGCCGGCGGACGCCACGCCAGGATCGACCAACGATTCGGTGTCGACCAGCTGTCCCGGCTGAGCGAGCTGATGCACCCCGAACCGCCTGGGCCGCGAGTAGTGGTTGCCGTCGGGCTCGATGAGCTGCTCGCCGGCAAGAACGGCGAGAGCCTGCGCACGGTCGATCGCCACCTGGCCACTATCGAGGCCGCGATGAGACCTGACGACACGATCATCGTCGTCGGCGTCTCCGACCTGCCTGGCGCGTCCGCGCATCTTCATGTCGCGATCGCCGCCGGTCCGGCGTACCGCGGCGGGCAGCTCGTGTCGGCGTTGACTCGCCGCGACGGGTTCGTGCAGCTCATCGACGCGGGCCCGACAGTCCTTGATCTGATGGGGGTTCGCAACGGTCCCGGCATCGTCGGGAAGCCGTGGCGAGTTGCTGGTGGTCGAGCATCGTCACTTCGCGCACAGGTGGACCGCATGGTCGACGCGGACCGTGCGGCGCAGGGTTACGCGCGTTACGTCCAGCCGTTCTTCATCCTGTTGGTGGTCGCGCAGATCCTGCTCTACGGCTTCGCCTGGCTGTGGTTGCGGCGGCGGCGCGCGACGGCGCGGCCGTCGAGGGTCATTGGCTGGACGCGCGGGGCGGCGCTGGCGTTCGCAGCTGTGCCCGCGTCGACGTACCTCGCGCAGCTCGTTCCCTGGTGGCGGCACACGCTCGTGGTGCTCGTCGCCGTCGTCGCGGTGATTGACCTGGCGTTGTACGCCGTCGCCGCGTCAGGGCCATGGCGGCACCGATCACTCGGTCCTGAGGGCGTCATCGGCGGCATCACGTTCGCGGTCATCGGCATCGATCTGCTGACCGGCGCTCGATTGCAGTTGTCGAGCCCGGCCGGTTACTCGCCGATCGTCGCCGGCCGCTTCGCCGGGATCGGCAACGTCGCGTTCGCCGTCTTCGCGACGGGTGCGTTGGTGATGGCTGCGGCTCTGTGTGTCGGCAGATCGAGGGCAACCTGCTGGCGGATCGCCGCGGTGGTCGGCGCAGTGGCGGTCGTCATCGACGGCAGCCCGCTGTGGGGCAGCGACTTCGGGGGCGTTCCCGCGCTCATCGCCGGCTTCGGTGTGCTTGCCGTGCTCACCACTGGTGGCCGGCTCTCGTGGCGCCTAATGGCCGTGCTCCTTGCCGGGGCGGCCGCGACCGTCACCGCGTTCGCACTGCTCGACTATGCGCGGCCGGCCGATGCGCAGACCCACCTCGGCAGATTCGTTGGGCAGGTGCTGCACGGCGGTGCCGCCGACGTGCTCGAGCGCAAGGCGCGCGCCAACCTCCGGCTACTCACCCGCAGCGTGCTGACCCTGCTGCTGCCGATCGCAGTGGCCTTCGTGACCTTCGTCCTGCTCAAGCCGACTGGTGGCCTCCGGCGCGCGTTCGAGCGGGTTCCGCCGCTGCGTGCAGGACTGCTCGCAGTACTCGCGATGGCGCTGGTGGGTGCTCTGGTCAACGACTCGGGCATTGCCGTGCCCGCTCTGGCGATCACCATCGCCGTACCAATCGCGCTGGCGGCCTCACTCGACAACCTCGCCGACGACGACACGCCGGCTTCGGTACCGACGCACAGTGATCGCGTGTTACCGTGAACTCCCGTGGACCGGTGAGGGTTTTCTCGCCGCAGGAAGCCCGACAGGGCACACGGGAGCGCGCGTGGCAGCCAAGCACATCTTTGTCACTGGGGGCGTCGCCTCCTCACTCGGCAAGGGCCTGACGGCATCCAGCCTGGGCCGGCTGCTCAAGATGCGCGGCCTGCGGGTCACCATGCAAAAGCTCGACCCATACCTAAATGTTGATCCGGGAACGATGAACCCGTTCCAGCACGGCGAGGTCTTCGTCACCGACGACGGCGCCGAGACCGACCTCGACATCGGCCACTACGAGCGCTTCCTCGACACCGAGCTGCACGGGTCGGCCAACGTGACGACTGGTCAGGTCTACAGCGCGGTTATCGCCAAGGAACGGCGCGGCGAGTACCTCGGCGACACCGTCCAGGTGATCCCGCACATCACCAACGAGATCAAGAGCCGCATCCGCAGGCTCGCGACCGACGAGGTCGACGTCGTCATCACCGAGGTCGGCGGCACCGTGGGCGACATCGAGTCGCTGCCGTATCTCGAGGCGATCCGCCAGGTGCGGCACGAGATCGGCCGCGAAAACGTCTTCTACGTGCATGTCTCCCTCGTGCCCTACATCGGGCCGTCCGGCGAGCTGAAGACCAAGCCGACCCAGCACCCCGTCGCAGCGCTGCGCTCCATCGGTATCCAGCCCGACGCGATCGTGTGCCGGGCCGACCGGCCGATCCCGGCCAGCCTCAAGCGCAAAATCGCGTTGATGTGCGACGTCGACACCGAGGCCGTCGTGGCAGCCGTCGACGCGCCGTCGATCTACGACATCCCCAAGGTGCTGCACGCCGAGGGGCTCGACGCCTATGTCGTACGCCGGCTAGGCCTGTCGTTCCGTGACGTCGACTGGTCCGACTGGGACAAGCTGCTGCGCCGCGTCCACCAGCCGGCGAAGTCGGTAACCGTGGCGCTCGTCGGCAAGTACGTCAACCTTCCGGATGCCTACTTGTCGGTGAGCGAAGCCTTGCGGCACGGGGGATTCGCGCATGACACCCGTGTCGAGATCCGCTGGGTGCCCAGCGACGACTGCGAGACCCCGGAAGGTGCGGCCGCCGCGCTCGACGGGTGCGACGGCGTACTGATTCCTGGTGGGTTCGGAGTGCGCGGCATCGAGGGCAAAGTCGGCGCGATCCGGCACGCGCGCGAGCACGGCATCCCGGTGCTCGGGCTATGCCTCGGACTGCAGTGCATGGTGATCGAAGTAGCGCGGCACCTGGCCGGTCTCGACGGTGCCAACTCGGCCGAGTTCGACCCGGCGACGCCGCATCCAGTCATCGCGACGATGGCAGATCAGCGTGACGTCGTCGCGGGCGAGCGCGACATGGGCGGCACGATGCGCCTCGGTCTGTACACCGCGAAGATGCTGCCGGGTTCGGTTGCGGCGCAGGCGTACGGCGAGCCGTACGTCGAGGAGCGACACCGCCACCGCTACGAGGTCAACAACAGCTACCGCCGCCAGCTCGAGGACGCCGGCTTCGTGTTCTCCGGCACCTCACCCGATGGCAGGCTGGTCGAGTTCGGCGAGCTCCCGGTCGAGCGGCATCCGTTCTTCGTCGGCACCCAGGCGCATCCGGAATTCCGGTCGCGTCCTACCCGGGCGCATCCGTTGTTCGCCGCTTTCGTCGCCGCCGCGGGCGAGCGCGCCGAGCTGCGTGCCGGCCGCCTGCCGATGGAAGTCCCCGACAGTCTCGTCACGATCGACGAGGTCACGTCGTCGTCGACCGGCTGATCGTGGCCCTTGCCGGTCCCGTCGTGACATGACGACGACGCCGTACGAGGTGCTGAGATCGCTTCGCCGCTTCGAGGGCCGGGTCATCTCGGTGCGCTCCGACACGGTGCGCATGCCTGGCGGCGCCATCGCGGTGAGGGACGTCGTCGAACATCCCGGCGCGGTCGGCGTTGTCGTTCTCGACGATGACGATCGGCTGATCATGATCAGGCAGTATCGCCACCCGGTCCGCGCGTACATGTGGGAGCTACCGGCCGGACTCCTCGACGAAGCAGGGGAATCCGCTCTCTCCGCCGCGCAGAGGGAGCTGTTCGAGGAGGTCGGCCTGCGCGCCGCGCGCTGGAACGTGCTCGTCGACGTACACAGCTCAGCCGGTATGACCGACGAGGCGTACCGGGTCTATCTGGCCCGCGATGTCTCGGCGAAGGCCGAGGACTTCGTGCCGGGAGTGCACGAGGAAGCAGACATGGAGGAGAAGTGGCTGCAGCTCGACGACGCGGTCGCGGCTGTCCTGGCCGGCGAGATCACGAACGGGCTTGCCGTTGCCGGCATCCTTGCGGCCGATCGGGCCAGGCGCGACGGGTACACGACGCTTCGACCCGCTGATGCGAGTTGGCCGGCCCGCCCACTGCACGCGTGAACCCCGCCTCCGCGCCGGCCTCCGTCGCGGCCTACACTTCGGCGGGTTGCCGTGCACAGCGTGGTGCCCGGTGCATCAAAGAAGGGCTGCGGACGTGAATGTCGGGATTCCGCGCGAGGTCAAGGACAACGAGTACCGCGTGGCGATCACGCCGGCAGGCGTGCACGAGCTCGTCCGCGCGGGCCAGAGCGTCTACGTCGAACATGACGCCGGCGCGGGCTCTTCGATCAGTGATGATGAGTTCATCGCCGCCGGCGCCAAAATCCTGGCAACCGCCGACGAGGTCTGGGGAGAGTCTGACCTCGTCCTCAAGGTCAAGGAGCCGGTCCCCGAGGAGTACCACCGGCTCCGGCGCGACCTCGTGCTCTTCACCTATCTGCACCTCGCCGCTTCGGCCGAACTCACGCGCGCACTGATCGATTCCGGGGTCACCGCGGTCGCCTACGAGACCGTGCAGCTGGCGGACAACTCGTTGCCATTGCTCGCGCCGATGAGCGAGGTCGCTGGGCGCATGGCGCCGCAGGCCGGCGCGCACTTCCTGGAGAGAGGAGCCGGTGGCCGGGGGGTGCTGATTGGCGGCGCCTCCGGTGTCTACCCCGCGAAGGTGGTCGTGTTGGGAGCGGGCATCTCAGGCTCCAATGCCGCATGGATCGCGCAGGGGATGGAGGCAGAGGTCTTCCTCCTCGACAACAACGTCGGCAAGCTGCGCGACGTCGACCGGATCCACAAGGGGCGCATCCAGACCGTGGCGTCCAACTCCTACGAGATCGCGCGCCGAATCGCCGATGCCGACTTGGTCATCGGTGCTGTGTTGGTCCCGGGCGCGCGAGCGCCCAAGCTCGTGACCGAGGAGATGATCACGACCATGAAGAAAGGCTCGGTCGTGGTCGACATTTCGGTCGATCAGGGCGGGTGCTTCGAGACGACGCACGCGACGACCCACTCCGACCCGGTCTACGTCGTGCACGACGTGCTGCACTACTGCGTCGCCAACATGCCGGGCGCCGTACCGCACACCTCGACCTATGCGTTGACCAACGTGACGATTCCTTACGCGCTGCAGATCGCGACGAGCGGGCTCCCAGATGCGTGCCGCCGCGACCCCGCGCTGGCCAAGGGCGTCAACGTCGTCGACGGGTCGTTGACCTACGCGCCGGTCGGCGACGCTCACGGACTGCCCAGCAGGCCCCTGGATGAGGTCCTGACCTGAACAACGTGCAATCGGGCAGCTCACTACCGATCGCGTCGGTCGCCGAGCGATACCTGCAGCACCTCGCCGTCGAGCGCGGCCTCGCTCGCAATTCGCTGACCGCATATCGACGGGATCTGAGACGGTACGCCGACGTGCTCGCCGAGCAGGGTGTCAGCGTCATCGGCGAGGTCGCCGAGGTCGACGTCTCGGCTTTTGTGGCCCGGATGCGCGAGGGCGACCCGGCGCATCCGCCGGCGAAAGCGTCCTCAGCCGCCCGGGCGCTGGTGGCGGTTCGCGGTCTGCACCGATTCGCCGCCGCAGAGGGGTTGGTCGGCGCTGATGTGACCCGGGAGGTCAAGCCCCCGGTTCTCGCCCGGTCGCTGCCTAAAGCGCTCACGGTCGACCAGGTCGAGGCACTCATCGATGCCGCCGGATTCGATCAGACACCCCTCGCCGTTCGCGACCGGGCCCTGCTCGAGCTGCTCTACGGGTGCGGAGCACGGATCTCCGAGGCTGTGGGTCTGGACGTCGACGACGTCGACCTCGACGCCGGCTCGCTGCGACTGCTGGGCAAGGGCAGCAAGGAGCGGGTGGTGCCGCTCGGCAGGTACGCGCGGGCGGCCGCCGAGGCGTACTTGGTCCGCAGCCGGCCGGTCCTGGCCGGTGCCGGGACAGGTGGGGCCGCGCTTTTCCTCAACGCCCGGGGTGGCCGCCTGTCGAGGCAGAGCGCCTGGTCGATCCTGCGGGCGGCTGCCGAGAAGGCCGGTGTGACGGTCCCAGTTTCACCGCACACGTTGCGGCACTCGTTCGCCACCCACCTGCTGGACGGGGGAGCGGACGTCCGCGTGGTTCAGGAACTGCTCGGCCATGCCTCGGTCACCACGACGCAGATCTACACACTGGTGACCGTCGACCGCCTGCGCGAGGTCTACGCCGCCGCGCACCCGCGCGCCCTGTCCTAACCGAGTCGGTCACGCTGCGTATCCGGGCCTTGCGGACACGGGCGAATGTCTCTAGCATCCGCGCTTGTCGTCAAGGCTAGGAAGCGATGAGTCGTGAGGGCGCTTGAGCGACTGGAGGGTAAAACGCTATGTCGACATCGTGGGACGCCGGTCAGCCCAGTGAGTCTGCGGAACACCCCGTCCCGAGCGTGCCGTCCGTGGCGGAAGAGGTCTTCGCGGCGACTGAGCACAGCGAGCCTCTCCTACCCCTCCCTGTCGCACCGCTGGCTGACCCGCTCGTCGCAGCGATAGCCAAACAAGGTCCGACCGGGCGCCCGCTCCCGACCTTCCCGGAACCGGCGCCGCTCGAGCGTCACGGCCCAGCCCGAATCATTGCTATGTGTAACCAAAAGGGCGGCGTCGGCAAGACGACGAGCACGATCAATCTGGGCGCAGCCCTGGCCGAGTACGGCCGGCGGGTCCTGCTGGTCGACCTCGACCCACAGGGGGCGCTGTCGGTGGGTTTGGGGATCAACCCGCTACAACTCGACCGCACCGTCTACAACCTGCTGATGGAGCGTTCGATCACCGCCGACGACGTCATGCTCAAGACTCACGTACCCGGCATGGACCTGCTCCCCAGCAACATCGATCTGTCCGCGGCCGAGATCCAGCTCGTCGGCGAGGTCGCCCGTGAGCAGACGCTGGTGCGAGCCCTGGCCGGCGTCCGCGGCGACTACGACGTGATCCTTATCGACTGCCAGCCGAGCCTGGGTCTGCTCACCGTCAACGCCTTGACGGCCGCCAACGGCGTGATCATTCCGCTGGAATGCGAATACTTTGCGCTGCGAGGTGTCGCACTGCTGGTCGACACTATAGAGAAAATCCGTGAAAGGCTTAACCCTCCACTTCAGCTTGATGGTGTTCTAGCGACAATGTACGACGCCCGGACGCTTCACGGGCGCGAAGTGCTCGCCCGCCTGGTGGAGGCGTTCGGGGACCGGGTGTTCCACACTGTCATCAACCGAACAGTGAAATTTCCCGAGACGACGGTCGCGGGGGAGCCCATCACGACGTACGCGCCGGCTTCAACGGGTGCAACCGCCTATCGTGATCTTGCCAAGGAGGTCCTGGCCCGATGAGCCGCCGTCCGAGTCTGCCCGGCGCAGACGAGCTCTTCCGTGCGACGGGCGCGGTTCCCGCACCCGTCGACGACGCCCTCCCGTCTCAACCGGCCGCGCGGCCTGTTGAAGCCACCCCTGCTGAAGGCAACGGCGCCGCCGCTCGAGCTGCCGAGAGCGCTCCGGAACGGCACGCCATACCGCGCCGGCGGGCTCGTGGCGGAGAGCGCCGCCCAACCGGACGCGAACGCCACGACGAGAAGATCACCGTCTACTGCTCGGCGGATGAGTTGCTCGACCTCGAGCGCGCGCGGCTCACGCTGCGCGGCGAGTACGGCATCGTGGTCGACCGGGGTCGGATCGTGCGCGAGGCACTATCGATCATGCTTGAGGAGCTCGAGAGCCGGGGCGCACAGTCACCTTTGGTGCGCCGGCTGCACGAGAGCTGAGCAGGCTCGGCAGGCCGCCAATGTGCCCGTCACCGGGTACATTGCCGCGGTGATCTTCGAACTCGATCGCCCGGCTGTGCTGTTGGGCATGGCGCTCGGCTTTATCGCGTCAGTCCTGCTGCACAACCTTGCGCAGACGCTGGCCGCACGACTCGCACGTGACGGCACGACGCGGATGGCGAGACGCCAGCTGTGGGATCCCAAGCGCGAGTTCGAGCCGTTCGGCATCGTAGCCATGGTGATCGCCGGCATCGGGTGGGGACGGCCGGTCGAGATGGCCGAACCCCGCAACCGGACCGGGGGTCGCCGGGGTCGGTACATCGCCAATGTGCTGGCCGGCCCGGCCGCCGTACTCGCGCTGGGTGCCGCTGGACTCGTGGCGTTCCAGCTGCTGTCCGGTGATGCCTTCGTCTACACCGTGCTGGGTCGGGCAAGCCTGACCTGCATCCTGGTCGCCGTGTTGAACCTGATTCCGTTGCCGCCGCTGGACGGGGCGAAGATCATGTGGGTGCTCGCTCCGACGACGGCCGGGTGGCAAAAAGCCCGCTACTACCTCGAGGAGCAGAATTACGGCCTGGGTATTCTCATCCTGCTGCTGCTACCGATCTTCGGTGGCGAGGTCGGGTTGATCGGCAGGATCGTCAACGCGGTGGCGGAGCCGATCGTCGACCTCATCACGCGCTCGGTCTGAGCCTCGCCGCTGCTACCGTCTGGACCATGTCGACAGCAGCGCCTGCCGAAGGTTCCGCGCTGGTCGCCACGCCGGATCCTGTCCAGGAACCGTTCGCGGTGCATCTGGACGTCTTCGAGGGCCCCTTCGATCTGCTGCTGGGACTGATCGCCAAGCACAAGCTCGACGTCACCGAGGTCGCGCTCTCCAAGGTCACCGACGAGTTCATCAGCTACATCCGCGCGGCGGGCAACTCCTGGGACCTCGGTCAGGCGACGCAGTTCCTGGTGATCGCAGCGACGCTGCTCGACCTCAAAGCCGCGCGGCTGCTGCCATCCGGCGCGGTCGAGGACGAGGAAGACCTGGCGCTGCTCGAAGCCCGCGACCTGCTCTACGCCCGACTGTTGCAGTACCGCGCGTACAAGGAGGCGGCAGCGTACCTGGGCGCCAGGATGGCGGAGGAGAGCAGACGGTTCCCCCGGGACGTCCCGATGGAGCCGGCATTTGCCGGCGCAGTCCCTGAGGTCCTCCTGGGAATCGGCCCGGCCGAGTTCGCCCGTATAGCAGCCGCCGCGATGCAACCGCGCGTCGCGCCGACGGTCGCGGTCGACCATGTGTACGCGCCGCTGGTAAGCGTCCGCGAGCAGGCGATCGTGATGTCCGAGCGGCTCGCCCGGTTGGGCAACTCGACCTTCCGCGCGTTGGTGAGCGACTGCGTCGACACGGTGACGGTCGTGGCGCGATTTCTAGCGCTGCTCGAGCTCTATCGTGAAGGGCACGTCACGTTCGAGCAGATCGTGGCGCTGGGCGACCTCCAGGTGCGCTGGACCGGAAACACCGACGCACTCTCGGCAGCGGCCTTTGAGGAGTACGACACTGCGCCAGCTGACGATGACCTGGCCGGCGATGACGCGGCTGGCGATGACAGGGAGAACGAGTGAGTGAGGTCGACGATCTGGACGTGGATCTGGTGCAGGGAAGAGGTTTCCAGGCCCCCGCAGAGACTGACATAACGCTCTCCAAGTCATCCGTCGATCCGGATGTCGAGGATTCGAACGTGGCTCGCGCTTCGTCGGATGCACCACCCTTGCGCCAGCTCCTCGAAGCGATCCTGCTCGTCGCGGACGAACCTGTTGCGGTGGGCGAGCTGGCGGCCGCGACCGGATCGGCGGAGGCCGCCGTCGTCGCGGAGCTCGCCGCGATGCGGACTGAGTACGCCGACGAGGAGCGCGGTTTCGAACTGCGTGAGGTAGCCGGTGGCTGGCGTTACTACACAGCGGTGGCCTGCGCGGAATACGTCGAGCGGTTCGTGCTCGAGGGCGCCCAGGCCAGGCTGTCGCACGCGGCGCTGGAGACGCTGGCGGTTGTCGCTTACCGGCAGCCGGTCACCCGGCAGAGCGTCTCGGCCATCCGGGGGGTGAACGTCGACGGTGTCGTGCGCACGCTGCTGGCCCGCGGCCTGATTGCCGAAAGTGGCCAGGGTGCAGGTGGCGCCACGCTCTACGAAACAACCCCGCTATTCCTTAACCGCCTGGGGCTCGCGTCGGTTGGGGAGCTACCCTCGCTCGCTCCCTACCTACCTGACACGCTGGACGAGCTGTCGGACGAGCTGTGAAGCCGGACGAGAATGAGCCGTTGGCGCCGGTCTCAACTAAAGGTGGACTGGAGAGTGAGGGCATTCGACTCCAGAAAGTGCTCGCCGCGGCGGGGCTGGGCTCACGGCGCGCCTGTGAGCAACTGATTGAGCAAGGCCGCGTCGAGGTCGACGGCGCCATCGTGACCGAACAGGGCCTGCGGATCGATCCGCAGAATGCCGTGGTTCGCGTCGACGGCACCCGCGTCATGGTCCGCGACGAGCTGGTCCACATCGCGCTGAACAAGCCCAAGGGCTGGCAG
>JBKJZO010000145.1:0-8316 GCA_046715235.1 Mycobacteriales bacterium
ATCTGCTCTACGTCGGCGCCCGCGTGCCGTACAAGGACTTCGGCACGCTCGTCGAAGCGTTCGGCGCTGTTGCCGGGGCGCTGCCCGACGTCCATCTGGTGGCGATCGGGAGTCACGACTACAGCCCGGCCGAGTTGGACCTGTTCCGGGCGCTGCGTGTGAGCGACCGCGTACATCACTTCAGTCTCAGCGACGAGGAGATGCCGAGTGCATACGCACATGCGCTGGGCTATGTGTCGCCATCCCGATACGAGGGGTTCGGCCTGCCAACCCTTGAGGCCATGGCGTCCGGTTGCCCGGCCGTGCTGGCCGCGACCTCGTCGCACCCCGAGGTGGGTGGTGACGCCGCTCTCTACTTCGAAGCCGGCGATGTTGACGCGCTGAGCGGGATTGTTCGTGACCTGTGCACTGATGCCGACCGCCGCGAGCACCAGCGGTCGCTCGGGATTCGGCGTGCCAGCGCCTTCACATGGCGGAAGACAGCGCAGTTGACCGCTCAGGCGTATCGCTTGGCCGATCGCGCGACCTGAACTGTTGGCGCCGACGGCGTCAGACGTCCCTCAACGCGCGGACGTCGTGATCGACCATGGCCTGGACCATCTCTTCGAACGAGAGCGTCGGCGTCCAGCCGAGGTCCTCGTTCGCGCGCGTCGGATCGCCGACGAGGCCGGCCACCTCGGACGGCCTGACGAACGCCGGGTCGAGCCTAACCACGTCCCGCCAGTCACTGACGCCCACGACCGCGAAGGCGACTGTCAGGAACTCCTCAAGAGTCCGGCTCTTACCGGTGGCGACGATGTAGTCGTGGGGCTCGTCCGCCTGCAACATCAGCCACATGGCGCGGACGTAGTCCGGCGCGTAGCCCCAGTCTCGTGACACGTCCAAAGAGCCGAGGGTCAGTTCGCCGGCCCGGCCGAGTGCTATCGCCGCAACCCCCCGCGTGATCTTGCGCGTGACGAAGCGCTCTTCGCGCAGCACGCTCTCGTGGTTGTAGAGGATCCCGCACGCGGCGAACATCTCGTAGGACTCGCGATAGTTGATGGTCAGGTAGTGCGCCGAGCACTTCGACACCGCGTATGGCGACCGTGGATGAAACGCCGTCGTCTCCCTTTGCGGAGACTCGTCGGGAAGGCCGAACATCTCCGAGCTGGATGCCTGGTAGTAACGAGCCGATCTGCGATTGGCGGATTCGTAGGCGCGCATCTCCTCGAGCATGTTCAGAGCGCCCATGGTGTTGATGCGCATCACAGCGTCGACCAGGTCCCACGACTGACCGACCGAGCTCAGGGCGGCCAGGTTGTAGACCTCGTCCGGACGTGCCGCCGCGAGCGCTGCGGCGATCGACTTCCTGTCCTCGACGTCGCCGAGCAGCACATGCGCCGACGGCACGCGCGCGCGAAGTTCTGCCAATCGGTGAGCATTTGGGCGCACCAGCGCCCAGACCTCGTAGCCCTCGTTGTGAAGAAGCTGAGCGAGCAGGATCCCGTCCTGGCCGGCCGCTCCGGTGATAAGGGCAGAGCGCACGACTTTCTCCGGTCAGTTCGCGAGATTGAGTGGAATTCAGTCTAGGTCAGCGTCGTCGAGACTCACCGGTGCAGCGCGGATGACCTCGGCCTCAGAGTCGCGGTCGAATCCGGTCATTCTGCTGCCGCCGCTGCTCGCTGGTCGCGTACTGATGGTGTCGGCGGAAGGAGCCGTCGTCGCGCACGAACAGCATGTCCACCTGCGAAAGCGCGCCATCGAGGGGCCGGTACTGCGGATCCGCGATGTCGTAGATCGCGAAGCCCAGTTGCGCCATCCAGTCGAGAACTTGCAGGGCTAGGGGCCCGCCCGCAAAGAACTGGAACAGAGACACTTCGAGCAGCACGGCGTCCGTGGCCGGCAGCACGCGCCGCAGGCCGCCTTTGAGGACCTCGAGTTCAGACCCTTGTGTGTCGACCTTCACGACGTACGGCCCAGGGGCATCGAACCGGTCCACTAGGGAGTCGAGAGTCACCAGCTCGACCTGACGCTCCACGCCGTTGACGTCGGAGTCCTCGCTCTCGCGCATCATCGACGAGCCGACGAGGTCGGGGTGCACGTTGAGTGTGGCGATGCCAGGTTCGGCACCCGCGGCCGCAATGACGACGTCCGCTCGCCCCAGCCGCGCCGCCCAGCTCCGCAATGTGGGCGCAAATTCCTCGAGTGGTTCGACCAGGATGTGCCGCGCGGAGGGAAACACCTCATAGAGGGGTGGAGTGCCGTCCGCCGCTCCGACATCGATGACCGTTGCCGGCGCACAACCCAGATGGCTCAGCTGCTGAAGTGATCCCCGTTGTGTCGCGCGACCCGGAGCGATCCATGCCTGCCGCCTGGAGACTTCGAAACCGGATCGCTCCAGCAGTCCCTTCACCACCGATTTGGCGGACATCGCCCTCCTGTCGATCCGGACGTACGAGAAATACACACCGACGAGTCGAGGACGGGTAGGCGCGACGGGTCGCTCGGCACGCGGCTAGCGGTCGATCCGGACGAGCTTCCCTGACAGTTCGTCCTGGAGGAGCTTCACGTCCGCGTCGACCATGATCTGCACGAGTTCCTCGAAGCGCACGCCTGGCTCCCAGCCGAGCATCGTCTTGGCCTTCGAGGCGTCGCCGACCAGTGCGTCGACTTCGGACGGTCGCGTGTAGCGCTCGTCGAGCTTGACGTACTTCTCCCAGTCGAGGTCGACGCGGGCAAACGCGACGCGGCAGAACTCGCGTACTGTATGCGCCTCGCCGGTAGCCAGCACGAAGTCCTGCGGGGAGTCGTGCTGCAGCATCCGCCACATTCCTTCGACGTATTCCGGCGCGTATCCCCAGTCGCGCTCCGCATCGAGGTTGCCGAGGTAGAGGTAGCTCTGGAGGCCGGCGTGAATGCGCGCCACCGCGCGGGTGATCTTCCGCGTGACGAAGGTCTCGCCGCGCCGGGGGCTCTCGTGGTTGAACAGGATGCCGTTGGTCGCGAACAGGCCGTAGGCCTCGCGGTAGTTGACCGTGCACCAGTAGCCGTAGACCTTGGCGCACCCGTAGGGGCTGCGCGGGTGGAACGGTGTCTCCTCGTTCTGCGGCGGCGGCGTCGAGCCGAACATCTCGGACGACGAGGCCTGGTAGAAGCGGCAGTGCACATCGGCGGCTCGGATCGCCTCGAGGAACCGGACCGTGCCCAGGCCGGTCACGTCGCCGGTGTAGTCGGGCATGTCGAACGACACTTTGACGTGGCTCTGCGCCCCGAGGTGGTAGACCTCCTGCGGCTGGACCTCTCGCAGGAGGTTCACCAATCCGACCGAGTTCGACAGGTCGCCGTGGTGCAGGAAGAGCCGGCGGTTCTCGTCATGCGGGTCCTGGTAGACGTCGTCAAGGCGGGCGGTGTTGAAGGTCGACGCCCGGCGGACGATTCCGTGGACCTCGTAGCCCTTGGCGAGCAGGAGCTCCGTCAGGTACGAGCCGTCCTGACCAGTGACGCCCGTGACGAGCGCGGTTTTCGACATGCAGGAATTACCTTTCGAACTGAGTGACCGACCGCTTGATCGGCTAGTACGCCCCGCTACCGCGGATGACGACGAAGGCAGTTTTCCACAGGATCATGAGGTCGAAGGCCAGCGACCAGTTCTCGACGTAGTACAGGTCCATGCGCAGTGCTTCTTCGGGCGAGAGGTCCGAGCGCCCGCTGATCTGCCACAGACCGGTGATGCCCGGGCGGACCAGGAGCCGGCGTACGACGTCGGGCTCGTGCTGCACGACTTCGATCGGCAACGGCCGCGGTCCCACCAGCGACATGTCGCCGCGCAGGACGTTGATCAGCTGCGGCAGCTCGTCGAGTGAGTACCGGCGCAGCCAGCGGCCCACCTTCGTCACGCGCGGGTCGGCGGCGAGCTTGAAGAACAGGCCCTGCGGCAGGTCGCTCGCCTCGATCAGTGAGGTGAACTCCTTCTCGGCGCCGGCGTACATCGTGCGGAACTTGTAGATCGTGAACGTGCGGCCGTTCTTGCCGAGACGATCCTGGCGGAACAACGCCGGGCCCTCGCTCGTGAGCTTGATCGCGATCGCAATCAGGACGAGCAACGGCAGTAGCAGCGTCAGCACGGTGAGAGCGACGACCCGGTCGATGGCCGTCTTGAGCAGTTGGCCTCCGCCCTCGAGGTCGGGCTCTTCGAGGTGGAGCAGGGGCAGGCCTGCGACCGGGCGGATGTGTACGCGCGGTCCAGCGACGTTGGTCAGCGCGGGCGCGACTACGAGCTCGATGCCTGAGCCCTCGAGCTCCCAGGCGAGGCGGCGCAGATCGTCCTCGCCGAAGCCGGGCGCGGCAGTGACGGCGATGGTGGACGCGCCTACGGTCTGGGCCGCTCCCGCGGCCTGCAGCAGACTCCCGAGGACGGGCACCGACTTGCCGGCGACCTTGAGCTCCGTTGCCGGCGTATCGAGGCAGGCGCCTACGACGGCGTATCCAGCGACGGGCTCCCGCCGCACCGTGTTGATCAGCGAAGCCACGCTGTGGCGCGAGCCGATCACGAGGACGCGATGACATGCCTCACCGCGGATTCGACGCCGGTGCAGCCGCTTGCGGGTGACGTAACGGCCAAGGAGCGTGAACGCCGTCGCAAAGGCGAGCGCGTAGGCGACGTAGCCACGCGAGACGTTGGCTTTGTAGGCGAAGCACACGAACGAGATGACCGCGATGGCGCGGACTGCCGCGTTGCCGACCCGCTTGAACTCCTCCGGCCCGAGGCCGAGGTAGCGCCGCTCGTAGGCTCCCGACACCGCGAGCGAGACGCTCCAGACGATTGGCAGGAGCAACGCCGGCTTGAGGAACAGGAATGTCTGATGGCCGATGTCCTCATGAAAGCGGACCGGGATCGCAAGGGTGACGGCCGCGCAAACAAGAAGGAAGTCGGTGAGCACGACCCGGTTGCGGTAGCGCCATTCCCACGACGACGACGGTGGTGAGTCGACGCGTTGATCCGGCCGGTGATCGGTTCGTGCATCGGTGCTCATATAAGAGCCGACATCCCTCTCGCTAGGTGAACCACGGCCGGTGGACTGCGTCGTGATGGCCAAACGGCGGATTCGTCGATCGGCCGCGTCGGCCCGCCCCGTTTTGAAACTGGGAATCCAGTAAGCGCCTAGCCTCGCGTGTACGGCAGCACGATGTCAACGTCCCGCTCGACGGGGAACGTGGCGACCCACGCGTCTCCCTGCTGCTTCCAGCCCGGTTGTGGCTGGGCCGTGAAGCCGGCGGGAAGGCGCACCGACACGACCATCTGAGCCGGCAACAGCAGCGGCTGGCTGGCGATTCTCAGGCGGTATTCGTCGAGCGGCTGCTTGGGCACGCGGGTCAGGTACTTGAGCGTCGTTGTCAGGGAGTGGCCGCGGCCGAGGTGGGCCGAGACGTGCATGACACGCATCGTGCGGTCGTTGGCCCACGGCCGCTTCTCTGCGCTCGCCCGCGGTGAGTGCTGCATGTCGAATCCGCGGACCCGGCCCCCCGGCGGCACGTACATGCTCAGGACCGGGTCCGAGAACGTCGTCCGGTAGCCCTTGCCGTGGTCGCGGGGGTAGACGACGCTGGGGACGTAGCCGGAGGTGTTGTTCGTGATCGTCACCGTGCGCGTGACGCTCGCTGATCCGTCGGCCTGGACGACGACATCCTGTCTGATCGTGCGCGTCTGGAAGGCGTCGACCTTGCTCGCGTTGCGGTTCGTCGTGTAGACCGCCGCGAAGTCCCCGGTGCCTGGATCGAGGTGACCGGCCATTGCCGTGGGGGCCACGAGCTTGGACAGCTGCGGGTCGCGGAAGTACAGCTGGAAGTGGCCGGCCGACGCGGTCGACGTGAGCGCACGCATCTTTCCCGCGAGCTGACCTCCACCGATCATGCGCGACACCATGCCGCTCATAACCTCCGCGTTGTGCGCACGGCGCTCCCGGAAGTTGGGGAAACGGCGGTACGCGTCGACCAGCAGCACCTTGGCGAGCGTGTCGGCCGTCAACTCGCCGTACCCCTCGGTCGTGATGCTCCCTGTCACCCGGAGCACTGCCGCCATCGCGGACACGTCGATGCCGATCACGCCGTCGGCCCTCGTGCCGGTCATGACCTCGTAGGCCCGCGCCAGCTCCTCGCCGCTGGTCTGCCAGTCGGGGGAGTAGTTGGCGCTCGCGAACGGCAGCTTCTGCCCGGCCTTGTGCCACGCCTCGTTGCCTTTGACGGGTTCCCATACCCACGCGTTGTTGCCGTCGAGATCAGCCGTGTTGCCGCTCGTGAGCGTCTTCATTTCGCCCTTGTCGAACTGCATCGCCATCAGGTTCAGCGGCGCGCCGCCGCCCGCTCGCAGCTCTGCCTGGTTCTGCAAGACGACGACGTACGTGCGCTGGCCGTTCTCTCCGAGCGCGGCCGGTAGGACGCCAAGGATGTTGACGAGCGGCTCTGCGTCTTTGCGCAGGGTGGCGATCTGGCTCAACGCGCCGTCGCGCGCCTCTACCGCTCCAGGAGCGAACCGTCCGCCGCGCACCGCCTTCAGGTCCTTCTCGGCACTGCCGAGCAGTGCCATCAGCTCGTCGACGGCGTCCTTGGCGCGGTGGACTTCGGCCATGTCGAACTTGGTGCCGTCGAATAGCTTCGAATCCGCCCCGCTCATGTTCTCGTAGAGGGCGAGGACCTGGTCGCCGCCGTTCACCAGGTCGTCGGCGGCCGACATGAGGTGCCGCAGATCGGAGACAGGGGTCGACAGCACGGGCATGAACCGCGCGATCCGCACCGAGGGCCGACCGGCGGCGGACTTGGCGCGGTCGAGTTGTTTGTGCGCCCGCTCCAGTGCCGCCGCGGCGGCCTTCTCGTCGCCCTGCTTGAGGGCGTCTTTCATCGCGGTGAGTTCGGCGCGTGCCGCGGCAGCCGGCGCCTTGATTTCCTTGGCGGCGCGGAGCAGCCCGAACGCGAGCCCCAGACCACTGAGCACGACAAAGGCAATCCCCAGCGGGATCGCCCAGCGGGCCCGGACCCGCGGCATCTGTCTCTTCGGCTTGACCTTTTCGACCTCGGCCTCTGGCTCGATGGACAGACTCAACGTGGGGGGCCTTCTCAACGGACTGTGTTAACCGTGGGTAGTCGCGCTGGCCCCGGTTGGGCGCGCAAGAGGGACTGCACTAGGGGGCAGCCGGTCTCCAGGGTACCTCAGCGTGTCCGCCGCGGCTGCGGTGGTTGGCCCCTGCTCACATGTGCCGGCCCCCGCGCCCGGGGTGTCTTCGGTGCACCTCAGCGGGGCGAAATAGCCAATCAGCGGTAAACAACCCCGGCCGGTCGGCCGATACATAGGGCGCCGGATGCAGCAATGTGCCCGATCCACGCGGGCTGCTGCCCGGTAGGTCCGATTGCGTCGCCACCGAAGGGGTCCGTCCTCGTGCGAGTTGTTTCGTTCCGATCAGTCCGCCGTACCGCTGGTCTTGTCGCGATGGGCGCCCTGCTAATCGCAGCTGGAACGGCAGGTGGACCAGCGGCGTCGGCTGCCGCGCCGCCTGCACCGATAGGCGCCGGGCTGTTCGGCCTGCACGTCGCCGACCCCACGGGGCACTTCCCGACGGTGCCGTTCGGGACAGTGCGGCTATGGGACTCCCCCGGGACGAAGTGGAAGGACGTGAACCCCGAGCCCGGCGTGTGGGACTTCACGTCGATGGATGCGCAGGTGGAACGGCTGCGCGCCGCGAAGAAGGACATCGTGATCGTCCTGGGCCAAACGCCGCAGTGGGCCTCGGCGCGCCCGCAGGAGGCGGGCAGCTACGGCCTCGGCGCGGCTGCCGAGCCTGCCGACATGGCCAACTGGAACGCGTACGTGCGGGCCCTCGCCGTGCGCTACAAGGGCAAGGTCACCAAGTGGGAGCTGTGGAACGAGCCGAACGTGCTGCTGTTCTTCAGCGGTACGTCGAAGACCGCGGTCACGATGGCACGTGCGGCGTGGACCGAGCTCAAGGCCGTCGACCGCAGGAACACGGTCATCTCCGGTGGTATCGCCGTGCGCACGGATAACTCGCCCAAGTGGCTCGAGGCGTTCCTGAAGAACGGCGGCGGCAAGTACGTCGACGTCATCGCGGTGCACATGTACGTGCGGGCGCGACAGCGGCCGGAGAACACCATCGTCTACCTCGCCAAGATCCGGAAGATCATGGCAGCGGGCAAAGTCGGCAAGCTGCCGCTGTGGAACACCGAGTCGAGCTACGGCCGCTCTACGCCGGAGGACCTCAAGACCCACGAGATCTACACCGGCGCGACCGCGGTGGGCTATGTGGCCCGCACCTACCTGCTGATGGCGGC
>JBKJZO010000146.1:0-15502 GCA_046715235.1 Mycobacteriales bacterium
GCGGCGCTCGAGGTCGATGTCGATGACCTTGACGCTGATGTCGTCGCCGACGTTGACAACCTGCTCGGGGATCTCGACGTGCCGCTCGGACAGCTCCGAGATGTGCACAAGACCCTCGATGCCCTCACCGACGCGGACGAACGCACCGAACGGCACGAGCTTGGTGACCTTGCCGGCCACGACCTGCCCGATCTGGTGGGTGCGGGCGAACTGGCGCCACGGGTCTTCCTGCGTCGCCTTGAGCGAGAGCGAGACGCGCTCGCGGTCCATGTCGACGTCGAGCACCTCGACCTCGACCTCGTTGCCCACCTCGACGACCTCGCTCGGGTGGTCGATGTGCTTCCAGGAAAGCTCGGAGACGTGGACGAGACCGTCGACGCCGCCGAGGTCGACGAACGCACCGAAGTTGACGATCGAGGAGACGACGCCCTTGCGGACCTGCCCCTTCTGGAGCGTCGTGAGGAACGTCTGGCGGACCTCGCTCTGCGTCTGCTCGAGCCAGGCGCGGCGGGACAGCACCACGTTGTTGCGGTTTTTGTCGAGCTCGATGATCTTGGCCTCGAGCTCCTTGCCGACGTACGGCTGCAGGTCGCGGACCCTGCGCATCTCGACCAGCGACGCCGGGAGGAAGCCGCGCAGGCCGATGTCGAGGATCAGGCCGCCCTTGACGACCTCTATGACGGTGCCGGTGACGATGCCGTCCTCGTCCTTGATCTTCTCGATCGTGCCCCAGGCCCGCTCGTACTGCGCGCGCTTCTTGGACAGGATGAGCCGGCCTTCCTTGTCCTCCTTCTGGAGAACAAGGGCCTCGATCTGGTCGCCGACCTTGACGACGTCGTTGGGATCGACGTCGTGCTTGATGGAGAGCTCGCGCGAGGGGATGACACCCTCGGTCTTGTAGCCGATGTCCAACAGGACTTCGTCCCTGTCGACCTTGACGATGGTGCCTTCGACGATGTCTCCGTCATTGAAGTATTTGATCGTCTGGTCGATCGCGGCGATGAAATCTTCCATCGACCCCTCGTCGTTGATTGCTACTTGCGGGGTGGCGGGCTTTTCGATCGTCGCGGTGGTGTCGGACTGGGTCATCAGGGAGTGGCTCCGGCTACATGGACTCGTAGGATGCGCCGGGCCTGGTATTCGTCGGCTGCCGATGACGGGGACAAGGTGTCTATGAGGGACGCTGTGCCTAAACCGTGTCGAAACTGACGAGTGCGAGCCTGCTCAGGTGAGATCCGCACAGGCCCATGCGCAGCCGACAGAATACGGGCGCACGTGATCGCCGGTCAACGCGACGCAGCGCGCGACGGGTGGTAGATAAACGAAGACGATAGCCGAAGGGACCCGATGTTTACGACGATTCTTGTTGCCAACCGCGGCGAAATCGCCATCAGGGCGTTTCGCGCCGCCCACGAACTTGGTGCACGGGGTGTCGCGGTCTTCCCGTATGAGGATCGCAACTCGGTGCACCGCCTGAAGGCTGACGAGGCCTATCAGATCGGCGAGCCGGGCCATCCGGTGCGCGCGTACCTCGACGTGGCGGAGATCATCCGGGTCGCGAAGGCGAGCGGTGCCGACGCCATCTACCCCGGCTATGGCTTCCTTTCGGAGAACCCCGATTTGGCGCAGGCGGCCGAGGCGGCGGGCATCGCTTTCATCGGGCCGCCGGCGCGCGTGCTGCTGATGGCCGGCAACAAGGTCACCGCCAAGGAGCAGGCAGTGGCGGCAGGCGTCGCCGTACTGCAGTCGACTCCGGGTTCCACGGATCTGGACGAGCTGATCGCCGGAGCTGAAAAGATCGGCTTTCCGGTCTTCGCCAAAGCGGTCTCCGGTGGCGGCGGCCGCGGCATGCGCCGGGTCGCCAAACTCGACGAGCTGCGGCCTGCGCTGGAAGAAGCGATGCGCGAGGCCGGGAGCGCGTTCGGCGACCCCACGATGTTCATCGAGCAGGCCGTCGTGCGCCCCCGGCACATCGAGGTGCAGATCCTCGCCGATGCGACGGGCGAGACGGTGCATCTGTTCGAGCGCGACTGCTCAGTGCAGAGGCGCAACCAGAAGGTCATCGAGATCGCTCCCGCGCCCAACCTGCCCCAGAGCATTCGTGAGCTGCTCTACCGCGATGCCATCGCGTTCGCCAAGTCGATCGGCTACGTCAACGCCGGCACCGTCGAGTTCCTCCTCGACACGGCGGGCCCGCGCAAGGACCAGCATGTCTTCATCGAGATGAACCCGCGGATCCAGGTCGAGCACACGGTCACTGAGGAGGTCACCGACGTAGACCTGGTGCAGTCGCAGATGCGCATCGCCGCGGGTGAGACCCTTGCCGAGCTCGGCCTTCTGCAGGAGAGCCTGACGTTGCGCGGCGCGGCGCTGCAGTGCCGCATCACGACCGAGGACCCTGCTGACGGATTCCGCCCCGACACCGGCAAGATCACGACGTACCGATCCCCTGGCGGTGCGGGCATCCGGCTCGACGGCGGCACGATCTACGCCGGCGCTCAGGTCTCCGCGCACTTCGACTCGATGCTGGTCAAGATGACGAGCCGCGGTCGCGACTTCCCCGCAGCCGTCGCGCGGGCGCGGCGCGGTCTCGCGGAGTTCCGCCTGCGCGGCGTCGCGAGCAACATCCCGTTCCTGCAAGCGGTCCTGGACGATCCCGACTTCATCACGGGTGACCTGAGCACGTCGTTCATCGAAGAGCGGCCGAACCTGCTTACAGGCCGCGAGTCCAAGGACCGTGGCACGAAGATCCTCACCTGGTTGGCCGAAACGACCGTCAACCAGCCAAACGGCGACGGCAAAGGAATCACCAACCCAGCCTTGAAGCTGCCCGCAGTCGATCTCGACGCCGAGGCACCGAGCGGCTCGCGGCAGCGGCTGCTCGCCCTCGGGCCGGCAGGGTTCGCCGCGCAGCTGCGCGCGCAGGTGCCGCTCGCCGTCACCGACACGACGTTCCGAGACGCTCACCAGTCCTTGCTCGCAACGCGGGTGCGCACCAAGGACCTAGTTGCGGTGCTCCCGCATGTTGCCCGCCTCACGCCGGAGCTCCTGTCCGTCGAAGCCTGGGGCGGCGCGACGTACGACGTGACGCTGCGGTTCCTGGCCGAGGACCCCTGGGAGCGCCTGGCAGCTCTGCGCGAGGCGGTCCCCAACATCGCCATCCAGATGCTGCTGCGCGGGCGCAACACAGTGGGCTACACGCCGTACCCGACAGAGGTCACCGACGCATTCATCCGCGAAGCGGCGTCGACCGGAGTCGACATCTTCCGCATCTTCGACGCCCTCAACGACGTGTCGCAGATGCGGCCGGCCATCGACGCTGTGCTGGAGACCGGACACGCTGTCGCCGAAGTCGCGGTCTGCTACACCGGCAATCTCCTCGACCCCAGCGAGAGCTTCTACACGCTCGACTACTACCTCAAGCTCGCGGAACAGATCGTCGACGCGGGTGCGCACATCCTCGCGGTCAAGGACATGGCGGGGTTGTTGCGCGCGGGGGCCGCAGAGAAGCTGGTCGGTGCCTTGAGAGAGCGCTTCGACCTGCCGGTGCACGTTCACACCCACGACACCGCTGGTGGGCAGTTGGCGACGCTGCTGGCGGCCAGCCGGGCGGGAGCCGACGCGGTCGACGTCGCAAGCGCGCCCATGGCCGGCACGACGAGCCAGCCGTCGGCGTCCGCACTCGTCGCTGCTCTCGCCAACACCGAACGGGACACCGGCATCTCATTGGAGGCGGTGAGCGACCTCGAGCCCTACTGGGAAGCGGTGCGGCTTGCCTACAAGCCGTTCGAGTCGGGGTTGGCGGGACCGACCGGGCGCGTCTACAAGCACGAGATCCCAGGGGGGCAGCTCTCCAACCTTCGGCAGCAGGCGATTGCGCTTGGGCTCGGTGACCAGTTCGAGAAGATCGAGGACTGGTACGCCGCCGCCAACCGCATCCTCGGCCGCCCGCCGAAGGTCACGCCGTCGTCCAAGGTCGTCGGCGATCTCGCGCTGGCACTCGCCGCCGCCGACGCCGATCCGGAGGACTTCGAGCAGAACCCGGACCGCTACGACATTCCCGACTCGGTCATCGGGTTCATGGCCGGCGAGCTCGGCGAGCTGCCCGGCGGCTGGCCCGAACCCTTCCGCACGAAGGTCCTGCGCGGGCGCACGGTGAAGATTGGCGTTAGCGAGCTCGGCGACAGTGACAGGAGCGGCCTGAGGGGGTCGGCGGAGCTACGCCGCCGCACTCTCAACCGGTTGCTGTTCCCCGGGCCGACGGCGGCGTTCGAGCAAAGCCGCGAGACCTACGGCGACCTGTCCATCGTCGACACCACCGACTATCTCTACGGCCTGCAACAAGGCAGCGAACACGTCGTACACATCAGCAAGGGCGTCAGCCTCTACATCGGGCTCGAAGCGATCGGCGACGCCGACCTCAAGGGCATGCGCACGGTGATGGCGACGCTGAACGGTCAGCTGCGGCCGGTCTTCGTCAGGGACACGCGCATCAGCGTCACGACCAAGTCGGCCGAGAAAGCCGACCCCGGCAATCCCGGCCACGTCGCCGCGCCGTTCTCCGGCGTCGTCACTCTTTCGGTGCGCGAGGGTGCTGCGGTCGCGAAGGGCGAATCCGTCGCGACCATCGAGGCGATGAAGATGGAAGCCGCGATCACCGCCAGCGTCAGTGGGACGGTGCGAAGGCTGGCCATCCCAACGACGCAGCAGGTCGACGCGGGTGACCTGCTGGTGGAGATCGCGCCGGCGTAATGGACGAGGACGAGGACGAGTCGCAGTCCTCGGTCGGCCGGTTCTGGGTCACGGCTGCCGAGACGCGGTCGGCGCAGCGTCGGCATTGGGACAGCACGGCCGACGACTACCAGTCGGAGCACGGTGCCTTTCTCGGCGACGCGCGCTTCGTGTGGTGTCCCGAAGGGCTGGACGAGGCTGACGTGCGGCTGCTCGGCGACGTGCGCGGGCGGCGCGTTCTCGAGGTCGGATGCGGCGCCGCCCAGTGCTCCCGATGGCTCGTCACCCAAGGGGCACACGTCACCGCGTTCGACATCTCGGCAGGGCAGCTGCGGCATGCCGCGGCCATCAACGAGCGCACCGGCGTACCCGTGCCGGTTGTCCTCGCGGACGCCGAGGC
Source organism: Mycobacteriales bacterium (assembly GCA_046715235.1). Lineage (GTDB taxonomy): Bacteria > Actinomycetota > Actinomycetes > BP-191 > BP-191 > JBKJZO01. The sequence continues at coordinate 5,132 of JBKJZO010000146.1, forward strand.
GTTTCCATTTGCCAGTGAGTCCTTCGACGTCGTGTTCACGTCGTTCGGCGCGATCGGGCTAGTGCAGGACAGCGCGCGGCTCATGCGCGAGGTGGCTCGGGTGCTGCGCGGTGGCGGCCGCTGGGTGTTCTCGTGGTCGCACCCGATGCGCTGGGCGTTTCCCGACGACGGCGGGCGCAAGGGGCTCACCGTCAGGCACTCGTACTTCGACCGGACGCCGTACGTCGAGACCGGGCCTGACGGGTCACCCCGGTACGTCGAGCATCACCGCACCGTGGGCGACCGGGTGCGCGAGATCGTCGCGGCGGGGCTGCAGCTCGTCGACGTCGTGGAGCCGGAGTGGCCGGACGATCCGTCGCATCCTGAGTGGGCGCCGAACTGGAGCGCGTTGCGCGGGCGACTCATCCCGGGAACCGCCATCTGGGTGACCGAAAAGCCATACGCCGCAGGCTGAAAATGGCTGTCCACAGATTTCGTGGCCGGCCGGTTCCTGTCACACCCCGCCGATAGTATCGAACACATGTTCGACTTAGTGGACGCGGCCGGCGAGGCCTCGGCAGACGCGGCGGAGAGCGGCGTTCGGCTGCGGTTGGTCGACCTGCCGACCGATCACGACCGGCTGGCCGCGCTGGAAGCCGCCGGGCCGTCGGCGGGCGGGTACGCGGTACTGGACCGGATCGATCTGGACGCGCTGGATGCGCATGACCGGGTGACCGCGCTGGCGCTTTGGGACCGGCAGCGCGGCTGGGCCGACGCCCGAACGCAGCAGGCCCTGGTCGCGGTCGGCGGCCCACCACCGACCGAAGAGCGGCGGGACGACTTCGCGCGCGAGCAGATCGCCTGCGCGCTCCGGCTCTCGAGCGGCACCGCGGGCAGCCGCCTCGACGTCGCCCGGGAGCTGTGCGGCCGGCTCGCCCAGACCCGCCAGGCGATGGAGCGCGGCCTGATCACCTACTGGCATGCCCGCTACCTCGCCGACCAGCTCGCCTGCCGGCCGGACGAGCTGGCGGCGGTGGTACAGGCGCAGATGCTTACCGGCGGGCATGTCGACGAGACGCTGACCAACTGGCGTAAGCGCCTCGACCGGGCGGTGATCGCCGCCGACCCGGCCACCGCCGACCAGCGGCACGAACTGGCGGTCAGCGCCCGCCGGGTCGAGTGCTACCGGCAAGCCGAGGGAATGGCGACCATCGCCGCCACCGTCACCGCGGATGAGGCGATGACGACCATGCGCGCCCTCACCGCGATCGCCAACCGGGCCAAGACCGAACACGGTGATCACCGGCCAGTTGACATCCGGCGCGCCGACGCGTTCGCCCGGCTGTTCGCCGCCGCCCTCGCCGACCCGAAGCTGCCCACCGAACAGCGTGCCCGCCCCGCCGTCGGCATCAGCATCGACTACCCCACGCTGGTCAAACTCGCCGACCACCCCGCCCACCTGGACGGCTACGGGCCCATCCCCCCAGCCATGGCCCGGCGGATCGCCGCCGGCGGCGACTGGCACCGCCTGGTCACCGACCCGATCACCGGCGCGCTCCTCGACTACGGCCGGGCCACCTACCGGCCGCCCACCGAGCTGGCCGAGTTCCTCATCGCCCGCGACCGGACCTGCCGGTTCCCTACCTGCAACCGCCCCGCCCGCAACTGCGACATCGACCACGCACCCGCCTGGGACGACGGCGGGACCACCAGCGCCGCAACGACCGGGGCGCTCTGCCGGCGCAACCACCGGCAGAAAACCCACGCCGGCTGGCGACTACGGGCCCACCCCGACGGAAGTGCCACCTTCACCAGCCCCACCGGCCACACCTACCACCGACCCACCATCGACCACTGCCCCGAACACACCGCATATCTCAAAGCCCTACGCGAACGGGACGGCGACCCACCCGACGAGTGGGACCCCGAAAGCGCACAGTTCCGCATGACCAACATCGACGAACCCGACGCCGCCACGCCCGAGAATCCGCCTGACCCGGGCCGGGCAACCCCACCCGGGCCCGGGACACTCGAACAGCTCCGGCGATACCGACGCAGCACCTCAGACAACGACGCCAGCAGCGGCAACGACCCGCCGCCCTTCTGAGGTGGGAGCGCGCCCATCTGCGCGTCAAGGCGTTAGCCGTCGAGCGTTGTTAGCCAGGCGTCTATCTGTTGCGCTGTGCGGAACCTGCGTACGTCCACGTGCGCAAAGCGTGGGTGGTCGACCAATGCCTGGGTTCGCGCGCGCCGCTCGGCGTATTTGCGACCATGCCCATCGGATCGGTGGTCCGAACGTCGTACGACGCGTTGCATGACGGTGCGCCGCGGAAGGTCGAGTCAGATGACGGTGTCCGCGCGCTCTCAGAGCAACTCCCCGAGGAACGACTGGTACTGGTCCTCGGTGATCCACTCGTCCCGCGAGGAGAGTCGCTCGACGTATGGCAGGCCGACGAGCGACGCGGACGCGCGAGCCAATGAGGACTTGCCGGTGCCAGAGATGCCCGTGACGAGCACGCGCCTCAATGGCCGGCGTCGTCCCAGGTGGGGCCGACGCCTATGGAGACGTCGAGGGGAAGCCGCAGCGGGTAGGCCTGGCCCATCTCGCGGCGTACGACGGCCTCGAGTTGGTCGCGCTCCCCCGCGCCGATCTCGAAGACGAGTTCGTCGTGCACCTGCAGGAGCAGGCGACTGCGCAGTCCGTCTTCGCGCAGCGCGCGATCGACGCCGAGCATGGCCAGTTTGATGATGTCGGCCGCGCTCCCCTGGATCGGCGCGTTGAGGGCCATCCGCTCGGCCATCTGCCGGCGCTGCGAGTTGTCGTTCGTCAGGTCGGGCAGGTAGCGACGCCGACCCAGAATCGTCTCTGTGTAGCCGTCGCGCCGCGCCTGATCGACCACGGCGTGCAGGTAGTCGCGCACGCCGCCGAAGCGCTCGAAGTACGCGTTCATTTGCTCGCGCGCCTCGTCGGGAGTGATGCCAAGCTGCATCGACAAGCCGTACGCCGACAGCCCGTAGGCGAGGCCGTAGGACATCGCCTTGATGCGCCGGCGCAGCTCGGGATCGACCCGGTCGGGGGGCACGTCGAAGACGCGCGCGGCGGTCGTCGTATGGAGGTCCTCGCCGCCGGTGAACGCGTCGATCAGAGCGGCGTCCTCCGAGAGGTGAGCGAGGATCCGCATCTCGATCTGGCTGTAGTCAGCGGTCATCAGAGCCTCGTAGCCGGGGCCGGAGATGAATGCCTGCCGGATCTCGCGACCCTGTGCCGTCCGGATAGGGATGTTCTGCAGGTTGGGGTTGTCACTCGAGAGCCGCCCGGTCGAGGCGATCATCTGGTTGTACGTCGTGTGGATGCGTCCGTCGTCGCCGACCATCGGCAGCAGCTGCTTCTCGACTGTCATCAGGAGCTTCGCGTACTCGCGGTGCCGCAGCAGGCAGTCGATAACCGGGTGCGCTCCCTGCAAGCCTTGCAGTGCCTCGGCGTCGGTCGTATAGCCGGTCTTGACCTTGCGCGTCTTCGGCAGTTTGAGCTCGTCGAAGAGCAACGCCTGCAACTGCTTCGGCGAGCCGAGGTTGAACTCCTTGCCGACGCAGTCGTAGGCGTCCTGCGCAGCCTGACGGACTTGGTCTGTCAGCTTCGACTGCAGGCTTTCGAGATGCTCTACGTCGATCGCGATCCCGGTGCGCTCCATGCGCGAGAGCACGTGCAGCAGTGGCAGCTCGATGTCGCGCAGGAGCGCGGTGCCACCTCGGCGTTCCAGGTCGGCGTCGAGCGACTCGGCGAGGTCGGCCACCGCCCGCGCGCGCAGGATCGCATCGTGCGCGTCGTCGCCGTCGGCTGCGACATCGAGCGACAACTGCCCGTCATCGGGGGTGTCGGTGCGCAACTCGCGCCGGAGGTAGCGAAGCGCGAGGTCGCCGAGGTCGAAAGAGCGCTGCCCCGGCAATGCCAGGTAGGCAGCGAGCGCGGTGTCGCTAGACAGTCCCCGCACGGTCCAGCCGCGGTCGGCGAAACCGAGCAGCGACGCCTTCACGTCGTGCGCTGCCTTAGGTGCCGACTCGTCGGCGAGCCAGTCGGCCAGAGCGCGCTCGTCAGCTTCGGTGAGCTCGATCGGATCGACGAAAGCGCCCGATCCGCCTTCGACTGCCAACGCCAGCCCGGTTATCTCGCCGTGGCCGCGCGCCCATGCACCACGCACCCACAGGCCGACCCGCGTGCCGGGCGTCAGACCCGAGAGCCACTCTTGGACTTCACCAGCGGCAAGCCGGCGACCCGACACGTCGAAGCCCTCGTCGGCCTCCGGCTCGACCGACTGGAGCGTCGAGTAGAGACGCTCGCGCAGCACGCGGAACTGCAGGGAGTCGAAGAGCTTGTGCACCTCGTCGCGGTCCCACTGGCCCATGCGAAGGTCCTCGGGCCGCACGGCCAGTACGACGTCGCGGCTGAGCTCGGTCAGCTGCCGGTTGCGCGTGACCGAAGCCAGATGCTCGCGTACGGCGCCGCCTACCTTGCCGGGGATCTCGTCGGCGCGATCACACAGCTCACCGAGATTGCCGAACTGCTGCACCAGCTTGATCGCGGTCTTCTCCCCCACCCCGGGGATCCCCGGCAGGTTGTCACTGGGGTCGCCTCGCAGCGCCGCAAAGTCGGGGTACTGCGACGGCGTCAGGCCGTACTTGTCCATCACCTCCGCCGGTGTGAAGCGGGTCATGTCGCTGATGCCCTTGCGGGTCATCAGCACGGTGATGCGGTCGTCGACAAGCTGGTAGGCGTCGCGGTCGCCGGTGACGATCAGGACGTCCATGTCGGCGTCGCGTGCCTGGCAGGCCAGCGTCGCGATCGCGTCGTCGGCCTCGAACCCGGGTGCCTCGACCATGGGAATGCGCAGCGCCTCGAGCACTTCCTTGATGAGTGAGACCTGCCCGCGGAAATCGGCGGGCGTTTCGCTGCGAGTCGCCTTGTAGTCCTCGAAAGCCTCATGACGGAAGTTGCGGCCAGGCAGGTCGAAGGCGACCGCGATGTGCGTTGGCTGCTCGTCGCGAATGACGTTGATAAGCATCGACGTGAAGCCGTAGACCGCGTTGGTCGGCTGGCCCGTGGTCGTGGAGAAATTCTCGACCGGCAGGGCGAAGAACGCGCGATAGGCGAGCGAGTGCCCGTCGAGGAGCAACAGCCTTTCTCGCTGGTCGGCCGCTTGCGTCGCCACGCAGAGTCCCTCTCGTCGATCGCCGGGTTACCCGGCAATCGTATTGTCGCGGGCGGAGCCGACGGAGCCGGCAACCTGGCGCGTCAGACCTCCGTTCGCGGCAGCGGCGCACCTGCGTTAGAAACGCGCGTCGTACGCGCCAGGGACCCCCGGCGCAGGCGAAGTTCTCGCCGGAGCGTGACATTGCGGGAATCGTCGGCGGCGAGCTGGCGCCGCAGCACTGGCAGCGGAGCAACCCTCCGCACGACACTCGGCGCGAAACCGAGCCGGGCGTAGAACCTGTTCGCGTCCCGCGAGCGAGGTTCGACGCTGACAGTCACCTGGTCGACCCCGCACTCGCCGGCGTACGCCGCGGCGGCAGCCACAAGCGCTCTGCCCACCCCGCGGCGACGGTGGCTTGCGCCGACATACAGGTTGCTGACCTGCACCGTCGGCGGGTCTAGCAGTGTCCTGGCATGGGTCACCGACAGCAGCGCCATACCGACGACTGTGCTGTCCGAAAGCGCGACGACGACCCGGCGACTGGTGTCCGCGATGGTTTCGGCGTACCGCTGGGCGACCTCGTCGAGGAGCGCGTTGCCGGGCGGACGGGCGCTGCGCCGCGGGCCGTACCGCCCCAGCTGCGTCCACATCTCGACGAGGGCGGGTACGTCGGACACTGTGGCTTCGCGGACAGTTGTCGCTGCATTGGTCACTGGCACTCCCGCGGGGCACGTTCGCACGGTGGCCCCCACGGCGGTGCGGGAAGGCCGGGTCCGGCCCCCCCCAACGAGCCATCGGTAGGGTACTGCGGCAGCCGGACCTCGCAACAGTCCGTGTTACACGCCAGCGCACTAAGGGCGAATAGCCTTGCGGCACAAGGCTTCCGGCCGCTCTTGCGCGCGTTGACGCTCGTCGACCCCGGGCGATAGCGTGCGCTCCGGACCCGGCGCCCTCGGACTTGCGGGGCTGTGGTTTGCGCGGTACCAGCCCGAGCAGCCGAGTAGACAACATCCAGGGTCGGGGAAGCCCTGTATGGCACCAAAGGCTGCTCGGGCTCTCGCGTATCCGGGGTCCACGCTCAGCATCGTTGACATGGCTGGACCGGCACCGAAACACTCCGGCCAACTGAACAATGATGTTGAGGGAGCAGCCGGTGCGCAGGCTCATGGTCGCCGCGCTCATCGCTTCGCTCGGCGCTGTGGTTGCGCTCGCCGCGCAGGCGTCGGCCCAGGATGCACCGAAGCCCGCCGTGACCGGCACTCTCACCGACGGCGAGAAGCCGGTCCCCGGTGTCAAGATCTCGGTCACCGCCGCGGACGGCACTGAGATTGGCGCGACCCAGACCGACGACAAGGGCGCGTTCCTGATCCAGCTGCCCGGACTGGGCGTCTTCACCGCAACCCTCGACAAGACCACGCTGCCCAAGGACGTCGAGCTGCGGGAAGGGGCGCGCGACTCGCTCACATTCACCATCCGGTCGACGACGCCGCGCCGGCTGAACTTCCCCCTGGGTGAAGGCACCGGCGGCCCGACGTCCGGGAAGTTCCAGCAGGGACTTCAGTTGCTCGTCGAGGGCATCAAGCTGGGCCTGATCATCGCGATGTGTGCCATCGGATTGTCGCTGATCTTCGGCACCACCGGCCTCACGAACTTCGCGCATGGCGAGCTGGTGACGTTCGGCGCCATCGCGACCTGGATGTTCAACAACACCCTCGGCATGCACTTCATCCCGGCGGCCGCGCTCGGGGTGCTGGCCGGAGGCTTGTTCGGCGGGGCGCTCGACCTCGGGCTGTGGCGCCCCCTGCGCCGCCGGCGGGCCGGCCTGATTGCGATGCTCGTCATCTCGATCGGGTTGGGCATCTTCCTGCGCTACATCTTCCTCTTCCAGTTCGACGGCCGGAGCCGTCCCTACGCGCAGTACCAGATCCAGCGTGCAATCGACTTCGGCCCAGTCTCCATCGCCCCGAAGGACATGGTCAGCATCGTCTTGTCGATCGCCGTCCTCGTCGGCGTTGCGACGATGCTGACGAAAACGAAGATCGGCAAGGCGATGCGCGCCGTCGCCGACAACGGTGACCTCGCGTCGTCGTCCGGCATCGACACGCAGCGCGTCATCCTGTTCGTCTGGGTCTTCGGGAGCGCGCTGGCGGCCCTCGGCGGCACGCTGCTCGGCCTGACCGAGGCGGTCCGCTGGGACAGCGGCTTCCTGTTGCTGTTGTTGATGTTTGCCGGCGTCACGCTCGGCGGTCTCGGGACGGCGTACGGCGCACTGCTGGGCTCGCTGATCGTCGGCATCTTCGTTCAGGTGTCGACACTGTGGATCTCGACCGAGCTGAAGAATGTCGGCGCGCTCGCGATCCTGATCGTGATCCTGCTCGTGCGGCCGACCGGCCTGCTGGGCCGACGGGAGAGGATCGGCTGACATGGATTGGGCGTCGATCTTCTCCAACTCGCTGCGGGCCGCGTTCGGGCTCGACGCATGCGTCTACGCACTAGCGGCCATCGGCCTCAACGTGCATTTCGGCTACACGGGCCTGCTGAACTTCGGGCAGGTGGGCTTCATGGCCATCGCCGCCTACGGCATGGCTATCAGCGTCACCTACTTCGGCTTGCCGCTCCTGGTTTCACTCCTGATCGGCCTGGTCGCCTCGATCATCCTCGCCCTGTTGCTGGGGATCCCGACCCTGCGCCTGCGCGCCGACTACCTCGCGATCGTGACGATCGCGTCGTCCGAGATCATCCGCCTGGTCGCGCGGTCGGTGACATTTCGCAAGTACACAAAAGGCTCGGCCGGACTGCAGGCGTTCTCGGACCAGTTCTACTCGTGGAATCCGTACAGCCCGGGCCAGTACGGCATCTGGCTGATCAAGTTCTCGGAACGCACGATGTGGGCCATCACCTGCGGCTGGATTCTCGTCGCGCTGTCCTGCCTGCTGGTGTGGCAGCTGATGCGCAGCCCATGGGGCCGCGTGCTCAGGTCCATTCGTGAGGACGAGGACGCCGCACGCAGCCTGGGCAAGAACGTCTATCTCTACAAGATGCAGAGCCTGGTCCTCGGCGGGGTGTTCGGTGCCCTCGCCGGTTTCACACTCGCGCTGGGAACTGGCGCACTGCAGCCCGACACCTACTCGACGACTGTGACGTTCTTCGCCTATACGGCACTCATCCTCGGCGGCACGGCACGAGTGCTGGGCCCGGTCGTCGGGGCGATGATTTTCTGGTTCCTGATCTCGTTCGCCGACAACATCCTGCGGCAGGGCTACGGCCAGGGGTACTTCCCGGACTGGCTGATGAACACGTCGACCGACGTCGCGCAGGTGCGCTTCATGCTGGTGGGTGTCGGCCTGATACTGCTGATGATCTTCCGGCCACAGGGCATCTTCGGTAACCGCAGGGAGCTCGAACTCGATGCCCGCTGACGACGAGCCGCTGCCCGCGGCGCCGCGCGCGTCCCTCGCCGGTCTCGAGCCGGTGCCGGGCGTCAGCAAACCCAATCCGATACTCGTGGTGGACGGCGTGAAAAGGAGCTTCGGCGGGCTCACGGCTGTCGACGTCGACCACCTGGAAGTCGAGCGCGGGATGATCACCGCGCTCATCGGGCCGAACGGTGCGGGCAAGACGACGTTCTTCAACTTGCTCACGGGGTTCGACAAGCCCGACGGCGGAACCTGGAGTTTCGACGGCGAGTCGTTCGGCGGGCTCGCCGCGTACAGGGTCGCCCGTCGCGGCGTCGTACGGACCTTCCAGCTGACCAAGGCCCTCGCCAAGCTCACCGTCATGGAGAACATGCTGCTGGGCGCCACCGGACAGGCTGGCGAGAAGATGTACAAGGCGCTCATCCCGGGCGTCTGGCGCAGCGCCGAGCGCGCCAACACAGAGCGTGCCGATGAGCTGCTTGATCGGTTCCGTCTCGACGCGAAGCGCGACGACTTCGCCGGATCGCTGTCTGGCGGTCAACGCAAGCTGCTCGAGATGGCACGCGCCCTGATGGTCGAGCCGAAGGTCGTCATGCTCGACGAGCCCATGGCGGGCGTAAACCCCGCGCTGACCGAGTCGCTGCTCAAGCACGTCAAGGACCTGCGCGAGCAAGGAATGACGGTCATCTTCGTCGAGCACGACATGGACGTCGTCCACGACATCAGCGACTGGGTTGTCGTGATGGCCCAGGGGCGCATCATTGCCGAAGGCACCGCCGACGACATCTCGCGCAACCGCGAAGTCATCGACGCCTACCTCGGCACTCACCACGACGCGCCTCTGACGGTCGAGGACGAAGAGGCGCAACTCGCCGCGGCGGAGCTGGCGATCCGCGCCGAGGAGGAACAGCAGCAATGAGCAATCCGTCCGAGGGCCAGGCGCGGGAAACGCTCGTACAGCAGGCGGCCCGGCAGAAGTCCGACGAGGAACACCTCGCCCACTCCGCCGATGCGCTGCTCAGTGCGGACGGGCTGGTCGCCGGCTACGTGCCCGAGGTCAACATCCTCAACGGCGCGAACCTCTACCTGAACGACGGCGAGCTGATCGGCATCATCGGCCCCAACGGCGCGGGCAAGTCGACGCTGCTGAAAGCGCTCTTCGGCCTGATCCCGATCCGTTCCGGCACCGTCCGCCTCCGCGGCGACGACATCACGTCGTTGAAGGCCCACGCGCTCGTCTCGAAGGGCGTCGGCTACGTCCCGCAGAACAACAACGTGTTCCCGAGCCTGACGGTCCAGGAGAACCTCGAGATGGGGATCTACCTGAACTCGAAGGGTTTCGACGAGCGGTTCTCCTTCGTCACCGAGTTGTTCCCATTGCTCGGGCAACGACGCGCGCAGCGCGCCGGGTCGCTCTCCGGCGGCGAGCGGCAGATGGTCGCGATGGGGCGAGCGCTCATGATGGAGCCCTCGGTGCTCCTCCTCGACGAGCCGTCCGCGGGCCTTTCGCCGGCGTACCAGGACGAGGTGTTCGTGCGGTGCCGGCAGATCAACGCGACCGGTGTCTCGATCGTCATGGTCGAGCAGAACGCGCGCCGCTGCCTGCAGATCTGCGACCGCGGCTACGTGCTCGACCAGGGCCGCAATGCATACACGGCGTCAGGTGCCGCATTGCTCAAGGACCCCAAGGTGATCGAGCTCTACCTCGGCATGCTCGCCCGAGTGAAATAGAAGCAGCGTGAAATGGAGAAGGGGCCCGCCGCCCCCGCGCCCGGGGGCAGTTGGAG
>JBKJZO010000147.1:0-9669 GCA_046715235.1 Mycobacteriales bacterium
GTCCTGTACGACGCCCGCGCAGGTCGCGGTGGCGATGACGCTCGCGGCCGCGTCGGCGACTGCGGTCTCCGGCAGCGTCACGGTCGCTGTGAACGTGCCGTTGGTCGCCACATTGCCGGTCGCGATCACGTCAGCCGTGGTGCCGGAGGGCTGCGTGTAGCGAAGGCGCACCGAGTAGGTGCCAGGTACACCCGCGCTCTCCGGACAGTCGTCGCCGTCGCCGCTGACCGTCACGGTCGCGCCGGGCAGCGGGTCGATGTCACTGACCGAGAGCGTCACGGCGGCATGTGCGGACGGCATCGGTAGGCTCACGAGCAGGGTGAGGGCCGCAACCGCGGTGCCGGAAACAAGCCGGTTCACGGTGTACCCCTTCTCTAGGCGTGGTGAGAGCTGTGTTCGAGCGGTCGTCCCTAGCGGTATCGGCTCTGGCAATCGCCGCTTTAACTGGCTGCAGCAGTAATCCTTCACCCAGGCCCAGTGAGCCACCCGCACGCGCCATTGAGCCGACGTCGTCCGATACCGATTCGGTAACAGGCAAGGAGTCGCAGCGCCCGGCGACCAAACCCGTGCCCGAACTCACTCCGGTGCCCGCTCTGACGACGCTGTACGGCGACTACCCGGCTTTCGCGGCGACGGCAAAGGTGCGCGCGGTCACCGTCTTCGACTCGCCCGACGGCAACCAGTTGCGCAGGCTCGCCCACCCGCAGCCCTCCCGCGCTCCCCAGACGTTCCTGGAGAAGAACCTGCGGGGGCGCGACTGGCTGGAGGTCTACCTGCCGGTGCGCCCCAACGGCTCGAGCGGCTGGGTGCGCTCATCGGAGGTGACGGTTTCGGCACTGCTCTACCGGGTCGACGTACACCTGTCGGAGCACCGGCTCGAGGTCTACGAACGGGACGTGCTGCGTGATGAGTATCCGGTCGGCATCGGCACGCAGAACACGCCGACGCCCGGCGGCATCTTCTACCTCAAGGAGCTGCTGAAGCCGACCAACAAGGACGACTTCTACGGCCCGTTCGCCTACGGCCTGTCCGGCTTCTCGAATGTGCTCACGAAGTTCGGGGCGGGTGAGGGCGTCATCGGCATCCACGGCACCGACGACGAGTCGAGCATCGGCAAGGACGTCAGCAGCGGTTGCGTCCGGATGTACAACGCCGACATCACCACCCTCGCGAAACTGCTCCCCCTCGGCACTCCGGTGCGCATCCTCGCCTGACCCGGCCCGGCACTACCCTGAAGCGGTGAACCGCCGGCGGACCAGCACCCTTGCCATCCTCGCGATCTGCGCGGTGCTGCTCGTGCTCCGGTACGCCGCCGGGCTGAGCTGGGGCGCGCGGGCGGCGGGCTCGCTGCTGCTGGCCACCTTGATCATCAGGTGGGGCCTGGCGTCGCTGCGCCCGATGGCGGTCGGGGCGAAGAACTACGAGCCGGTCGACGTGATCGAGCCCGGCGGGCTGCCGGTCTACATGTGCGCCGGCTGCGGCACCCAGCTCGTTCTGCTGCGCAAGGGCAACGACCGCCCGCCGCGGCACTGCGGGGAGCCGATGCGCTACGAGGTGATCGCTGACGGGGCCCAGGACGACGATGTCCACAGTGTGGACAAGTCCTGGGGATGAATGACAACCGTGTAAGTCAGTGCCACTGGGTGGCGAGCCCGAATCCGGTCGCGATCATGCTGAACCCGATGGCGATGTTCCAGTTGCCGAGATCGCGCATGACGGGCGCCTCGAAGTTCGTGAAGTAGGCGACGATCAGGTAGAGCGCGCCGACGACCCACAGCGAGAGGATGAGCGGTCCGAGCCAGCGCGGCGACTGCTTGCGCTTCGGCTTCGCCGCGTATCCGGGCGACGCGGTGACCACGGTCTTCTTGCGGACTCGCGACTTCGGCACGGTGGTCCCTCCACGAAGGGGAAGCTGGGCGGTACGGCGTTTCGGTGCGTTAGCGTAACGAGCTACCCGCTGCGAGCAAGGAGGGACCGTCGGTGGTCGCCTCGACGGTCGTCCGAAGGCGTTCGCCGTTCTGGCGAGCGATGGTCGCCGCCGTCTTCCTCCTCGCCGGGGTTCTGTTCTCGGCCAGCGCCTTAGCGGCCCGGGGCACCGATCTGCGAGGCGGACGCAGCGGCGGACTCGCGGAGCTCGCCAGACAAGAGCAGCGACTGCTCACCCGCAGGGCCGCGGAGCTGCGCAAGGTTCAGAACGAGGTCAACGCTCGGACGGTGGAGGCCGCCCGACGCGACTCGCGGGTGCGCATAGCGCAGCAGGCCGGGGCGCGGGTCGCCGGCCATGCGGGACTCGAGCCGCTCGCCGGACCCGGGCTCGTGGTGACGCTCGACGACGCGCCGCGCCTGCCGAAGGGCGAGCAGCGTCGCGGGGACCCGACGCCCGATGACCTCGTCGTCCATCAGCAGGACGTGCAGGGGGTCGTCAACGCACTATGGGCTGGTGGAGCCGAGGCGATGACGATCATGGGCAAGCGGGTGATCACGTCGACGAGTGTGAAATGCGTCGGGAACACCCTGCTGCTGCAGGACGCCGTCTACTCCCCGCCCTTCGTGATCGCCGCGGTTGGCGATACTGCCGGGATGACCACGGCTCTCGACGCGGATCGCAGCGTGCAGTTGTTCCGCCAGGCCGTGGCCGCATGGGGACTCGGGCTGGAGATCGAGAGCGACGACGCAATCGCAGTGCCGGCGTACGACGGACCGCTCACCCTGCAGCATGCCCAGCGGGTCGGGAGCGGCTGAGTGGTCGCCAAGATCGCTCACGGCATCGGCGAGCTGTTTATCACTGCCGGACTGGTGCTGCTGCTGTTCGTCGCCTACGAGCTGTGGGGCACCGGCCTGCAGACCGCGCGCGACCAGGATGCAGCCGCGGAACAGCTCAGCAAGCAATGGGCCGACCTCCCAACAGTCGAGCCCGGAACGCCGGGGACGCCGGGGACGCCGGGGTCGTCGGCGAGCGAGGCGCCCGAACCGGCCCTGGCCAACGTGCCGCTCGGCACCGGCTTCGCGGTGATCCGGATCCCGCGCTTCGGCAAGGGCTACCACTGGGTCATCAACGAGGGAGTCAGCCGCAACGGCCTCAAGAAGGGCCCGGGCCACTACCCGAAGACGGCGATGCCTGGCGAGATCGGCAACTTCGCCGTTGCCGGTCACCGCACGACGTACGGAGCGCCGTTCAACCGCGCCGAGGAACTCAAGCCTGGCGACGCCATCGTCATCGAAACCGGCACCACCTGGTACACCTACCGGGTTCGCTCGCAGGAAATCGTCGCGCCGACGGCGCTGGAGGTCATCGCCAAGGTGCCGCACAAGCCGGGAGCCACCCCGACCGAGCGGCTGCTGACGTTCACGACCTGCCACCCGAAGCTCTCCGCCAAGCAGCGGCTCATCGTGTACGGCGTACTCGAGGCGCGGCATTCGAAGCGTGGCGGCGCGCTGCCGCCGGCGCTGGCGGCCGCCTGATGTACGCCTGGGTGTGGCGGCACCTGCCCGGAAACTGGCCGGTGAAGGCACTGCTGAGCCTTGTCCTGGTCGCGGCCGTGACGGGGGTGCTCTGGTTCCTCGTGTTCCCGACCGCCGAGGGCTGGTTGCCGTGGGGGGACGTCACGCTTAATGAGCCGCCGAGCCCGGCGTCCGGCCCGTAGGCTGACCGAATGGCTGCGCGGGTGCTCGTCGTCGACAACTACGACTCGTTCGTCTTCAACCTCGTCCAATACCTCGGACAGTTGGGGGCGGAGTGCGTCGTCCGCCGCAACGACGAAGTGACCCCCCACGACCTCGAGGCCCTCGACGTGCGAGGCGTCCTGCTCTCGCCGGGCCCGGGCACGCCCGAGTCGGCGGGGGTGTGCATCGAGATGGTCACCGCCTGCGAGCGGCGCGACGTACCTCTGCTCGGGGTCTGTCTGGGGCATCAGGCGATCGGTGTCGCGTACGGCGGCGAGGTCGGCCGCGCGCCCGAGCTGCTGCACGGCAAGACGAGCGAGGTGACTCACTCAGGCGCCGGCGTACTCGAGGGTCTGCCCTCGCCGTTCACCGCGACCCGCTATCACTCCCTCGCGATCCAGGGTCAGGTCCCCGACCAGCTGGAGGTGACCGCGCGTACGGCGAGCGGCGTCATCATGGCCGTGCGGCACCGGTCGGCGCGGGTCGAAGGTGTGCAGTTTCACCCCGAGTCGGTGCTGACCCAGGGCGGGCATCAGCTGCTGGCCAACTGGCTGCGCGAATGCGGCGACGACTCGGCCCTCGCGTTGGCTCCGGCACTCGGCGCGGCCGTCGAGGAACGCCGCCGCGCCGCCTTCGCCTGACTAGGGGGCCGGGACTGTCGCGGTTTCCGTCGCGGTCGCCGTGTCAGTCGGCGCGGGTGTCGTCTCGACCGGAGGCGTGGGGGACGGCGTCGGTGTGGGGGACGGGCCGGACGACCTGGTCAGGACGACGAGCGAGTCGCGCGGCTGCTTCGTCTTGGGAGCCGGGTCCTGCTTGACGACGGTGCCCGGCGGTTCGTCGCTGAATTCGTCTGGTCCGATGCGGGCCCGGAAGCCGAGCGCCTCGAGCTGCTCCTGCGCTTTCTCGAGCGTCAGTCCGGTCACTTGCGGCACCGTGATGTCACCCGACGCGACGGCGATCTTGACCTCGCTGTTCGCCGGGACCTGGATGCCCTCGACCGGGTCGACGCGCAGGACCTCGTTGGGCTCGGCGTCCGCCTTCTCCTCGACTACGACCTGCGAGTTGAGCCGCAGCCCCGCCAATTTCAGGGCGGCCTGAGCCTCCGTGAGCGGCAGTCCGACGATCTCGGGCACCTCGACGTTCCCGATGCCTTCGGAGAATACGAGGTCGACCTCGCCGCCCTCGTCGATGGAAGCACCGACCGTGGGGTTCTGACTGAGCACGAGATCCTTTTTCACCTTGCCGGTGTTGTCGGCCTTCGAGCTCTTGTTGCCGAGTACGAGCTTGTTGTCGGTCAGCAGCTTGAGGGCTTGCGCCTCGGTCTTGCCGACCAGCGGGGGCACCGTGACCTTGGAACGCGGACTGGACTTGAGCGCGTTGTTGAGCAGCAGTGCGGCGATGACGAAGATCGCGACGAGCGCGAGCCCGAGCCCGATATACCCGGCGCCGCGCTTGTTGCGACCTTCGGGTGCCCGCTCCGGGTCCTGACGGCGCAGCACCGCGGTCGGCGGGGCGGCCGCGGCCGCCTGCATGACATGCGTGGCGTCGTCCGTCATGACCGGGGTGGCGCGCACCGGGCGGCCCGCGGCGGCGCGCTGCAGGTCCTCCCGCATCTCGTCGGCTGACTGGTACCTGTTGCCCGGGTGCTTGGCCAACGCCTTGAGCACGATCGCGTCAACCGCGGGGGCGACATCGCGGTTGAAACGCGACGGCGGCACGGGGTCTTCGCGCACGTGCGCGAGGGCGACGGTGACCGGTGAGTCGCCGACGAACGGCGGTCGCCCCGTCATCAGTTCGTAAAGCAGGCACCCGGTCGAGTAGACGTCACTTCGGGCGTCGACGAGATCGCCCCGGGCCTGCTCCGGCGAGAGGTACTGCGCTGTGCCGATGACCGCTGCGGTCTGCGTCATCGTGACCGATGTCGTCATCGCACGCGCGATGCCGAAGTCCATGACCTTGATCGCACCGGTACTGGTCAGCATGACGTTGGCGGGCTTGATGTCGCGGTGGATGATGCCGGCCGCGTGGCTGAACGCGAGAGCTGAGCAGACCTCGGCGACGACCTCGAGCGCCCGCCGCGGGTACATCGGTCCTTCTTCTCGCAGCACGTCGCGCAGGGTCCGGCCTTCGAGGTATTCCATGACGATGTACGGCGTCGTGTCGTCTTTGCCGGTGTCGTAGATGGAGACGATGTTGGCGTGGTTGAGGGAGGCGGCTGACTGCGCCTCGCGCCGGAACCTGGCGATGAACGTCGGGTCGGTGCTGTTCTCGCTGCGCAGCAGCTTGACGGCGACGGCGCGGCCGAGCCGGTTGTCGCGGCCGCGGTAGACCTCGGCCATGCCCCCCACGCCGAGGATCTCTCCGAGCTCGTACCGTCCACCGAGCGTGCGCTGTCCAGTCGTCATGCGGCTACTGGTCCCTTGTCCTCTGCTTGCCCGGCAGGCTTGGCACCGGGGTTGGACCGCGTGGTGACCTGCACAGTTACGGGCGCCCAACGCGGGAGAAGCGCGCTGTCGCGCGGCTTCGTGGTGACAACGGTACCCGGCGCGGCTCTCATCCGCGCCCAGGCCCAGCGAGCGCCGCCGCCATGACCTTCTGCGCGATCGGCGCGGCGATGCGCCCGCCGGTCGCCTCGTTCTCTCCACTGTCGCCGCCTTCGACGAAGACCGCCACGGCGATCTGCGGGTCGTTCGCCGGCGCAAAACCGATGAACCACGCGTGCGGCGCCTTGCCCTCGGCGTTCTGCGCGGTGCCAGTCTTGCCGGCAACCACGACACCGGGGATCTGCGCCCGGGTGCCGCTGCCCTTCCGTACGACGGTCTGCATCATCTGGCTCAGGAAGCCGGCCGTCTGCACCGACACCGCGGGCTGGTCCCTCAGAGGAGCGGGATCCGTTCGGTCGACGACTCGTAGGTCGGACGTCACAACGGAGTCAACGAGGTACGGCCGCATGCCCACACCCTTGTTGCCGATTGTGGCGGCGACCAGCGCCATCTGTAGCGGCGTCACGCGGACGTCGTACTGACCGATCGCTGACAACGCGGTCTGCGGTGCGTCGATGCCTTCGGGGAAAGCGCTGCGCACCGTCGGCAGCGGCAGGTCATCGAAGGGCTCGTTGAACCCGAATGCCTCAGCCGTCGCCTTGAGCCCCGCGCCGCCGACTTCGAGACCCATCTTGGCGAACGCCGTGTTGCACGAGATCTCGAGGGCGTGTTCGACGGTGACCTTGTCGCCGCCGCAGGAGCTCTTGTTGAAGTTGTCCATCACGACGTTGGTCAGTGGCAGCGTGAACTGACGCGGCGACTCGACCAGGTCGGCCGGCGTCTTGCGCAGCTGCTCGAAGTACGCGGCCGCGGTGATCACCTTGAATATCGAGCCCGGCGGGTACGTGTCCTGGGTTGCCTTCGCGACCAGCGGTTTGCCCTCCATGGCGTTGGCCGATTTCCACGCGGCCTGCGCAGTCGCCGCCGACAGCGACGAGATGGGCGCCGGGTCGAACGTCGGCTTGCTGACCATCGCGAGCACCGCGCCGGTCTTCGGGTCGAGGGCGACGACCGCGCCGCGCCGGTCGCCGAGCTGGTCGCTGGCCAGTTTCTGCAGGTCGTCGCGCAGGGTCAGCCGCAGTGTCGCGCCCTCGCGCTCGCGGCCAGTGACCAGGTCGGACAGGCGGCGGACGAACAACGAGTCGTCGTCGCCGGAGAGCTGTTGGTCGTAGCTCTTCTCAAGACCGGCCGCACCGAAGTACAGCGAGTAGTAGCCAGTCACATGCGCGTAGAGCGGGCCGGCGCCGTACTTGCGCTGGAACTTGTACTGCCCTTTCGTCGCCACATTCGTCACGATCGGATGGGCGCCAGCGAGAATCTGACCGCGCTCCCGCCCGTACCGCTCGATGACGAGGCGGCGGTTGTTGGGGTTTTCGCGCAGCGAGTCGGCTCGCACGAACTGCACATAGTTGACGTTGAGGAACAGCAGCGCGAACAGGCCGATCGCCGCCATCGCGACCCGGCGAAGCGCCGCGTTCACGGTGTCGCCGTTCTCGGCACGATGGCGGTCAGCTCGCCGGTGAGTTCCTCCGCCGGTGGGACAGGCGTGACCGCAGCGGGCGTCGGCGTACGGCCGGCGTCGGAGATACGGATGAGCAGCGCGATCAGCGCGTAGTTGGCGACGAGCGACGAGCCGCCGTACGACATGAATGGCAGGGTCAGGCCGGTCAATGGGATGAGCCGCGTGACGCCGCCAACGACGACAAACACCTGCAGGCCAAGGGAGAACGCGAGTCCGGCGGCGAGCAGCTTGCCGAACTCATCGCGTACGCCGAGCGCGGCGCGCATGCCGCGCGTGACGATGAACAGGTAGCACAGGAGCACTACGGCGACCCCGATGAGGCCGAGCTCCTCGCCGAGGGCCGGGAAGATGAAGTCGGTGCGCGCGTAGGTGACCAGGTCGGGACGGCCGCGGCCGAGGCCGGTGCCGAACAACCCGCCGGTCGCCAGTCCGAACAGCGACTGCGTGAGCTGGTGGCCGCTTCCCAGCGGCGAGGCGAACGGGTCGAGCCACGTGTCGAAGCGCTGCTGCACGTGACTGAACTGGAGATAGGCCACAAAGGCGCCACTCGCGAACAACAGCAGGCCGATCGCTAGCCATGACGTGCGCTCGGTCGCGATGTAGAGCATCACGAGAAAGGCGCCGAAGAACAGCATTGAGGTGCCGAGGTCCTTTCCCCGGACCAGAACAGCCAGGCTGACCAGCCACGCAAGCAGTACTGGGCCGAGGTCGCGGGCTCTCGGCAGGTGCAGGCCGAGAACACGCCGCGTCGCGAGCGAGAGGACCTCGCGCTTGGCGACCAGGTAGCTGGCGAAGAAGACGATCAGCGTGATCTTGGCGAACTCCGATGGCTGGATGGAGAGGGGCCCCACCCGCACCCAGAGCCGCGCGCCGTTGATCTCCGCGCCGATGCCGGGCAGTGCCGGGAGCATGAGCAGCACGAGGCCGGCAAACATGAACGTGTAGCGATAGCGATCGAGCGACCGGTGGTCGCGGATGATCAGCAGCACCAGGACGAAGACCGTGATGCCGACTGCCGTCCAGATGAGTTGCTGCGGTGCGTTCTGGTCGGCCCGCGTGCTCCGCGCGGCGTAGGCGTAGTCGAGCCGGCGGATGACGACGACGCCGAGCCCGTTGAGCAGCGCGCACAGAGGCAGCAGCAGCGGGTCGGCCGCGGGCGCGAGCCGGCGTACGGCGTAGTGCGCGGCGAGAAACATGGCGGCGAGGCTGCCGCCGTAGCTCAGTGTCGAGACCGAAACGCGCTCGTCCTGCGCGAGCGAAACGATTGCGTACGCTGCCGTCGCAATGAGCACGGCGAAGATCAACAGGCGAAGTTCGAGGGCCCGCCGGCTCGGTGCTGAGGTCTTGTGGAGTACCGCGCTCGTCACGGTGCGGACGGTGAGGGGGTAGACGTGACCTCACTCGGCAGGTTCGACGTCGGCAGGGTCGACGGCAGCGCTGGTTGGTTCGACGGCAGCGCCGGAGCCGGCGACGCAATCCGTTGCGACAGGAGTCGGGCGACGATCGCTTGCGCGTCGCGCAGGTCGTCGGCGGTGATGCCGCCGCGCACCTTCTGCTGCTCGAACTCGGGCAGCTCGGCCAGTGTGATGTCCGAGTCGGACTTCACCTTCGACAGGTCGATGCCGGCGACCGCGCCGCTGACCCCTTGGTAGATCGCGACTTTGCCGTCGTGCTCGCCGACGTAGTACTGCGACTGCGTGTAGCGCCAAGCGCCGACGAGTCCGGCGACCGCGAGCAGGGCCACGACGATTGAGGTCGCGCCTTTGCGCCGGTGCCGGAATCCCCCGGTCCGGTGACTGACTCCGCGGCCCCGGCCCCGGTTCGCCGCGCGCAGGAATTGCCGCTCGGTCAGGCCGCTTGCCTTGGCCGCTCGGCCGGCCGGGTGGTCGCCGACGGACGGGGGATAGATCGAGTCGGTCCTGATCGCGACCGTGTCGGTCC
>JBKJZO010000148.1:0-19055 GCA_046715235.1 Mycobacteriales bacterium
CGCGTACGCCGATCAGGTCGTAGATGTCGGAGAAGTCGTGACCGCGCACGATCATCTTCTGGTAGATCGAGTAGTAGTGCTTAGGCCGCCCGGTGACTTCCGCCTTGATCTTCGAGGCGCGGAACTCGGTCGAGATGCGGTCGATCACTTCGGCGAGGTAGGTGCCCCGCGACGGGGCCTGCTCAGCGACCAAGCGCACGATCTCGTCGTACCGCTTGGGATAGAGCGTGCAGAAGGCGAGATCCTCGAGCTCCCACTTGATGGTGTTCATGCCCAGCCGGTGCGCGAGGGGGGCGTAGATCTCGAGTGTCTGCTTCGCCGTGCGCTCCTGCTTGTCGACTGGCATCACAGCGAGGGTGCGCATGTTGTGCAACCGGTCGGCTAGCTTGATGAACAGGACCCGGATGTCCTTGGCCATGGCGACGACCATCTTGCGAATCGTCTCGGCCTCGGCTGCGGCGCCGAACTTGACCTTGTCGAGCTTCGTGACGCCGTCGACGACGCGAGCGACCGTCTCACCGAACTCGAGCCGGATCTCCTCGAGCGAGGTCGGGGTGTCCTCGACGGTGTCGTGCAGCAGCGCCGCGACGCAGGTCGTGACGTCCATGCCGAGTTCGGCGGCGACCGTGGCGACCGCGATTGGGTGCGTGATATAGGGCTCACCGGAGCGGCGGGTCTGGCCGCGGTGCTTCTGCTCCGCCATCTCATAGGCGCGCTCGACGGGGCGGGTGTCCGCCTTCGGGTGGGTGGCACGCAGGATCCTTAGCAGCTCGTCGATCTCCGCCGGCGAGTTGTTGGCCGGCTTGGTGGGGTTTAGCCGCGCCAGCGCGGCTCGGACCCGGCCACCCGAGTCACGGCCACCCGTCTCGACCGCGTCAGGGCGCAGTGCTGCCGCTGGATCTACGCGCTGGACTTCATCGTCGTCGGGCGCGCGCGCGGCAGCGACGTCCTCAGTCGCTATTGGCGCAACGTCGTTCGGCACCACTGCACCTCGCTGAATCCCGGGACTCAACTATAGGCGAGCAGCTGAGTACGTTCGGTGCGTCAGTAGCTCACAAGACTGTGCACTGGCAGGCCAGCATCGACGAGCCGCTGCCGACCGTGAAGGAACTCGAGTTCGATCACCACCGAGACCCCGACGAGCACACCGCCAGCCCGCTCGATGAGTGCCGCCGATGCCAACGCAGTGCCACCGGTCGCCAGTACGTCGTCGACGATCACCACCCGGTCGCCTGGGGTGAACGCGTCCTGGTGCACTTCGAGTGTCGCGGCGGCGTACTCGAGCTCGTAGGACTCCTCATATGTGGCGCTGGGCAGCTTGCCCTTCTTGCGGACCGGCACGAACCCAGCACCGAAGTGGTAGGCCACGGGCGCGGCGATGATGAAGCCGCGGGCCTCGACGCCGACGACCTTGTTGATGGTGCCGCGGCCGTGGAATGTGACGATCGCGTCGACCGTGTGCGCGAAGGCGATGTGGTCGGCGAGCAACGGAGTGATGTCCTTGAACAGGATCCCCGGGCTCGGATAGTCGGGTACGTCACGGATGCGCGAGCGGATCAAATCAGGTACGTCGAACGATCCGTCTTTGCGATCCGGCTCCGCGCCGGCCACCGATGTCACCGCCGCTTCTTACCGCTCGGCCGGCCACCCCTCGATTTCGGCTTCGCCGGTCGCGGCGGTTGCTGTCGGGCGGCCGGTCTGCTCGCCGTCGTCGTGACTGCGGGTGCCTCGTCGAACTCGTCGCCGTCGTCGGGCTCGGCAGCCGGAGAGCTGGTTGCCGTCACCCGCCTCGTCGTGCTGCCAGCGCGGACCGCAGAAGTGCCGGCCTCGCGTGACTGACGCAACGCGACCCGTTGAGCGAGCGCCTTGAACTGCGGCTCGCGCTCCTTGAGTTCGACGACGATCGGCGTCGCGAAGAAGATCGACGAGTATGTGCTGGCGATCAGGCCGACGAAGAGCGCCAGACCGAGGTCCTTCAATGTCTCGGCGCCCAGCGGAGCGCCCACGAACAGGATCGCGCCGACCGGGATCAGGCCGGTGAGCGACGTGTTGATGGAACGCATGACTGTCTGGTTGACCGCGAGGTTGGCGGCCTGGCTGTACGTCATCCGGCTGCCGCTAGCCAGGCCGACACTGTTTTCCCTGAGCTTGTCGAACACGACGACGGTGTCGTAGAGCGAATAACCCAGGATGGTGAGCAGCGCGATCACCGTTGACGGCGTGACCTCGAAGCCGACGATCGCGTAGATGCCGGCAGTGATGAGGAGGTCGTGCGCCAGCGCGGCCAGCGCACCGATCGCCATCCGCCACTCGAACCGGACCGAGATGTAGAGGAACACGGCGATCAGGAAAACGATGAGCGACTGGATCGCCTTGCGGGTCACCTGCTTGCCCCAGCGCGCGCCTGTCGACTTCACGTCGACGGTTTCGACCTTGAGCTCTCTCTCGATCGCCGACGCGACCGTGTTCGTCGTCGTCTCGCCGAGCGCGGACGTTTCGACGCGGTAGCGGGCTGTGTCGCCAGTAGCGCCGAGTTGGGTGACCCGAGGGGTCTCCTTGACCCCAGCGTTCTGTACGACCTGCTGGACCTTCTCCACGGACGTACCGGTGGCCCTGAAGTCGTACAGATCTCCGCCGGTGAAGTCGATACCCGCGTTGAGGCGGAACACGAGCAACCCGATCAGTGACAGCGCGATGAAGAACGCCGAAAGTGCGTACCAGCGCTTGCGCTGACCGATGAAGTCGTACGTCGTCTGTCCGTTGAACAGGCGGGTGAAGACCGACATCGGTCAGGCCTCCTTCGGCTGACGGCGGGTGCCGGAGGCAACAGGAACGGTGCCCTTGATGCCGACGAAGCGGCCGGTCGTGAAGAGCTTGGTGCGCGACAGCGCGGCCACAATGGGCCGCGTGAACATGTAGGCGATGACCACGTCGAGCAGTGTCGAGAGCCCCAACGTGAAGGCGAAGCCGCGCACCGCGCCGGCGGAGTAAAAGTAGAGGATCAGCGCCGCGAGGAACGACACGGTGTCGGCCGCGACGATCGTCTTGAAGGCGCGCCCGAAGCCGCGGTCGGCGCTCGACTGGATGGATCGGCCTTCGCGCGCTTCGTCCTTCAGCCGTTCGAAGTACACGATGTAGCTGTCCGATGTGATGCCGGCAGAGATGATGAAGCCGGCGATGCCTGCCAGCGTGAGCGTGAAGCCCATGGCCTCGCCCAGGATGATGACCAGAGCGAAGTTCAGGGCGGACCACAGCGCCAGACCTGCGAGAGTGACGAGTCCGAGACCTCGGTAGTAGGCGATGATGTAGAGCAGCACAGCCGCCAGGCCGATGGCGCCGGCGAGCACGCCGGCCCGCAGCGACTCCTTGCCGAGCGACGGTGAGATGGAGTCGAGGGAGAGACGGTCGAACGACAGCGGCAGTGCGCCGAACCTCAGTACGTTGGACAGGTCCTGCGCTTCAGCCTTCGTGAAGTCACCTTCGATCTGCGCCCCCAGGTTTCCGGTGATCGGCTCGTTGATGTTGGGCGCCGACACCACCCGACCGTCGAGCACCATGGCGAACTGCTTGTCGACGTTGGCGGTGGTCAGGTCTCCGAACTTCTTCTTGCCCTGGCTGGTGAGATCGAGCTGCACGATCCACCGGCCGTTCTGGTCGAGGGTCGCGTCCGAGGAACTGACGTCGGTGCCGTCCATCTCGGTCGGCCCGAGGAGGTATTTGGCCGACCCGTCGTCATGGCACAACGCGACCGCGTTGGCCGGGTCGTTGTCGGTCGTGGCCGCCGTCGCGGCCTGTTCCTCGTCACTGCAGTCGAGTTTCAGGAACGCGCTATTTGCCTCCTCGGCACCGGCCGGGGGCGGTGCGGTCGCGGTCCCCGTGGGAGCCGGGGTCGCGGTGGCGGCCGGGGTTCCGGTGGGAGCCGGGGTCCCAGTCGCGGTGGGGGTGGCGCTCGCCTGGGCCACCAAGGCGCCGGTGACAGCACGTCCTGCGCCTGTCGCGCTCGGGCTCGGGCTCGGCTTCGGGGCCGGGGCGGTGGCGGACGGCGCCAGTGACACCCCCGCGCTGCTGGGGTCAGTTGCCGTGCTCTCCTCAGGGACGGGGCCGGGACCGGTCACCTGCTGGACCATCCGGAAGCGCAGCTGCGCGGTCGCCGACGCCTGCTCGATCAGCTTGCGGTTAGCCCCCGGAATCGAGACGACGATGTTGTCGCCCTCCTTGTTGACCTCCGCCTCGGCCACACCGGAGCGATTGACCCGGAGCCTGATGATGTCGACCGCCTTGTTCACCGACGCGGCCGGCACGGCCCCGCCGCCGCTGATCTGGCGCGGGCCGAGGATCACGCTGGTTCCGCCGCGAAGGTCGAGGCCGAGCTTGGGCTTCCACTCCCAGCCGTTCAGCGCGATGACGCCGTAGAGCAGCGCGGTGATCGCGAGGAGCGACAGGACCGGCGCCGCCGACTTCCTGGTTGTGCCTTTCGCTGCCACGCGTTTCCCTTCAACTAGGACGGCGTCGAACGCCGATGCCGCGGCGCCAAGCGGACGTGCGTGTCGGCGCTAGGTGATTGGCGCTTCGTCCTGCGCGCCGCTCGTCGTCGAGTCTGCGATCCGTGCTACAGCGCCGGTTGCGACCTTCAGCAGTACTCCCGGCGCCACCTCGAGACTCAACGTATCGGGTCCAACGCTGACAACGGTGCCGAAGATCCCGCTCGTGAGGATCACCTGATCGCCAGCGGTAAGTGATGCCTGCGTCGCGGCGATCCTGCGAGCTCGCGCCCGCTGCGGTCGCAGCACCAGCAGGTACAGCGCGCCCATCATGATCGCGAGCGTCACGAAAAAGCCGACCGGGGACCCCGAGCTGCCGGAGGAGTCGGCGGCGAGCACGATCATGTCGAGCCTCTCTGGCGGGTGGAGTCGGCGCTGGGCGATGCGGACGCCGTACGGGCGCGCTTGCTGTCCACGCCCTGGCGGAGTCTATCGAGCGTGTTTCGCCCGCAACAACGCGACGCGTCAGGCCCGAGTAGCTCAATCGGGTGGTTGCGGAAATGACCCGTACTTTGAGCCGCCTGGGCCTCTCGTACGTATAGACGATTGCCGACGTTATGGGCAGCAAAAGCGGAGAACGGCCCCAGGAGGTGCGCAATGCGCCAGACACAGATCCTGCGACGCCCACGACGTCACGCGCGCATCGACGACCTGCCGGCTCTCGCTCCCGCCACGCCGATGGACACCTCCGCTGCCGCCGCGCTCCTCGAGACGCTCGACGCACTGGTCGAGGACTGACCTCCGAGTCCGCTTATTGCGGGTGGTCGCCCGCTGATCACGCCCGCTAGCGTGACCACATGCGGGCAGCTCCGGACGCCGGGCGTCGACTCTGAACATCGAGACGCTGGGCGAGCCGATAGTCATTGCGGTCATGCTCGGCGCCGCTGTCGTCCTGGTGGGGATCAGCGCCGTTCGTGTCACCCTGCGAACCGGCGTCCCGACCCTCCTCGCGTTCCTGGCACTCGGCCTGGTCATCGGTGAAGCCGGCGTCGGTATTCGCTTCGACGACGCCGCGCTGACCGAACAACTGGGCTTTCTCGCGCTCGCGGTCATCCTCATCGAAGGCGGACTGACGACCCGGTGGGCGGGGCTGCGCCCGGCTTTGCCGGCGGCCGGCATGCTCAGCACGGTCGGTGTCGCCGTCAGCATCGGAATCGTCGGTACGGTTTCGCATGTCGCCCTCGACCTGCCGTGGCGAACCGCGCTGCTGCTCGGCGCGATCGTCGCACCGACCGACGCCGCCGCCGTCTTCGCCACGCTCCGCGGCCTGCCGCTTCGCCGGCGTACCGCTGCCATCCTCGAGGCCGAGTCCGGCACGAACGACCCACTCGTCGTCATCGTGGTCGTCACATTGAGCGGATCCGGTGCTATCGGGCTGCCTCAGGTTCTCGGCAGCATCGGCTCGCAAGTCGTGATCGGTGCCGCGATCGGCGCATCCGTCGCCGCGCTCGCGTTCGTCTACCTGCGCCGAGTCGCGCTTCCGGCTTCTGGGATGTATCCGCTGGCGGTGCTCTCTTTTGGCCTCATGGCGTACGGCGCCGCCGCCAGCCTGCACGGCAGCGGCTTCCTCGCGGCATACATCGTCGGGCTCGGCCTGGGCAACACCACACTGCCGCACCGGGCGGCCGTGCTCGGCTTCATTGAGGGCGTGACGTGGCTGGCGCAGATCGGCCTGTTCGTCAT
Source organism: Mycobacteriales bacterium (assembly GCA_046715235.1). GTDB lineage: Bacteria > Actinomycetota > Actinomycetes > BP-191 > BP-191 > JBKJZO01. Next base: position 6,225 of record JBKJZO010000148.1, read on the forward strand.
GCTGGGGCTGCTCGCATCACCCGACCGGCTGCCCGGCGCGCTGCCTGCGGCGCTACTGGTTGGCGCGACCTTGCTACTCCTCGCTCGACCGCTGTCCGTGCTGCTGTCGTGCACGCCTGCGTTCATACCTTTCCGGGAGCAGGCGTTCATCAGCTGGGCCGGTCTGCGCGGCGCGGTCCCGATCGTTCTTGCGACCGTGCCCCTCACCAACGGCGTCGCCGGCGCTGAACGGCTCTTCGACATCGTGTTCCTGCTCGTGGTCGCGCTGACCGCGCTGCAGGCCCCGCTGCTTGGTCCACTCGCTCGCCGCTTGCACATGACGCAGCGAGTCGACGCCCACGACTTGCTCGTCGAGTCCGCTCCGCTCGAGCAGCTCGGCGCCGATCTGCTGGACGTCGTCGTGCCACCCCGGTCGCGGCTGCAGGGAACCACGATCTGGGAGCTTCGACTGCCACCCACCACCTCGGTAGCTCTGCTCGTGCGCGACGACGCCCAGATCGTGCCGGACAGATGGCAGCGGCTGCGCGCCGGCGATCACCTGGTGATCGTCACCAACCGCAAGGACCGCAGCGCCGTGGAGGCCCGGCTTGCGGCGGTCAGCCGGGTTGGCCCGATCGCCGCACCTAACCCGCCTTCGGCCGGCGGCTAGAGGTCGTCGAACAGCGCTGGCGTGACAGGTCCGGGCGGTTTGAGCCCCAGGTGCACCCACGCGGCCGGCGTAGCCACTCGACCTCTCGGCGTACGGGCGAGCAGCCCGGCCCGCACGAGGAACGGCTCCGCGACGGTCTCGACCGTCTCCGGCTCCTCGCCGACGGCAACCGCGATCGTGCCGACACCAACGGGCCCACCACCGAAGCGGCGTACGACGGCGTCGAGGACCGCCTTGTCGAGCCGGTCGAGGCCGATCAGGTCGATCTCGTAGACCCGCAGAGCTGCCTTCGCGACATCGCGGGTGATGACTCCGTCGGCGCGCACGTCGGCGTAGTCACGAACACGGCGCAGCAGCCGGTTGGCGATGCGAGGTGTGCCGCGTGAACGACCGGCGATCTCCGCGCATCCCTCGGGGTCGAGGGCGATCTCGAGCAGTGCAGCCGAGCGGACCAGCACCCGCTCGAGCTCTTCCGGCGAATAGAACTCGAGGTGGCCAACGAAGCCGAACCGGTCGCGCAGCGGCCCGGTCAGCAGGCCCGATCGCGTCGTCGCACCGACGAGGGTGAACGGCGCGACGTCGAGCGGGATCGCTGTCGCCCCAGGACCCTTGCCGAGGATGACGTCGACGCGGAAATCCTCCATCGCGGCGTACAGCAGCTCCTCCGCCGGCTTGGCGATGCGGTGGATCTCGTCGATGAAGAGCACTTCGCCGCCGGAGAGCGCGGTGAGCATCGCGACCAGGTCGCCGGAGCGCTCGATCGCGGGGCCGCTGGTGATGCGGATCGTCGTGCCCAGCTCGACCGCGATGATCATCGCCAGCGTCGTCTTGCCGAGCCCCGGCGGCCCCGAGAGCAGCACGTGGTCGGGCGGTACGCCGCGCCGGGTCGCGCCCTGCAGCAGCAGCGAGAGCTGCTCGCGGACGCGTTCCTGCCCGACGAACTCGTCGAGTGAGTGCGGCCGCAGACCGGCGTCGAGGCTGCGCTCGTCGGCGCCCACGAGCGCAGACAGCAGCTCCTCGCCAGGCTCGGTCATCGGCGGTCCAGCGAGCGCAGGCAGGCCTTGAGCAACTCCGCGGCGTCATCGGGCGCGTCGCCGTCGCGGTAGACCGCGCTGACCGCTTCGTCGGCCTCGCGCGCGGTGTAGCCGAGCCCCTGCAGCGCCGCGCGCACTTGGTCGCCCAGGTCGGGCGGCGTCCCTGGGATGGCGCGCGAGCTGACAGACCCTGTCGGCGGTCCGATCCGGTCCTTGAGCTCGAGCACCAGCCGCTGGACGCCCTTCTTGCCGATGCCGGGCACGAGCATCAGCGCGGTGAGGTCCTCGGTCGCGACAGCCCGCCGTACGGCGTCGGGCTGGTGAACGGCGAGCACGGACTGCGCGACCTTGGGCCCGACGCCACTGGCCGTCTGCAGGAGCTCGAAGATCGCGCGCTCGTCGGCGTCGGCGAAACCGAACAGTGTCAGCGAGTCCTCTCGGACGATAAGCGAGGTTGCCAGCTCGGCGGGCTCACCCACTTTGAGCCCGGCGATGGTTGTGGGCGTGCAGTGCACCTGCAGGCCGACGCCGCCGACCTCGACGATGGCGGAGTCGGGCGCTACAGCCGCTACGACGCCCCGCACGCTGGCGATCACATCGCCCTCCTCGCCGCGAGGGCGGCAGCGACGCGCGCCTGCGCGGGACCGCGCCACAGATGGCAGATCGCGAGAGCGAGCGCGTCGGCGGCGTCGGCGGGGGTCGGGCGCTCGGTCAGCCCGAGCAGCCGGGTCACCATCGTGGTTACCTGCGCCTTGTCGGCGCGGCCGGAGCCGGTCACCGCCGCTTTGACCTCACTAGGGGTGTGCAGCGCGACCGGGAGTCCGGCCCGCGCCGCGCAGAGCAACGCGACCGCTCCCGCCTGCGCTGTGCCCATAACGGTACGCACGTTGTGCTGGCTGAACACGCGCTCGACGGCGACAGCGTCAGGGCGGTGCAGGGCGATCCACCGCTCTATCTCGGTCTCGATGTCGACGAGCCGCGCGGCTACGTCGGCACCGGCCGGCGTACGCAGGACGCCAACTGCGACCATCGTGACGGTGCTCCCCGCGCCGCCGTCGACCACGCCGAGGCCGCACCTGGTCAGACCCGGGTCGACCCCCAACACGCGCACGCCTGCTCCCGTCATCCGAACAACCGTTCGAAGACTACGAGGGAGAGCACTGGGTCTGCGGTACCGACACGCCGCCTGTGCACGGGCAGCTTTATGCGGTGGCGGACTCGAGGACTTCGTCGCTGATGTCGAAGTTGGCCCATACGTCTTGTACGTCGTCGCAGTCCTCGAGCGCGTCGATGAGCCGGAGCACCTTCCGGGCCGCGTCGTCGTCCTCGATCGGCACCTGGACGCTCGGCAACCAGGAGATGTCGGCGGCGTCGGGCGTCATGCCCGCCGCCTCGAGCGCGACCCGGACAGCGTGCAGGTCAGTGGCCTCACACACAACCTCGAATGCGTCACCGAGGTCGTTGACCTCGTCCGCGCCGTGCTCCAGGACCGCCATCAGAACGTCGTCCTCGGTGTGGTCACCCCTGGGCACCAGGCAGACGCCCTTGCGGTTGAACATGTAGGCCACCGAGCCCGGGTCGGCCATCGTGCCGCCGTTGCGGCTCATCGCCGTCCGGACCTCCATCGCGGCCCGGTTGCGGTTGTCGGTCAGGCACTCGACGAGCATCGCGACGCCCCCGGGACCGTAGCCCTCGTAGGTGATCGACTCGTAGTTGACGCCGCCCTCGAGCTCGCCCGAGCCGCGCTTGACCGCCCGTTCGATGTTGTCGTTGGGAACCGACGTCTGCTTCGCCTTCGTAATCGCGTCAGCGAGCGTCGGGTTGCCAGCAGGGTCGCCGCCGCCGGTGCGAGCCGCCACCTCGACGTTTTTGATGAGCTTGGCGAACAGCTTGCCGCGGCGCGCGTCCTTGACGCCCTTCTGGTGCTTGGTCGTCGCCCACTTGGAATGCCCGCTCACGCCGTCTCCTTGTCTTGCGCGGTCGCGCGCCAGCGCGCGTCGCGCACCATGTCGGCGAACAGCCCGTGAATACGCAGGTCGTCGGTCAGCTCCGGATGGAACGACGTCGCGAGCAGGGCTCCCTGGCGAACGGCGACGATTCTACCGGCGGCGCGGGCGAGCACCTCGACCTGCGGGCCGGTTCGCTCGACCCACGGCGCGCGGATGAACACGGCGTGCAGCGGACCACCCGGCAGGCCGGCGACGTCGAGCTCGGCCTCGAACGAGTCGACCTGACGTCCGAACGCGTTACGCCGCACCGCAATGTCGAGGCCGCCGATGACCTGCTGGTCGGGCCGGCCGTCGAGCACTTCGGCAGCCAGCAGGATCATCCCCGCGCACGAGCCGTACGCCGGCATGCCGGCCGCGACCGCCTCCCGCAACGGCTCGATCAACTCGAAGCTCACCGCGAGCTTGCCGATCGTCGTGGATTCGCCGCCGGGGATCACCAGGCCCTCGACCGACTCCAGCTCGGCGGGCCGTCGCACTTCGACCGGAACCGCGCCGACATCGGCGAGCATCCGCGCGTGCTCACGGACGTCACCCTGCAGGGCGAGGACGCCGATGCGAGGCCGGCCGTCTCCGGCGTTGCGCCGTGTCACACCGCGATTATGGCGGTCAGGTTGCCGGTGTTGTGCGCAGCTACCAACCCCGCGAGGCGAGCCGCTGCTCAGCAGGGAGGGTGTCGAGGTTGATGCCGACCATCGCCTCGCCCAGGCCCCTCGATACCTTGGCAATGACGTCAGGGTCGTTGTAGAACGTCGTCGCCTCGACGATCGCCTTGGCGCGCGCGACCGGGTCGCCGGACTTGAAGATGCCGGAGCCGACAAAGACCCCTTCGGCGCCCAGCTGCATCATCATCGCGGCGTCCGCGGGAGTCGCGATGCCCCCGGCGGTGAACAGTACGACGGGCAGCTTGCCGAGCCCCGCAATCTCCTTGACGAGGTCTGAGGGCGCGCGCAGATCTTTCGCGGCGGCGTACAGCTCGCTCTCGTCGAGCATCGTCAGCCGCTTGATGTCGGCGCGGATCTGCCGCATGTGCCGCGTCGCCTCGACGACGTTGCCGGTGCCCGCCTCGCCCTTCGACCGGATCATCGCCGCGCCCTCGCTGATGCGCCGCAGCGCCTCACCGAGGTTGGTGGCCCCGCAGACGAATGGAACGGTGAAGGCCCACTTGTCAATGTGATGGGCCTCGTCCGCGGGTGTGAGCACCTCCGACTCGTCGACGTAGTCGCCGCCGAGCGACTGCAGCACCTGCGCTTCGACGAAGTGACCGATCCGCGCCTTGGCCATCACCGGGATGGACACGGCGGCGATGATGCCGTCGATCATGTCGGGGTCACTCATGCGCGCGACGCCGCCGTCGCGCCGGATGTCCGCCGGCACGCGCTCGAGCGCCATCACGGCAACCGCGCCGGCGTCCTCGGCGATCTTCGCCTGCTCCGGGGTGACGACGTCCATGATGACGCCGCCCTTGAGCATCTCGGCCATGCCGCGCTTGACGCGCGCGGTGCCGGTCTGGCTTTCAGGCGAACTCGACGACATCGCGGCGACCTCTTCGGTGCGGGGATTCAGGAAGGCACGCTCAGCGTGACAAGTCCCATCGTACGGCGACGCGTCAGCACGCCGCGAACGCGTTTACCGGCTCAGCCGAAAGAGACAGTCTGGGTGTTGGGCAGCAGCATGACGAACGTCGTACCCGGCCGCAGCAAGAGCTTCGCCCTATTGCTGTCGAGCATCACCGTCGGGTTCTGCAGGAACCGCCGGTGCCACGTCCCGTCGACCGCCCGCCCGTCACGGAAGACCGTCACCTTGCCGGAGCCGAGCGTGCGCGCAAGCGGCGTGTGATTGCCGGCCGCGTCGGTGAAGCCGGTCTGCTTGATCTTCACGTACTGCACGACCAGGTTGTCGACGGTCACCTGCGCGCGGTTGTTGAAGTAGATCGTCCAGCGGCCGGTCGCCGGGTCGTAGCTGGCGGTGTTGGTCATGTGCTTCCAGGGGATCGTGACCTTCGTCGCCGCTGAGGACGGCGAGCGCGAGTAGCCGAACCGCAGGCCGATGTCTTTGGCGCTGGCGCCCGGCGCCTTCTCGATCAGCTTCGGGACTGACGCGTGCACCTTGTAGGGCATGCGCCTCGATCGCAGCTCGGTGTACGCCGACGGGACGGCATCCCATCGCGCGTCGACGAGGTTGGCCCGCCGGACGACTCGGAGCATGAGCTTGTTGGCGCCGCTGAAGGCCAGGCCGACCTTGCCGAATTCGCCCAGCAGCTCGATGTCGGTCTCTCGTGCGCTGCGGATCGGCCCCACCAGCGCCGGCTTCCTCGTCGAGTAGATCGCGCAGAGGCGGGTCTCCCCGCCTTCGACGAGCTCCTGGTAGATCAGGTCTGCCTGACCGAGGCCCACCTGCGGCATGCCTGACGCAGTGTTTTCGATCTTGACCGCGACGACCGGGCCGACCGGTTCGTCCAGGCCCGTGAACGGATGGCGCGCCGGCGCCTTCTTGACGGGAGCCGCCGGAGTCGGGCTCGGCGAGGTGGACGAGCTGAAAACGGAGGACGAAGGCCCGGCCGACACGCTCGCTGCGGGCGGCGCCTTCTTCTTGCCGCTGCACGCGGGAAGCATCGCCAACGGAACGAGAAGGCCCAGTGCGATGACACGTCGTCGGGAAAACAGCAGCAAAACGTCTCCAGGGGTCGGGGGGTGGGGGTCGGATCCACGCTACGGCACCGGGTAGTCGCTGACGGCGACAATCCATGTGCCGTTCGTGTGGGCTACGCCACGTTGCCCGGGATGGTGCTTTCCCAGTCGAACGGGATCGCCGCGTCGGCGATCTCGAAGAAACCCGTTGCCGGGTCGTCGCGGAACCGGCACAGGATACGGGGGAGCCAGCGCCGCCGCAGTGAGCGGTTGGCCAGGACGGCGTCGTTGAAGAACTGGCGAGCGAAGTCGACCTTGGTCGAGGCGTCGCGCAGGTCATCGAGCAGGTCGGCCGCTCGCGTGCCGCGCAGCGCGCCGGTGGCCAGCGCGGCCCGGATGGAGCGGGTCAAGTCGTTTTCGACGTCCTGGCGGTCGTCGGCGCCGGCATGCCGCGCGCCGAAAGCGAGGTGCTCAAGGACCTTCGCCGCCTCCTCCGCGAGCCCGTCGTGCCGCCGCTCGTACGACGCGAGATGGCCGGCCGCGGCTGCCCGCCGTACCAGCTGCGCGTCGAGCGCAGCCCACGCCGCCTCGACCCGCGCGGCCAGCCGGTCGAGCCGGCTCGCTGTCCACGACACATAGCCGAGCAGCAGCGCGACCGCGCTCGCGATCAGGACAAGCTCGGTCATCCGGGCATCACCGGGCAAGCATGACAGGCCCCGCCCACGAGGTCAGCGGGTGGCGGGCTTAGTGGCGATGACCGTTTCGTAGACGTCGACTATCGCGCCCGCTACCACGGGCCAGTCGTAGCGGCGTACGACGTCGGCACCGCGGGCGCGCAGCCGGTCGCGCTCCGCCGAGTCGGCCAGCAGCTGATCGAGCGTCGTCGCGAGGGCAGCCGAGTCCTCCGGCGCGAACAGCCTGCCCGCCGAGCCGTCGTCGAGGACCCGGCGGAAGGCGTCGAGGTCGCTGGCCACGACCGGAGCTCCCGCGGCCATTGCCTCCAGCAGGACGATCCCGAAACTCTCGCCGCCGGTGTTGGGCGCGCAGTAGACATCGACCGAGCGCAGTGCGCGGGCCTTGTCCTGCTCACTGACTAAGCCAAGGAACTCAATGCGCTCCAGAACCGGAGCGGGGATCTTCTCGCTGACCTCGGCCACGTCACCGGGGCCGGCGACAAGCAGCCGGGCCGCCGGCCGGCGTTCGAGCAGCGTCGCGAAAGCGTCGAGCAGCACCGGCAGCCCCTTGCGCGACTCGTCGATGCGGCCGAGAAATCCGATATCGCCGCCGTCCTGATCAGCGCGCCCGGATGGCCACCCGTCCAAGGGTTTCGCCTGTGCGAACCGCGCGACCGACACGCCGTTCGGGATTACGATTACGCCCCCGCCGACGTGCTCGACGATGTAGCGCCGGGCGGCCTGGCTGACGGCGATGCGCGCGACGATCTTCTCGAGGAACGGCTGTAGAGACGGCCGCCAGAACTCCAGCCCGCGCGAGCGGCCCATCGACGTGTGGAACGTCCCGACGATCGGCTCCTTGCTGGACGCCAGCAGGGCCAGGACGCTCGCACTCGGCGCGACCGGCTCGTGGATGTGCAGGACGTCGAACTGCCCCGCGCGCAGCCAGCGCCGGACCTTCGCGGCTGCCTTGGGATGGAACGCGAGCCGCGCGACCGACCCGTTGTAGGGCACCTTGAGGATGCCGCCGGCGCTCACGAGGTACGGCGGCACGTCGGCCTCGTCGTCCTCGAGAGGTGCCAGCACGGACACGCTGTGGCCCAGCTCCTGGAGGGTTTCGGCAAGGTCGCGCACGTGCGCCTGCACGCCACCCGGGACATCCCAGGCATACGGGCAAACCAGGCCCACCCTCACGCCGGCAGCCGCTCCCCAGCGTCCGTTTCGCTGCCGGTCCTACCCCGGCGGCCGCCCGGCGGCAGGTCAGCGAGCCACAGCGGCTGCAGCATGTGCCAGTCGTGTGGGTGGGCGCGTACACCCTCCTCGAACGCCGCCGCGATCTGTTGGGTCATCGCCACGATCGGGCCCTCGGGGGGGCGCTGCGCCGGCGGCTCGATCGGGTGGATCTTGATGGCCCAGCCATCGTCGGTGAACCAGAGCGTCGCGGCGACGAGGATCGCGCCTGTGCGCAGCGCCAAGGCAGCCGGGCCACCAGGAAAGCGGGTGCGCTCCCCGAAGAAGTCGACCGATACACCACTCGATGTCATGTCGCGGTCGGCAACGAGGAACACGGCGCCGCCGGCGCGCAGGCGCTCGGTCATCGTCGCGATCGGTGAGTGCTCCTCCCCCGTCAGCGCCAGCACTTCCATGCCGAGCGACTCGCGGAACGCGACGAACCGGTCGAACAGGCGCGCGGGCTTGAGCCGTTCTGCGACCGTCGTGAAGGGCATGCCGCTCGCGGTCGCCCAGGCGCCGGCGGCATCCCAATTGCCCTGATGCGGCAGCGCCAGCACCAGTCCGCGGCCCGAGTGGTAGGAGTCCTTGAGCAACGACTCGTTCTCGCAGTGAGTCTGTGCGATGAGCCGCGCCGGCGGGATGACGGGGAGCCGGAACACCTCGATCCAGTACCGCGCGTACGAGCGCATGCCGGCTTTGAGGGCGGCCGCCAGCTCCTTGGAGCTCGCTTCGGGTCCGAGAACCCGGCGCAGGTTGGCTTCCAGCTGCCGGACGCCGCGACCACGCCGGCGTACGGCGATCGCGGCGCCCCCGCGGCCGATCGCCATCGCCAGGCGCTCGGGCAGCGCGCGAACGATCGCCCAGCCGGCCGCGAACGCGTAGTAGACGAGATGTTCGGTCACCGGGGTTCCACAGCCACGACCTGCCGGCGTACGGCGACCAGTCGCTGCCCGATCGTGAGGACACTCGCAGCGGCGAGGAACCACAGCGCGATCGCGAGGACGTAGCGGACGCCGAGGCCCGCGAGTCCGGTGCCCACGAGCACGATGATCAGCCGCTCAGCGCGCTCGGCGAACCCGACGTTGCAGGTCAGGCCCAGCCCCTCGGCTCTCGCCTTGACGTAGGACACGAGCGCGCCCGCCACCAGGCAGAACAGCGCCAGCGCGGCGAGCCAGGGCTCGTCCTCCGGCGCGATCCGGCCGAACCAGACCACAAGGGCGGCGAAGATCACGCCGTCGCTGAGCCGGTCGAGAGTCGAGTCCAGCAGCGCGCCCCACGGACCGGATGTGCCCTGGGCCCGCGCGAGCCGGCCGTCGATCATGTCGAAGAGCACGAACAGCGTCGTCAGCAGCACACCCCAGAACAGCTCACCCCGGGCGATCAGCGCGGCGCCGGCCACTGTGCCGACCGCGCCGGCGATCGTGAGCGCGTTGGGCGTGAGCCCCGTGCGCGCCAGCAAGTCGACGAGGGGGTTGACCACCACGCCGATCGGGCCTCGGGCCCGCACGTTCAGCATGGGCGAAGGATACCGGCGCGCGAGCGCGGTCCTCGCACGCGCCGCGGCGCCGGGCTTGTCGCGCGGGGCGAGGAGGAGAAGCATCGATCGCCCAGCGTCGACCAACAGTGGCGTGCAGTTGAGGAGGACCGGTGGCTCTTACCCCGAACCAGGTGAGGAATGTGGTGCTTGTCGGCCATTCAGGGGCGGGCAAGACGTTGCTGGTGGAGTCCTTGCTGGTCGCCACCGGCGCGCTGACGCGGCTCGGCCGAATCGAGGACGGCACGACGGTGTCCGACTTCGACGACGCGGAGATCCGCCAGCAGCGATCCGTCTCGCTCGCCCTCGTGCCCGTTGAGCACAACGGGATCAAGGTCAACCTCCTCGACGCGCCGGGCTACGCCGACTTCGTCGGCGACTTGCGCGCCGGGCTGCGCGGCGCCGACGCGGCGCTGTTCGTTGTCTCCGCGACCGATCCAATCGACGGCGCCACGCGGATGCTGTGGGAGGAGTGCGCGGCCGTCGGCGTGCCGCGCGCGGTCGTCATCAGCAAGCTCGACAAGGAGCGCGCCGACTTCGAGAACACGGTGGCGGGGTGCCAGGCGGCGTTCGGCGAGTCGGTGCTGCCGCTGTACCTGCCCATGCATGCCGACGACGGCCGGGTCGGCGGTCTGATCGGGTTGCTCTCGCAGCGGGTGTTCGACTACTCCGGCGGCACGCGGGTCGAACGCGACCCCGACCCGGAGCATCTGCCCCTCATCGAGGAGGCGAGGAACACCCTGATCGAGGGCATCATCGCCGAGAGCGAAGACGAGTCGCTCATGGACCGCTACCTCAGCGGCGAGGTCATCGACACCAAGGTGCTGATCGACGACCTGGAGACCGCGGTGGCCCGGGGTTCGTTCCATCCGGTACTGGCGACGGCGGCGACCACCGGGCTGGGGACGGCCGAGCTGCTCGAAGTGCTGACCAGTGCCTTCCCGACGCCGCTCGAGCACCCACTGCCCGTTGTGACCGCGCCCGACGGGTCACCGCGCGACCCGCTTGAATGCGACCCCGCAGGCCCGCTCGCCGCCGAGGTCATCAAGACGACGACCGACCCGTACGTCGGCCGCATCAGCCTGGTGCGTGTCTTCTCCGGCACATTGCGCCCGGAGACAGTGGTGCACGTCAGTGGTCACGGCCTGGCGGACCGCGGCCACGCCGATCACGACGTGGACGAGAAGGTTGGCGCCCTGTCGTCGCCGTTGGGCAAGACCCAGCGACCGGTCAGCGAATGCGTCGCCGGCGACGTCTGCGCCGTCGCGAAACTGCAACGCGCCGAGACCGGAGACACCCTGTCGGCAAAGGACTATCCGTTGCTGATCGAGGCGTGGCAGATGCCCGAAGCACTGCTGCCGGTCGCCGTACAGGCCAAGACGAAGTCCGACGAGGACAAACTCGGCACCGCCCTCAACCGCATCGTCGCCGAGGACCCGACGCTGCGCCTCGAACGCAACGTCGAGACTCACCAGATCGTCCTGTGGTGCCTCGGAGAGGCGCACGTCGACGTACTGCTCGACCGACTCAAGACGAAGTACGGCGTCGAGGTCGAGACCGTCGACCTGCGCGTTCCGCTGCGCGAGACGTTTTCCGACAAGGCGACCGGGCACGGGCGGCACGTGAAGCAGTCCGGAGGACATGGCCAGTTCGCGGTCTGCGACATCACCGTTGAGCCGGGGCCGCCGGGCAGTGGCTTCGAGTTCGTCGACAAGATCTTCGGCGGGTCGGTGCCGAACCAGTTCATCCCCTCAGTCGAAAAGGGCGTGCGCGCGCATATGGAGCGCGGCGCCGCGGCCGGTTATCCCGTCGTCGACATTAAGGTGACGCTGACCGACGGCAAGGCGCACTCGGTTGACTCGTCCGATATGGCCTTCCAGATCGCCGGCGGGTTGGCGCTGCGCGAGGCCGCCAAGGCGGGTCACGTCGTACTGCTCGAACCGGTGCTGGAGCTGCAGGCGCTAGTCGCCGACGAGTACGTTGGCGCGGTCATGAGTGACCTGTCCGGCCGCCGTGGCAGAGTGTCGGGCACGGAGCCCGTAGGCAACGGTCGCACGTTGATCCGCGCGGAGGTCCCCGAGACGGAAGTCGTGCGCTATGCGATCGACCTGCGGTCTCTGTCGCACGGAACCGGAACGTTCACCCGACGCTATGCACGCCACGATCCGATGCCGCACAACCTCGCGCAGAAGGTGATGGCCGCGCACCAGTAGCCTTCGCCCAGGCAAGCCGGAGGACCAATGAACCGCACGATCCCGCTGCGGACGCTGTGTGCCGTCCTGGCGATCGCCATCAGTACGGCCGCCTGCTCGGGGGGCGACGACAAGGCCTCCAACGTCATTACGCCATCCGCCACCAGCGAGCCGACAGAGACCACTGCGAGCGCGCCGGCCGTCACCGAACCGGAACCGGAGCTGACGTTCGTCACGCCGGGCCCGAGCGCGCCGGCGTCCGCCACTGCTTCGGCATCGGCGACCCCGACCGCCCCGGTCACCCCGGGACGCGTGTTCGCATTCATCAAGGACGTCCTACCCGGAGGTGCGAACACCGGCAAATACGCCGGGGAGGCGACATATGACGAGGCTCAGTTCCTTACTGGTGCTGGGGCCAAGAAGGCGGCGGCCGCTGACAAGAAGCAACTAGAGGGCGACTACTACATCCGCAACGAGAACACCCGCCTGCGCACGGTCGAGTTCTCGACGGACGGGCTGGAGTTCCTTGGCAGCATCGGACTGACCGCGCAGGTCGAGTCGCAGCGGGTATCGCTCGAACAGCTCGACGCGTTCTTGGAGACCGAGCTGGGACAGAACACCGGCTTCTGGATCACGATCGCGAAAATCCGCAATCGACTGATGATCACGAAGATCGAGGAACAGTACGTCCCGTAGTGCCCGCCGAAAGCGCCCTGCCCCACGCCCCTGCCCCGGGCCCCTGCCCCGGGCCCCTGCCCACGCCCCTGCCCACCCCGCGGCCCCGGGCCGCCGCCCCTGCGCCCCCCGCCCCCCCGCCCGCGGGTGCCAAATTACCAGTGACCGTGGATTTTAGGGCCGCTCTGAGCGGGGGCCGTCGCG
>JBKJZO010000149.1:0-3967 GCA_046715235.1 Mycobacteriales bacterium
CGACACGTGCCGCGACCTTCCACGGTGTGTCGGCGGTGACGCGCTTGCGCGCCTGCGCACCGGAGATCTGCGTCGGGTCGAGGCCCCACAGCTTGCGGGCGTACGGCTCGTACAGCGCGCCGTACAGCGTCGGACCAAGCCCCGCGCGCAGCACCTCGGCGTACGTGTCTTCCGTCGCGCGTCGACGGGGCGCGAGGACGGCGTCGCGCGCGATCCCAGCCGCGAGTCGCGGTGGCAGTGCGCCCGCCAAGTCCTTGGCGCGCAAGGGAAATCCGACCCACCGCCCGCCCAGCCGTAGCCGTCCGTGCCGTGGCCGCGTCTGCAAGTCGTCGCCGAGCAGCTCGCGCAGCGCGGCCATCACGTGGGGTTGCGTTGCTGGATGCAGGCGGTGGCTCCCGTGATCGACTCGCAGCCCGGCGACGTCGAAGCTCGCCGCCATCCCACCGACGGTTGCAGCTCGCTCGAGTACGACGACCGAGCGCCCTTCACGCGCCACCCGCCACGCGGCCGCCAGCCCGGCGGGGCCGGCTCCGAGCACCGTTACGTCAACCATGCGCAACGCAGCCCAACGATGCGTTCACCCGGCATCGATCGTGGAAGGCGAGAGTCGCTGCATCAGTTCGATCATGAGCGTCGCCCGACGCGCCGACCACTGTCCGGGCAGTGCCTCGATGACGTCCCATCCGGCGTACCGAAGTGCGAGATGCCGCTCGAGGTGCGCACGCTCCCCGTCGTCGTGCAGCGAGCAGATGATCGCTGTCGGCGCCGGGCGGCCGTCGATGCATACGTCGACGACGTGCCTACCGACCGGATACGCCCGCAGAATATCCAAGCCGCTGCGCGACAGCTCCTCAGCGATGCCCTCCGCCCACGGCGTGAGCGCTCGCGCCGGCATCGGCGGCTCGGGCGGCACATCGGCTTGCGCGAGGAAGCCCGACAGCAGGCCCCCGCCCGGTGGATCCGCAGAGAAGAACAGCAGCTCCCGCTTGCGGGCCCTCGTCGCCAAGACAGCGAACAGGTGTGGGTCTTCCGCGAAGCGCCAGGTGGCGGCGCCGTCGTCGGGGCCGATACCGAGGGAGATGAGTACGACGTCGCGCTCGTTGCCCTGGAAGCCGTGAACCGTCGCGATTCGCAGGTCCAAGCGTTCCAACGCTTCCACGGAGAAGGCTCTCAGGACTGCATCTTCGATCGCGTCCGCTTGTGCACGAAAGGGCGTCATCACACCAACACTGCGAGCCCCCGAATGCAGCAAGTCTCTGAGTTCTTGAACAACAGCATCGACCTCCGCGGCGACGACGCCGTTTTCATCTCTGAACCCGGCGCAGCGCCTGGCCGAGATGCAGTCGCGTCTGTGATTGCGCGGCGAGCGGGTTGCGACCGCGAACGCCCCGTCGTACACGCGTTCCGCGACGAAATCCACGAGGTGAGGGTCGCAGCGAAAGTGCTCGTCCAGGTGGGTCACTGCTGAGGCGCCGGCAGCAACGTCGAACAGACTGTTGCGCCTCACGTCGAGCGACGCAGTCAGCCTGTCCGCATCGATGCCGTGCCGCGCGCGAACGGCGTCCTGGTGTTCGTCTGACAGGAACGACACATGTCGAAGCTGCCGTGGGTCGCCGACAACGACGCCGCGCCGACCGCGCAACAGCGCCGGCGCGGCGAGCGGCTGCTCGACCGACGCAGCCTCGTCGACGATCACCAGATCAAACAAGCCCGCCACGTGCGGCAGCAGATCGTCGACGTCAGGCAACGAGCCAACCCACAAGGGCAAGGCGCGAGCGAGCTTGTTGTCGAGCCGCATCAACTGCTCGCGACGTGCTGCGCGGCCGCTCCGGAGGGCTGTCGCGAGCGCGGCGACTGCGCGCCGTTCCTGAAAGCCCATCCGCGCTTGGTCGTGAGCGACAAGCGCCAACCAGTGAGCGGAGAGGTCGCGGACTTTGTTCTGATCAGCAAGCAGGTCGTCGTACGGCGGCTCGTCGGGTTCATTGCCCGGGAGGCCGGCCGATCTGAGCGCGGCCCCCCCTCGCGCGATGCGGATGAATCGTCGCAACTCGGCTGCCGCCACCATCGTCGGAACGCCCGCAAGTCGGCACGCGCGTGCATGCGCCCTTCTGCCCACCCAGCGCCCGAACCAAGAGCCGCCGGCATGCTCGGCCTCGTGAAGCGCCAAGCCGACCTGGTCCAGATCGATCCGACCATCGATCAGATCCGGGGCCAACCGCCTGGCTTCGTCGATGGCGCTGGGGTCGCGGGCGACGGTCTCGACGCCGAGGGCGTAAAGACACCTGTTAACTGACAGGTCACGCCGCGCGATCGCCTCATCCAACCGGCGTCTCGCTGCGTCGAGGTCCATCGTCGATGTCTGCAGCTGCGCGCCCTGCTCGAGTTGATGAGCGAGGGCAACCCGGCGTTCGTTGGAACCGAAGACGATCGGCTGAGGCCCCGGCGCGCGTTCGAACAGATCTACGAGCGCATCGACGGTTGCATCGGAACGCGCCGTGACGAGCACGGATTCGCCGCGCGCGAGTGCGTCGCAGGCCATCGCCACTACCGTCTGGGACTTGCCGTTCCCCGGAGCACCCGAGACGACTGTCACCCGCTCTACTCGGCTGCGCCGCACCGCGGAGCGCTGCGTTGGTGTCAGCAGAAAGGGGCTGTTGCCAAGCGTCGTCGGCGGTTCGCTCTCGACGGCTTCGCAGCCAAGGTAGACAGCGCTGAACGCGGACTCGTCCAGGCCCGGGCGATCGATCCAGGCGCGAAGACTCGCGGCACGGCTGGCGCCGCCGGTCTCGTGCGCGACATAGACCGCCGCACCCGCCAGGATCGCCAGTGAGTTGCGGGACAGATAGTCGGAGGGGTTCTCGCCGGCCGCAACGAGAGCGCGAGTGGAGAAACCCGCGGCATCGGCCGCAGCGACGGCGAAGGCCCGAAGTCGATGCAGCAGGGCCATCAGTGGCGCCGGTATGCCGACGAGGTCGTTCCCGGTCAGCGCGCCGCCGCCGTACTCGATGCTCTGCTCTAGCGCGTCGCGCTCAGGACCGGGGGAAATGAGAGGGGACAGTTCCACGTCGCCGGACCGAACCAACATGGCCGGCCCAGCGATCGGCTGGCGAACGACGCGCACGGGCACAGTGACAAGAGGGTGGAACACACGCTGGGCGCTGCCGTCGGCCCGGACGACGCGGCCTGCGACGAAGAGCCAACCGGCGCGGAGGGGCTGCGTCAGCGTTCGAACCTGGGCTATCGCGGCCAGGCGTTCGCCGTATTTGCGCTCGACGGGAACTCTGCCGACATTCTCGCCGACAGTTTCGGGAACGCCCACGTTGAAGAGGTCCGTAGCGCGCAGGGGAAGCCAGCGGAAGTACTCAAGCGGGATCGTGAGTCCGCTGGTGCGCTGCTCGGCGCTGGGCGCCTGGTCGGCGAGCGCGGCGAGGATGTCGCTCGCGCTCGTGCCTTCGGTGACCACGTGAGCACGGTAGCGGGACACGTCAATTATCGGCGGCCAGCGGAGCGCGCCCTGTTATCAAGGCGAGAGCGTAAGTGGGCGGCCCGGTACCCTTGCAGCACGTCGGTACGCCGACGCCGCGCCTCCGTAGCTCAGGGGATAGAGCATCGGTTTCCTAAACCGTGTGCCGCAGGTTCGAATCCTGCCGGGGGCACTCATGTGATGTCGCGGGACACCGTTCACAGGTGTCTCGGGACATCGTTCACGGTTTGACCTGTGGCTGGTAGTCCTTGGTGGGGTCGAGTTGGAGTTCTCGGAGTAGTTCCCCGCCGTCGCCGAGGACCCGGATGTGTAGGTCGTGGACGAGGACGAGGATGTTGGTGCCGGCGTGCCGGCGACCAACGCCGATGTGGTGCAGCTGGCTGTTGTGCCGGAGGGTGAACACGCCGCTGTCGTCGATCTTGTCGTGCCGGATCCGGTAGTGGGAGTCGTCGAGCGGGATGCCGGTCGGGATGGCTTTGGGTC
>JBKJZO010000150.1:0-2000 GCA_046715235.1 Mycobacteriales bacterium
CTCGTGCACGTGCACCTCGCCGACGGATCGGGTTCGGCCAAGGACGAGCACCTCGTGCCCGGCCGCGGGCAGCAACCCTGCGCCGAGTTGCTGGAGATGCTCGCGCAGCAGAACTTCGCCGGCACGATCGTGATCGAGATCAACACTCGCAAGGCGCTCGACCGGGCCGACCGGGAGGCCGACCTCGCCGAGGCGCTGGCGTTCACCCGGCTCAACCTCGCCGCCGGCCCCGACACCGCAGCCGGGCTACGGCCGCGCAAGCCGCTGCCGCACATCCCGAAGGGGCCGCGCTTCCGCGCGTCCGCCGAGGGCATTGACGACATGTACGGCGACGCGCGCCGGGCCACCCCGTAGCCCGGAGTAGCCTCGCGGGAAACGATCTTTCGAAGGGAGTGCCGGTTGCTGCGCCGTCTACTCCTTTCCGCGTCGGGCAACCGGGCACTCGAGCGCTTCACCCGCACGTCGGCGTTGTCCCGGCCTGTTGTGAGCCGGTTCGTCGCGGGCGACGAATTGCCCGACGCCATCGCGGTGACGCGCGAGCTGACGGCCGCGGGGCTGCTGGTCTCGCTCGATCACCTCGGTGAGGACACGACCGAGCGCGCGCATGCCGAGAACGTGACCGATGCCTGCGTCTCCCTGCTCTACCGCCTGTCGACGGAAGGGCTGACCGCCCGCGCGGAAGTGTCGGTGAAGCTGTCGGCGATCGGGCAGGCACTCGACGAGTCGTTCTGCCTCGACAACGCGGTGCGCATCGTCGCCGCCGCCGACGCCGCGGCCACGACGGTGACCTTCGACATGGAAGACCACACGACAACCGACTCGACCCTCGGCATCCTCGCGAAGGTGCGCGAGGACTTCCCCCAGACCGGCGCGGTCATCCAGGCCTACTTGCGCCGTAGTGCCGACGACATCGAGGACCTGATCGCTTCGGCCGCACGGGTGCGCCTGTGCAAGGGCGCCTACCGGGAGCCGGAATCCGTTGCGTACCAAGGAAAACGCGAGGTCGATGCAAACTATGTGCGGCTGCTGGCTCGGCTCATGCTGCGTGGTCACTACCCGATGGTCGCCACTCACGACCCACGCCTGATCTCGATAGCCGCAGAACTTGCGCGACGCAGCGGCCGGTCGCCCGACAGCTTCGAGTACCAGATGCTGTACGGCGTGCGCCCGGCCGAGCAGCGCAGGCTGGCCGCCGAGGGCAACCGGATGCGGGTCTACGTTCCCTACGGCCGCGAGTGGTACAGCTACCTCGTGCGCCGGCTCGCCGAGCGCCCGGCTAACCTCGGGTTCTTCCTTCGCGCGCTAGCCTCCCGGTCATGACCAATCTGGCGATCCTCGGTGCGGGGAAGATGGGCGAGACCCTGCTGTCCGGGCTGCTGCGGTCCGGCACGCCGGCATCCGACGTCGTCGTCTCGACGCGTCGTGACGAGCGGGCGAAGGCGCTCGAGGAGAAGTACGGCGTTTCGGCGGTCGGGACAGCGGACGCGGCCGAGCGCGGCGAGACGTTGCTGATCGCGGTGAAGCCGCAGGACATGGGTGATCTGCTCGAACAGATCAATCCGGTGGTTCGGGCCGATCAG
This sequence comes from Mycobacteriales bacterium, assembly GCA_046715235.1. GTDB lineage: Bacteria > Actinomycetota > Actinomycetes > BP-191 > BP-191 > JBKJZO01. Next base: position 1,581 of record JBKJZO010000150.1, read on the forward strand.
CTGGTCATCTCGATGGCAGCCGGCATCCCCACCGCGTTCATCGAGCGGCGGCTTGCCGACGACGTACCCGTCGTGCGTGTCATGACCAACACACCGGCTCTCGTCGACGGGGCGATGAGCGCGATCTCGCCGGGCAGTCACGCGCAGGAGGCGCACCTGCTGCGCGCCGAGGACCTGTTCCGCCACGTCGGCAAGGTGCTGCGCGTCCCCGAGTACCAGCAGGACGCCGTCACCGCTCTGTCCGGCAGCGGCCCGGCGTACTTCTTCTTCCTCGTCGAGGCGATGATCGACGCGGGCATCCTGCTCGGCCTTCCGCGCACGGTGGCTGCCGACCTGCTGGTGGAGACCGCTATCGGCTCGGCGGTCATGCTGCGCGACAGCGGCGAGCATCCGGTGCAGTTGCGCGAGGCGGTCACCTCG
>JBKJZO010000151.1:0-11598 GCA_046715235.1 Mycobacteriales bacterium
CATCTTCCTGCCGCTCATCAAGATGACGCTGCCAGAGCTCGTCGACTACGACCTGCCGGTCGAGGGCGTTTTCCACAATTGCGCGATCGTCTCGATCGACAAGCGCTATCCCAAGCATGCTCACAAGGTGATGAACGCCATCTGGGGTGCCGGCCTGCTGTCGCTGACCAAACTCGTCGTGGTCGTCGACGCCGACTGCGATGTGCACGACTACTCCGAGGTCGCGTGGCGCGCGTTTGGCAACGTCGACTACGCGCACGACCTACTCACGACGATCGGTCCCGTCGACCATCTCGACCACTCGTCGTACCAGCAGTTCTGGGGCGGCAAGGCGGGCATCGACGCGACCCGCAAGCTGCCGACAGAGGGCTACACGCGCGGCTGGCCGAGCGAGATGCTCATGGCGCCCGAGATCGTCGAGCGGGTCAGCAAGCGCTGGAAAGAACTAGGGCTGTGAGTGCCGCGACGACTCTCGCCGAGCCGGTTGCACACAGCGGTCGCGTCAAGGGTTTCCTGCGACTGGTGATGATCGAGCACTCGGTCTTCGCTCTGCCGTTCGTCGGCATCAGCGCGCTCACGGCGATGCGCTCGCTCGGCGAGACCGTCAAGTGGGTCGACCTACTGCTCATCACGGTCGCGATGGTGGGTGCACGCACCTTCGCGATGGCCGCCAACCGGGTCATCGACAGGGAGCTCGACTCGCGCAATCCGCGCACGGCCAAACGCGAGCTCGTCACCGGTGCGTTGCCGGTGCGCACAGCTGTCATCGGTGCCGTTGTGGCACTCGCGGTCTTTTTCGCCGCGGCCGCCCTGCTCTCCCCGTTGTGCCTCGCGCTCGCGCCACTGGCCGTCGTACCGCTGGTCGTCTATCCCTACGGCAAACGGTTCACGTGGGGCTGCCACTTCATCCTCGGGCTGGCGCAGATGGTCGCGCCGATCGGCGCGTGGATCGCGGTCACCGGCGAGTGGTCGTGGACCGCGGTCGTGCTCGGCGCGGCTGTCGGCATCTGGATCGCGGGCTTCGACCTCATCTATGCCTGCCAGGACATCGCCTCCGATCGGGAGCAAGGTGTGCACTCGCTACCGGCCCGGTTCGGCGCCGCGACCGCGCTGCGTTTCTCGCAGCTGATGCACATCGCTACGGTTGCGTTCCTCGTGTGGTTTGGCTCGCTCGCCGGCATGTCGTGGCTCTGGTACGCCGGCGTGGCCGTCGTCGCCGTAGCGCTCGGCTATGAGCACTCCCTGGTGAAGCCCAACGACTTCTCGCGCGTCAACCGCGCGTTCTTCACGGTCAACGGTTTCGTCGGCCTGGCGCTGCTGTGCTTCGCAGTCGCTGACCTCGCCTCACGCGGGCTGCGCCCGTGAGCGAGCCGTCGGCCTCGCTCGCTCGGAATGCCCGGGGTGGGACTTGGCCAATCGCCCCCAGCTTCGAAGATGTCTGTTACGACGAGAACGCGCTGAGCGCATGAGGTGGCTCAAGCACTGTCGTCAACCCTCGAGAGTCAGCTGATGAGCGAGAAGCTGCCGGTCCGGATGCTGCACGATCGCGTACTGGTCTCGCTGGACGACGACGAGGGCGAGCGCCGCTCGACCGGCGGCATTGTCATCCCCGCTACCGCGCAACTGGGCAGGCGCCTGTCGTGGGCGCGCGTCGTCGCCGTCGGCACGCACGTGCGGCAGGTTCAGATCGACGACAGGGTGATGTACGACCCTGAAGACCGCGCCGAGGTCGAGATGCACGGCGCGCTCTACGCGCTCCTTCGCGAACGCGACATCCACGCCGTCGCATCCGAGCGCCTAGAGGACCTAGGAACCGGCCTCTACCTCTAGCCCCTTAAGTCCGACCCCCCCGTGCCGTGCCCGCGCACAAACCTCGCGTGCGCATCACGCGAAGTGGATCAAGTTGTCGAAGTCCGTGCTGGAATTCACGCTCAATTGATCATGGAAATCGTGACAGGTTGATCAACTCGGTCGCAGGGGCGACCCGCGAGCAGACGGGCGGCGACCGCCTGGGTCACCAGGGGGGTTTGGCGTCGACCTCTGCGAGCGTCGGTGGCTCGGCACCGTCGGCGAGCGGGTAGTAGCCGACGAGCGAAACCGCAGGCAGGGTGCCGGTCAGCAGCATCGCGTCGAGGTTGAGCACGCACGCGTCGTACTCGTGCGAGCGGTAGTAGTCGCTGTGCCGCAAGGGTTTCGGCGCGTCGACGTCCCCGCCGGGCGGGTGCAGCGCGGGGTGCGGTGACGTGTCGTGCGGCAGCGGGTGCCCAGCCGGATCCTCGACGAGTACGTCGACCGTGTCGGGTGCGACATAACGCGCGTCCCCCGGCGGTGGCTCCTTGAAGATCCACTTGCCGAGGTAGTCGGTTTTGCGCCAGCAGTTGCGCCAGCGCACCGCGTTGCCCTCGGTCAGCCGGTCGCGCAGCATCTCGAACGTGCCCGCGCAGAAGTACGCGGGAAACGCGCGCGCGTAGAGCCGCCGCAGGGGGGAGCCGTGCGTCAGCAGCGCGACGTGCGAGATGGTCGACGCGTCACACTGGAAGAGCGCGGCTGCCGCGATGACCGTGCCCTGGCTGTGCGCTGAGACGAGCACCGGTTGTCCCTGCGACACCAACCCCGTCACCCGGGTCGTCAGTTGCGGGACGGTGCGCTCGCAGTAGCACGGCGGCGCGAGCGGGTGGGCCGACCGCGGCCAGAATGTGCCGACGTCCCAAAGGATGCCGACGGTACGGCGCAGGGTGTCATTGCGGTACGCGCGGATGCCGATCCCGACCAGCGCCACGACCGACAGACCGATGACGACAGTGCCGAAGCCGACGACGTCGCCCTGGGTGGGCGCGAAACCGTCGACTCCGATCGCTTGGAGGACGCGCGCGCCGGGGGACTTCGAACTGATGAACGCGTCCGACGGCCGCCCGAGCACCGCCGAAAGCACGATCGTCGTCAATCCGACCACCACGCCGGCGACCGCGATCACGAGAAGCACGATGGGCGCGCGGTCGACAAGCGTGGCCTGGTACCGGGCGCGCGCAACCTCTTCCACGCGGTCTTTCCCGCCGTCGGGCAAGGCGTAGTCGTCGCGTACGCCGGCGCGCAGGATCGGGTACTGCTTCTGCCGGGTGGGCGTGAGCTCGCGCCCGGTCAGTCGCCGGCCAACGACGTACAGCAGGAACACAGCGAGAAGAAATCCCGCGATGATTGCGCCGCTGCCGGCGAGCCAGGCGGTCCACTGGTACAACGCGTGCACCCGGAAGACGAACGGCACGGTGTGCGCCGTCGATTGGCCGGGGGTCGTAGCGAGCAGGTCGGCGGACTTGTAGAGCACGCCGTTGGTCATGAGGGTTCCCGCGACGAGACCGACGACGGCGAAAACCGGACCGGCCCAGCCGCGCAGGAACGGCGCCGGCTCCTGGGTCTCGGACGATCGAGCCAAATACGTCAGCACCGCCATCACCGCGAGCGCAGCGAACTGCGTCGCCGCGATGATCCACAAGGTCCCGCCGTAGCCGGGCAGCACGACCCGAACGTCCACGTGGTCGGCGCGATGCAGGGCCGCGGCCACGCCGACGGCCAGCGTCACGTACGACGCGCGCGCGAGCCGGTGGGACAGCGGTGCGTGTGTTTTGAAACCGTCCGGATTGACGTGCTTGTCGAGTTCTCTGCCAAGGTCGGTGATTCGTGGTGTGAGCACGCTGGCGATGCAGAAGACGAGCAATGTCAGCGCGAGGGTGAAGGCGATGATGTCGGGAATCGCACCCACTTCGAGGCGCAGGCCCGGATACGCAAGCAACGCCGACACCGCTGCCAAAGGGGCCGCGATGTGCAACGCGCGCAGCCGGGCGGTTGAGCTCTTCTGTTGCCACAGCCCGACTAGAGCGAACGGCGTCTTCTGCCCGTCGACGTACGGACCGCTCGACGTGTCAAGGCCGATCGTCTTGGTCTTCTCGTACTGGTCGAAGCTGCGCAGGCTCAGTCGCCACAGCAGCGCGAGAGTGGCGAGCGGCACGAGGGCACCGACGACGATGCGTACGCCGGGCGCTCGCTCGCCGAGCCAGGGCATCCACCAGCGCAGCCAGTTCTGGCGATCGCCGGAGCAGATTTCGCTGCCGCCGCACTGCCAGCCGACCTGATCCATCCCGACGCCGGCCAGGGCGACGATGAATCCGACCGTCATCGTCAGCGCGAGGAGCCGGATCGTCGCCAGCAGCGACTGTCGGACGGGGCCGCGCCAGGGAGCGGACGGCGACGGCTGTCTTGGGTCGTCGGACGGCTCACCCGTGGCGGCCGGGATGGCCCACGACGCGACGTTGATGAGAGCGAACGGCAGCAGCGGCAGCCAGGCGGCGCGGCTGGCGCGCCCGCTCGTCAGGCCGCCCCACGAATACGCCTCGAGGTGCCGGCGCACCTTTCCGATCCGCCCGCCGGCCTCCGCCGGCCCGTAGGCATGCCACCCGCGCCTGCGGTGAAAGCCGGACACTTCGTCGCCGGCGACAAGGATCGTGTCGCCGTACTCGAGCATCGCTGTCTTGGGCGTGCCGCTCACCCCGTGGATGCGTACCTCGACGAGGTCGAGGAGCAACTGATCGTCCTGACCGGGCATGACAACAACCCCTCAAGATCGGCGTGTCGTCAGTAGATCGGTGGGCTGCAGGCGTGTCCAGGGGCCATGCCGGTGAATGTGGTCGTGACCATCGGCCGTGGTCGTGCCACTCTTCCCCCATGCCGAGTGAGCGCGCGCCGTACATCGTTGGTGTCTCCGGTGCGAGTGGTACGCCGTACGCGCGGGCCGTCATCCGGGGATTTCTCGACGCCGGCGAGGCGGTCGACCTCATCGTGAGTCGGGCGGCCAGGCTGACGCTGCTCGACGAGACCGGCATCAGCTGGCGCGACGCGCACTGGTTGGACGACCTCGTCGAGTGGCTAGGGGACGGAGGTTCCAGTGGCGCGACCGCGGATGTTCGCCATTGGACGCCGGGAGATCTGGCGGGCGGCCCGAGCAGCGGCACCTACCGCACGAAGGGGATGGTCGTCGTACCGGCGTCGACCTCCTCGGTGGCCGGGATCGCCCTTGGGCTGAGCAAGGACCTGTTGCAGCGTGCCGCCGATGTGACGCTCAAAGAACGACGCCCGCTCGTCGTCGTACCGCGGGAAACTCCGCTTGGCCGCACCCATCTGGTGCAGATGCTCGCGCTGCACGATGCGGGCGGCATCGTGTTGCCTGCGTCCCCGGCGTTCTACGCCGGCGCGCGCGAGGTGCAGCAGCTGGTCGACTTCGTCGCGGGCAAGGTGCTCGACAGCCTCGGTGTGGAGCACAGCCTCTTCACCCGCTGGACGGGCGAACTCGGCGCGGGTCGTTCCGCGACATCTGAGCGCGGCGGGAAGGTGTAGGCGCACTAAGGCGCGGGATGATCCGCCCGTGGGCGAGCTGAAGGTGCGGCTGCTCGGCGGCCTCTACATCGAGGGCGTCGACGCCAACGCGCTGGGCAGTCGCAAGGCGCGCACGCTGCTCAAAGTGCTGGCGTTGGCGCGGGGCGCGCCCGTATCCGCCGACGCGCTCGCCGACTATCTGTGGGCCAGCGACCCGCCCGCGAATCCGTCCGAGCAGATCGGTGTGCTCGTCAGCCGGCTGCGGCGCGCGCTGGGTGCCGAGCGGGTCCGGCGTACCGACGCCGGCTATTCGCTGGTCATGGACTGGCTCGACGTCGAGGCGCTGCAGCAGCTCGTCGAGGATGCACGGCGCAGGCTCGACGACGGCAGCGCGGGTGCGGCGCGAGCGGCTGCGGGCGCCGCGATCGTTCTGGCCCGCGGCCCGCTGCTGCCGGACGAGGCGGAGGCCGAATGGACATTCGCGGACGCCGCGCTTGCACTCCGGCTCGTCACCGAAGCGCACCGGATCGCCGCCGCCGCCACGCTGCTCGCGGGTGACTTCGCCGGTGCGGCCCTCGCGGCGCAGACGGCGCTCGATGCCGATCCGTACGACGAGGCGGTGCTCCGCACTCTGATGACCGCCCACGCGAGGGCCGGCCGCCCAGCGTCCGCGCTCGCGGTGTACGCCGCGGTGCGCGAAAGACTTGCCGACGAACTCGGGGTCGATCCGGCGGCTGAGACCACCGCGCTGCACACGGCGCTGCTGCAGCAGGCGCCGGCCCCACCCGGTCTCCCTGCGCCGCCCGCCGCGCCGCCGCCGTTGCCAGGACGCGCAGGTGCCCTGCAGCAGCTGGATTCCGAGCTTGATGCGGCGCGCGGTGGGGGCGGCGGTCTCGTCGTCATCGAGGGCGAGGCGGGCATGGGCAAGACGCGGCTGCTGTCCGCATGGACGGCGAGTGCGCGCGCTACCGGCGCCACGGTGCTGGCAGGCCGCTGCGACGAGGTGACTCGTGACCTTCCACTCCAACCCGTCATCGCAGCGCTCACCGACCACCTGCGGGGCGGTGATGCAGCAGAGACAGCGCGGGTACTCGGCCAGGAAGCGCAGGTGCTCACGCCATTTCTGGCCGGGCCGGGGGTGGCCGCCGCGACAGAGCCGTTGCCGGCTCTGAGCAGATCGGTCGTCGACCAGCTCGTCATTTTCGCCGCGCTGGTGCGAGTGCTGACCCGCATGCCCGCCCCTGTCGTGCTCGTCATCGACGACGTGCACTTCGCGGGATCGGCAACGACGGAGTGGATTGCGTACGCCGCCCGCGAAGCCGCCGCCGTGCCGTTGCTGCTGGTCTGCGCGCAGCGGCCGGAAGAGGCAATCAGGCTCGCCGCCGGAACGACGGTGCGGCTTGCGGCTCTCGACGCGACCGCAGCCGCAGAGATCGTCGGGGCCGATCGGGCGGCCGAACTGTACCGGCGCAGCGGAGGCAATCCGCTGCTGCTGGTTGAACTCGCGGCAGCGGACCCCGGTCAGGCGTTGCCGCGCTCGGTTCGCGATGCCGTCATCGCCCGCTGCGATCGCGCCGGCCCGGCCGCGGCCGCAACGTTGCGCGCCGCCGCCGTGCTCGGGTCTTCGGTCGACCTCGACCTGCTTGCGGCTGTCCTCAATCAACGGCCGACGGAGCTGCTCGACCATCTCGAGGAGGGCCTGCGCCGGGGCTTGCTCGTCGACGGGCCGACCGGATTCCTGTTCCGGCACGACCTGATCCGCGAGTCGTTGGAGGCGGCCGCCACGTCGCCGCGGCGGGCTCTCATGCATCGCGAGGCCGCCCGCGTCCTGTCCGCGCGGGCGACTCGCGATCCGCTCGCCGTCGTACACCATGCCCGCCTTGGCGGCGACGCGGAGCTCACCGCGAGTGCCCTGGTCGAGGCGGCGGCAGTGGCGTCCGAGCGGCTCGACCAAGCCGGTGCACTCGACCTGCTGGGCGAATCGTTGATGCTTGCGGACTCGCTGCCAGCCCGGCTGTTGCGAGCGCGCGTACGCATCGTCGCGGGCGACTACGCCGGCGCGGGCGCCGACGCCGATGTTGCTACGGGTCTTGGCGCGGGGGCCGCGGCCCTCGAGTTAGCGGCCTGGGCGGCCCACTACCAACGGGATTTCGCGGCGGCGATCCGACTTGCCGACGAGGGCGCGGCTTTGGACGGCGACCTCGGTGCCCGGGTCGGCTGCCTCACCATCGGCGGCTGGGCAGCTCAGTGCATGGGCGATCTGCCCGGCGCGGCACGTCGCATCCAGCTGGCCGCTGAAGTCGCCACAGGGGTATGGCGACCCGTCACGAACGTCTGGCTCGGCGGGCTGCGAGTGCATCAAGGCCGGCTGGCCGAGGGGATCGCGCTCCTCCACCCGTCGACGATCAACGAAGCGGTCGCCGTACACGGGCGCCCCGCGTTGCATGGGCACCTGTTTGCGGCGCTCGCTTTCGGCAATCTCGGCCGCCCGGATCGGGCGTTGGACGAAGTCGCCGAGATCGAGAAGGTCGTGTCGCGGTTCGGCGTAACCCGATGGGAGGGCCGGGCCGAAAACGTCCGCGGCTGGATCCTGCGCGGCCTCGGCCAGTGGGACGCCGCCGACGACGCCAACGTCGCCGGGCTCGAAGTCAGCACCGGTGTCCACATGCTCGAGCCGATCGCGCACGCCCATCTCGACCTGGCGGCAGGCGCGCTCGCGCGAGGCGACGTCGATCGCGCGGCGTCGGAGGTTGCTGCAGCAGAGGACCTCGGCAGCGGGCACGCGCTGGCCTGGCGGCACCAGCTGCGCGCCCGTCTCTACCGGGGCGAGATCGCGCTCGCAGCGGGCGATCCGGATGGCGCGGCCGAGACCGCGGCCGCCATCACCGAGCAGGCGCAGCGAATGGGAATCGCGCGGTACGACGTCCTCGGCCGGCTGCTCACCGCGCGGGCCAGGATGACGGCGGGTGAGCCGGCGGACGTGGAGGCCGTCGACGAGCTCCTCGCGACACTGCCCACACTTGCCGGTCTGGAGGCCTGGCGGCTGACCGCGGCTGTCGCGGCGATTGCGGGCGAAGACCGTTGGTGGGCGCTGGCCGAGACCCGCGTCGTCGAGCTGTCCGTCCACGCGGCGGGACATGCGGATGCCCTTCAGCGAGCGGCGGGCACGATGCTCGACAGGATGCGTACGGCGACGCGCAGCGGCTGAGGATCACTGCCGACCGCTTCGACCGCCTCGCGCACCACGGCGTCGCGGTCAGCGACAGGCAACGTCGCAACCCAACCCGCGAGCGCAGCGCCGCCCAGGCGCCAACCAACCAGCTCGGCCGCGGTTTCCAGACCGGTGTCGACGTCGACGTCGAATACCGAAACGGCGTCCAGGCCGGCTCCCCTGGCAAGACGCGACAGCGTGTCCTCGTCGGAGACCAGAGGTTCGAGGTCGTTCTTCAAGTGCAGGTACCAGGACGGCTCAGTCCAACCCCACCGCGTCGCGACCTCCTCGATGACCTCCGCGGCCGGATGCCGCGCACCGGTCAGCGCGAACACCCCGGCCAAGACCGGCCCGCCCGGCCGCACGGTGCGGCGGCACTCCGCGAGTGCGTCGCCGGGCTGGTCGACATGGGACAGCGAGAACGCGGATACCGCACCACCGACAGCATCGGTGCCGATGGGCAACGCGGTGATGTCGGCGACGACGGCAGGAGGGCGACCCGCGCGGTCGTAGGCAAGCATCGGAAGCGAGACGTCGACGGCGACGGGAATCCCACCGGCGGCGGAGATGGCGCGGCTCGTCGTGCCGGTGCCGGCGCCGAGGTCGAGCACCACCAATCCGTCGAGCGGGACCGGAGATGCCCCGACGATGGCGTGGCTCAAGGCGCCGTACGCCGGTTCGGCGCCGCGCGCCCAAGCCGCCGGTGATGCGTACTGCGCCGCCGCGTTCACAGGAACGAAAGTCCCTCGACAGCGCGGTCGGACCACCACGACAGCTCGTCGCCGACTCCGCCGAGCGCCTTCTCCCAGCCGAACCACACGAGCCCGCCGAGCAGTGCCAGAGCAAGCGCCCGGTCCCACCAGCCGCTCGTTTCGATGCCGCACCCTTCAAGGGCGCGGCGATAGCTGGCGATGCTGTCTTCCTTGCTCTGCGGCAGCCGCGCCCGGTTGAGGGCGAGGTACCAGGCGAGATCGGCCAGCGCAGATGCCTGGCCCGGCACGGCCCAGTCGAGCAGGACCGTGCGGCCGTCGTACGCCGTGCCGAGGTTGCCCATCTTCCAGTCGCCGTGGATGAACGTCTGCGGGCATTCCGCCAATGCGTCGACGAGCGGGCCCGGGTCGCGCACCAGGTCGATGACCGATGGCGCGACCGGACCGCCGATCTCGGCGAACCGCCGCCAGCCGTCGACGACCAGAATTGGTATGGCGTCCGGCCAGCCGCGCTGCTCCTCGCCTGCCATCACATCAGGGCTGAACTCGAGGTAGCGGTGGTAGGCGGGCTCGAGCCCGATGGTGTCCTGCCACTCCCAGAACCGCGCGTGCAGCGCCGCCATGTGCGCGAGGAACGCGCTGTGCTGTTCCAGCGGAACGATCGTGTCACCCTCGGGCACCAGCTCGTCCGACACATCGCGCATCAGCAGCGCGGCGCCCCAGCCGTTGCGGCCCAGGCCCGCCGTCGCGCCGACGACCGCGTGATCGAGGCAGCCCGGCAGCTCGTCGAGCAACCCGCTGCGCCACATCGTCAACGGCCGGCACCCGAGGTCGCCGGTCGCCCGCATGATCCAGTCGTCGTCGACGTGCAGGTGCTTGACGACGTACCGCTCGCCGTTGATCGCAACCCGCTCGAAGCTCGCGCCCGACTTCGAATCGCCTGTCGACATGGGCGTGCGGCGCGTCGCGCCGTCGAGCAGTTCCTCGATCGAGGCGGCGACGTACCGCTGCGTTAGCTGCATGCGCCGACCCTCCCAGAACGAATTGCAGCCGTCTTGCAGCCGGCGGTGCAAGGCCGCTGCAGCGCGCATACGGATGGTGGGCGGGTCCAACAAACCGCCCAATGGAAGGGAACGCGTCATGGCTGTTAACGAGGACAAGTTGATGGGGTACGTGCACCAGGCGGTCGGCGACTTCGGGTCGATCCTCTCGGGCGCGCTGATCAACATCGGCGACAAGCTCGGCTTGTTCAAGGCACTCGACGGGGCCGGTCCGCTCACGGCGGCGCAACTCGCCGAGCGCACCGGCACGAACGAGCGGTACGTCCGCGAGTGGGCCAACGGCGTCGCGGCCGCCGGTTACCTCGACTATGCGGGCGACGGTCACTACCGGCTCAACCCCGAGCAGGCGATCGCGTTCGCCGACGAGACGAGTCCGGCGTACGTCGTCGGCGGGTTCCAGGCGATGCTCGCAGCCACCCGGGTGCTGCCGCGTGCCGTCGAGGCGTTCCGCACCGGCGAAGGCATCGGCTGGCACGAGCACGACCCTGACCTGTTCCACGGCACGGAGCGGTTCTTCCGGCCCGGCTACCTCGCCAACCTCGTGCAGAGCTGGATCCCGGCGCTCGAGGGGGTCGACGCGAAGCTCACCGCCGGCGCGAAGGTGGCGGACGTGGGCTGCGGCTATGGCGCGTCGACGATCATCCTGGCGAAGGCCTACCCGAAGTCGTCATTCGTCGGGTACGACTACCACCCCGGGTCGATCGAGGCGGCGCGCAAGGCCGCCGCCGAGGCAGGTGTCGCCGACCGCGTCAGCTTCGAGGTCGCATCGGCCAAGGAGTACCCGGGGACCGACTACGACCTGGTCTGCCACTTCGACTGCCTGCACGACATGGGCGACCCGGTGGGTGCCGCAGCGCACACGCGCCAGTCGCTGAAGCCGGACGGCACGTGGCTGCTGGTGGAGCCGTTCGCGGGTGACGACGTGACCGACAACCTCAACCCGATCGGCCGTGTCTTCTACTCGGCGTCGACCCTCATCTGCACCCCGGCGTCACTGTCGCAGGAGGTGGGGGCGGCGCTGGGCGCGCAGGCAGGTGAGTCTCGTTTGCGGGAGGTCGCGCTGGCAGCGGGCTTTTCGACGTTCCGGCGCGCGACGGAGACGCCATTCAACCTGGTCCTCGAAGGCCGCCCGTAGGCACCTCACACGACGACTCCGCCGCCCCCGCGCGGACGGAGTCGTCCTGTGTTACACCGTGCACACCGCAGCACCCCCTACGCGCAGCCGCCGGCCCAGCCAGGAGGCCAGGTGCCG
>JBKJZO010000152.1:0-12032 GCA_046715235.1 Mycobacteriales bacterium
CCGGCAAAGAAACCGATGTTGGCGATGGCCGACTCAGCGATCAGGCCGTCTGGTGTCGTGAAGAGCGCGTCGTCGTACCCCTGAGCACGTGCGGCTCGCCCGTAGTAGGTCTGCGCGAAGCCACCCGCATGCTTCACGTGCGCCACAGGTCGCACGTGGTCGACGGACATCAGCCGTTGCGGCGACGCCGGCGGCGCCCCAGGTGGGAGTACGGCGACCATCACCGAGGTGCCGTCATCGGCGTGGTAGACGTAGGCGCGGACCGTGGCGTCGACGTCGTCCCGCAGTGCCTGCCGGATGCGCCCGCGAACGAGCCCACCATCGAGCGGCTCACCGGCTAACTCCCGGCTGGATGCGTCGAGCCGGCGCAGATGCAGGCCGAGGCCGCGCACCTTGCCCCCGCGCACCTGCATCGCGGTGAAGTGACCGAAGGCGGACACCGTCCACAGCTGCTCGGCGGTCGCCTCGTCTCCGTCGATCTCGATGCGCGGCAACGCGCTCACGGCGCGCTCCTAGTGAGCAGGTTCGGCGACCGCGGCGTCGGCGTCGTCGTCAGCGTCGACCGAGACCGGCTCGGGGTCGGGCGCCGGAGCGGTCGTCGGTGACACGAGCGATCGGGCCAGGATCTGGGCCACGTCGAGCACCTCGACGTGCTCGGCCGCAGCACCCGACTCCTTCTTCGCGTCGACCGCGTCGGAGAGCATGACGAGGCAGTAGGGGCAGGCGGTCGAGACCATGTCGGGGTGGGTCGCGAGCGCTTCCTCGATGCGCTCGGTGTTGACCTGCTTGCCGATCTTCTCTTCCATCCACATGCGCGCACCGCCTGCGCCGCAGCAGAAACCGCGCTCCTTGCACCGGTGCATCTCGGTGTTGCGCAGACCCTGGATCGCGCCGAGCACCTCGCGCGGCGGCGAGTAGACCTGATTGTGCCGACCGAGGTAACAGGGGTCGTGGTAGGTCACATTGCCGTCGACCGGCTTGACCGGCACCAGGCGACCTTCGTCGACCAGGGTCGCGAGCAGTTGGGTGTGGTGCACGACCTGGTAGTTGCCGCCCAGCGCCGGGTACTCGTTCGCGATCGTGTTGAAGCAGTGCGGGCAGGTCGCCACGATCTTCTTCGCCGCGGCTCGGTTGAGCAGCCCGACGTTGGCCTTGCCGAGCTCCTGGTACAGGTACTCGTTGCCGATGCGGCGCGCCGGATCGCCGGTGCAACCCTCACTCGAGCCGAGTACGGCGAAGCTAACGCCGGCCATGTGCAGCAGTTCGGCGACCGCCTTCGTGACCTTCACCGAGCGGTCCTCGAGCGCGCCGGCGCAGCCGACCCAGAACAGCCACTCGACGTCGTCCGGGATGCGGCGGTCCTCGAGCACGCGCACCGGGAACGGCATGTCGGTGATCCAGTCGCGGCGCTTGGCCGCCGGCAGGCCCCAGGGGTTGGACGTGCTCTCGAGGTTGCGCAGCATGACGCCGGCCTCGCTCGGGAAGCTGCTCTCGACCAGCACCTGGTAGCGGCGCATGTCGATGATGTGGTCGACGTGCTCGATGTCGACCGGGCACTGCTCCACGCACGCGCCGCACGTCGTACAGGACCAGAGGACGTCGGGGTCGATGACACCGCCGGTCTCGGCCGTGCCTACGAGGGGGCGCTGGGCTTCCGCGGCGGCCGACTCGTCGCCGTTCAGCAGGTAGGGCGCCTTCGCGAACATGTGGTCACGCAGGTTGAGGATCAGCAGCTTCGGCGACAGCGGCTTGCCGGTGTTCCACGCCGGACACTGGCTCTGGCAGCGGCCGCACTCGGTGCAGGTCGCGAAGTCGAGCAGGCCCTTCCAGGTGAAGTCCTCGAGTGCGCCGACACCGAGCTTGGCGTCCTCGTCCGGGTTGTCGAAGTCGACGTCCATCTCGGTCAGCGCGCCCAGCGCGACACCGCGCGGATTGCGCTTCAGGAAGATGTTGGGGAACGCGGTGAAGCGGTGCCACGCGATCGTCATCCGCGGTGTCAGCGCGATGACCGCGAACCACAGCATCGACACGACGATCTTGAATGTCGCCACGACGAGTACGGCGTCGCGCAGCGCGTCGGCGCTCATGTCGGTGAAGAGACCGTCGCCGATCACCCTGCCGACCGGCGCGGCCCTGTCCTCGAGGGTGCCGGCGGCGTTGCGCAGGCCGCGCAGCGTGAGCACCGACAAGGTGATGAGCACGATGACGGTCTCGACGAAGTACGCGTGCGCCTGGTTGGAGCCGGCGAAGCGGCTCTTGAGCGCGAGATGGCCGGGACGCGCGGCCTGCCGGATCCCGATCAGCACCAGGATGCCGAGCAGGGTCATGACGGTGACGCCCTCTATCAGCCAGCCGTACGCCGGACTGCGCGACAGCAGCGGGAGGGTGAAGTCGTTATCGAACAGCTCGCCGTACGCCTCGACGAGGGTTGCGAACAGAAGGATGAATCCGACGAAGACGAACCAGTGCGCGGCGCCGGGGACCGACCACTTGAGCATTCGCGTGTGGCCGACCGTCTCGCTGATGAGTGCCATGGTGCGATCACGGCCGCGGCCGTTGCGACCCGTAACCGGCCGGCCCAGTCCGAGCACCGCGACGAGATGGCCGATTGCCCGCGCCAGGAGACCGAGGCCGACAACTGTCACGGCGAGCGAGACGATGATCGCGGCGGTCTGCATCGAGCAGGTCCTTCTTCGAAGATCGGGGCGCGCGGCGACCGCGGCGCAGGCGGTTCGCGCAAGCGTACGACCCCGCAGGTGAGGGGCGAAAACACCGGCGCGCCGGTCGGTAGGCTCGCGCGGTGAGACGGATGCGGGGCAGCGGAACAGTCGCCGCTGCAGTCCTCGGCCTCGTCGCCCTGGCCGCGGGCACCGGCTGCGACGCGAAGACGGCCGAAGCTCCCCAATCCTCGGTCGCGCCGACCCCCACCGGGCCGGCCCCGACCACGCCTGCGTCGACGTCAGCTGCGTCGCGCAGCGCCGTTCCCGCGGTGTCCCTTCCGCCCGCCCCGGCGGACGGATTCGGCGGGCCGGTGACGGTGACGTTCGGCAGCGCTCCGCCGCTGCGCGTCGAGATCGCCGCCCGCCCCGACCAGCGAGCGCGCGGGCTGATGCAGCGCGCTCAGATCCCGGCCGGCACGGGGATGCTGTTTCTCTTTCCGGCGCCGTCGAGCGGTGGCGGCTTCTGGATGCTCGGCACGCTGGCACCGATCTCCATCGCGTACGTCAACGGCGACCGCGTCGTCTCTATCGCGGAGATGCAGCCGTGCCCGCCGCGCGAACCGCTCTGTCCGACGTACCCGGCCGCCGGCTCCTACACCGCAGCGGTCGAGGCGCACGGTGGTTTCTTCACCGAGCACGGCATCGGAGCCGGCGCGCGCATGACGGTCAGCGGTCCAACTCCGGCGCCGCGGTAGGCAAAGAATGCCGGGTGCGGCCGGCAGCGCCGTGTCGCGCCCGCGGCTAGGCTCGACACCCGAGAGCCACGGGGGCTTGCTCCGTTCTTCCGTGAAACGCTCCGAGTCCCTCCGCTGACAGGAGAGCGTTCCCCGTGCATCCAGCCTTCCGGCGTCACCGCACGGCCCTGATGGGCACGGCGCTCAGTCTCGTCCTGGTGGCTTCCGGCGCACTCGGCGTGGGGTCGGCGGCGGTTGCCGCTCCGCCTGGCGGCGACGACGCGCTCCTGCGTCAGCTGCGGGCCACGGCCGGGTCGAGCCTTCGGGTGGCGCGGCATGGCACGACCGGGCGAGTGCGCTTCATGGGCCGGCGCGACGGCAAGGCCATCAGCGCTGCCCGCGCTGCATCCCCGGCGGCTGCTGCAACGGCGTTTGTGCAGCGGTACGGCGGACTGCTCGGCTCGCGGCGCCCGGCATCCGACCTGCGGGTGGCGCGGACGAAGCGCAACCGCACCGGCACGGCAGTGCGGTTCGAACAGCTCGCCGCGGGCGTGCCGGTGATCGGCGGCGAAGTCCTGGTCACGCTCGATCGTGCCAACAACGTCGTCAGCGCCAGCGGTGAGCTGACTGCTGCGAGTCCCACCCTGCGCAGTGCAGCCCCAGTGCCAGCGGTTTTCGCCGCCCGCACCGCGGCGTCTCTGATCGCTCATCAGTACTCAGTCGATGCCCGCTCGGTGACGACTACCAAGCCCGTCCTGCGCTTCTTCGACCCGGAGTTGCTCGGTGTGCCGGCTGCCTCCCGCCGCGCCGGCATCGTCTGGCAGTTGGAGGTGCAGGGAAACAGCGGCGACGACGAGTTCTCCGAGCAGGTGTATGTCGACGCGGCGAGCGGTCTGGTCGTGTTCCACTTCGATCCCAACCCGCATGCCCGGCAACGACGCGTCTGCGACCGCGGCGGAAAGCGCAGCGATACGGATGAATGCGGGTCGCCGTACACCATCGTCGAAGGCGGTTCGACGGCCGGTAAGTCCAGCGAGGCGGTCAGCACCTACCTGTACGCCGGCGACACCTACGACTACTTCAAGTCGCGGTTCGGGCGCGACGGGCTCGACGACGACGGAATGCCCCTGCTGGCGACGGTGCGCTACTGCCCGACGGTGCCCGAGAACGAGAGCCCGGCGTTCTACCCCTGCCCCTACGACAACGCTTACTGGAACGGCGAGCAGGTCGTCTTCGGTGAGGGTCTGGCCAACGCGGACGACGTTGTCGCGCACGAATTCACGCACGGCGTCACGCAGTTCGAGGCCAACCTGTTCTCGCTCTACCAGGCTGGGGCGATCAACGAGTCGATGTCTGACATCTTCGGCGAGCTGATCGACCAGCACAACGCGTCGATCCGTACGCGCGGTCGTGACTCGACCGGCGCCGGCGGCAGCATCGACTACAGCTGGCTCATCGGCGAGGACGCGCCCGTCGGTACGGCGTTCGACGGCGGCTATCGGGTGCAGCGCAGCATGCGCGACCCCGCGCGCCTCAAGGAACCTGACCGCATGCGCAGCGGGTTCTACAGCGCCGAGAACGAATGGTCCAAGGTCTGGGACAACGGTGGCGTGCACGCCAACAGCGGGGTCGGAAACAAGGCCGCCTACCTCATCGCGGTCGGCGGGACGTTCAACCTGATCACCATCCCGGCCGAGAGCGCGCTCGGGAACGAAAAGCTCGCCCAGCTCTACTACCGCGTGCTGACCTCCCACCTGACCAGCGCCAGCGACTACGCCGACCTCGCGGACGCACTGCGGCAGTCGTGCGCCGAACTCGTCGCCGGCGGCCCGATGACCGTGGCGGGGACGACGATCGCGTTCACCGCCACCGACTGCACGACCGTCGAGTCGGCGATCGTGGCCACCCAGATGGACCAGCAGCCGATCGTGCGCACGCGGACGCAGAGCGGCAAACCATCGCAGCAACTCGACGCGACCGCCCCCGACGCCGTCGTCTGCGACCCGGGCGAGCAGCCGTCGTACCTGTTCTATGACGATCTCGAGCAGCCAGCCGTGGGCAACTGGTCGACTTCGCGCCGTATCGGCGGACGCGCGTGGACCTACCCGCAGAACCCCAACCCGTTCGGTGTCGAGTTCACCTACGCCAAGAGCGGCACGACGCACATGTTCGCCGACGATCCCGACTTCAGATCCGACTTCTCGATCACCACCAGGGCCGACCTGGTGCCGACGGCGTCGACGTACCTGCGCATCGACCACGCGCACATTTTTGACTTCGACTACGACAGCGGGCTCGGCATCGACAGTGGAGTCGTCGAGGTGAGCACCGACGGCGGCCGGTCCTTCGAGCGGATCGCTCCGACGGACGGTGAGCCGTACGGAGCCGTCGCCGGTACGTCGGCCGGCAACGACAGCCCGCTGAAGGGATCCGCGTTCGTCGGCGACAGTCACGGCTACGTCTCGAGTCGCTTTTTCCTCGGCGATTTCGCCGGGCAGGGCCTGCGAGTCCGCCTGCGCGTGGGCACGGACTCGCGGTTCGGCAACTTCGGGTGGTTCGTCGACGACATCCGGATCTACGACTGCGCGGCCGCGAATGCCGCGCCGACCGCTCAGGCCGTGCCGCGGATCGTCTCGGTCACCCCGGCCGAGGACGGCCTCGGAGTCGTGTGGTCATCGCCAGCGGCCCCGGCCGGCACACTCGGCCACCTGATCACTGCGACAGCGCCAGGCCACAAAGTGACGTTGTATGCGCGGGCCGGTCTATCCGGCTCCACGATGCGTCGCTTAGCGAGCACGAAGTCGTACGTCGTGACGGTGCGCGCGTTCAGCGGACTTGGCGAAGCGGTATCGGATCCGGCCGGCGCCGTCTCGCCGGTCAACACCCGACGGCCGAACCCGCCGGAGGCCGTGCGGATGACTCCGGGCATAGGCACGGCTGTTATCGCCGTGATCGACGACCCCGACAGCTTCGCCGCGGGGGCGCGCATCGTGGTCAAGGCTGGGCGGTCAGCTCCGCGCACGCCCACCGACGGGCGTGTCATCAACCTTGCTTCCACCGAAAACCTCGCTCGCATCAATGGACTCCGGTCGCATCAGGACTACAGCTTCGCGGTGTACTCGAAGGACGAACGCGGCGCCCTGAGCGTGCAGCCCAGAACCGTCCGCGTGGAGGGCACCGGCATCTCGATTGCGGCGCGCCCCGCGGTTGTCGTACGCGGCAAGACGACGACAGTCACCGGCCGGCTGGCCACGGCAGGCGGGCAAGCAGCCAGCGACCGTCCGGTCGAGTTGTACTTCCGGGCATCGGGCCAGGCTCGCTGGCGCCTCGCCTCCACCGCACGAACCAACGCGGCCGGGCAGCTGCGCTTCGTGTCGCGTCCGGCGGCATCCGGGTCGTACTCGCTCCGGTTCCCGGGCGGCGGCTTCCCCCTAGTGTTCGGCGCGATCTCGCCGCCGGTCGCGGTCACCGTCCGAGCCAAGTAGCCCACTCTCCGGCTCTTGCCGGGTGCTCGGCAGGCAATAAAGTTGAGCGGGAAGGGCTCAAGGAAGTTTGACGTTGACTCAGGTGGACACCGACCATGAGTCGGAGCGGCTCAACCGAGCCTTCACAGATTCAGACAATCGAGACAGTACGGGTGATCAGATATGGCACGAGCGGTAGGCATCGACCTCGGCACGACGAACTCCGTCGTCGCGGTCCTCGAAGGCGGCGACCCCACGGTCATCGCGAACGCTGAGGGATCGCGCACGACGCCGTCCGTCGTCGCCTTCGCCAAGAACGGCGAAGTGCTGGTCGGCGAGGTGGCCAAGCGGCAGGCGGTCACGAACGTCGATCGCACGGTCCGGTCGGTCAAACGCCACATGGGCACCGACTGGAAGATCAACATTGACGGCAAGGACTTCACGCCGCAGCAGATCAGCGCGTTCATCCTGCAAAAGCTCAAGCGCGACGCCGAGGCCTACCTCGGTGAGCCGATCACCGACGCGGTCATCACCGTGCCGGCGTACTTCGGCGACGCCGAGCGGCAGGCAACGACGGAGGCGGGCAAGATCGCCGGGCTCAACGTCCTGCGCGTCGTCAACGAGCCGACCGCGGCCGCGCTGGCCTACGGCCTCGACAAGGGCAACGACCAGACGATCCTCGTCTTCGACCTCGGTGGCGGCACGTTCGACGTGAGCCTGCTCGAGATCGGCGAGGGCGTGGTCGAGGTCAAGTCGACCTCGGGTGACACCCACCTCGGCGGCGACGACTGGGACCAGCGCATCGTCGACCACCTGGTCAAGGAGTTCCAGAACGGCCACGGTATCGACCTGAGCAAGGACAAGATGGCCGCGCAGCGCCTGCGCGAGGCGGCCGAGAAGGCGAAGATCGAGCTGTCGGGCAACACCGAGACGCACATCAACCTGCCCTACATCACCGCCAGTGCCGAAGGCCCGCTGCACCTGGAGGTCAAGCTCACGCGCTCGGAGTTCCAGCGCATGACGGCCGACCTGCTCGATCGCTGCAAGGGTCCGTTCCAGCAGGCGGTCAAGGACTCCGGAATCACCGTCGACAAGATCGACCACGTCGTTCTCGTTGGTGGCTCGACCCGTATGCCCGCGGTCGTCGACCTGGTGCGCGAGCTCACCGGCGGCAAGGAGCCCAACAAGGGCGTCAACCCCGACGAGGTCGTCGCTGTCGGCGCGAGCCTGCAGGCCGGCGTACTCAAGGGTGAGGTCAAGGACGTCCTGCTTCTCGACGTCACGCCGCTCTCGCTTGGCATCGAGACCAAGGGCGGCATCATGACCAAACTGATCGAGCGAAACACGACGATCCCGACCAAGCGCTCGGAGATCTTCTCGACAGCTGACGACAACCAGCCATCCGTGCAGATCCAGGTCTACCAGGGCGAGCGCGAGATGGCTGCCTACAACAAGCGGCTCGGCATGTTCGAGCTGACCGGCCTGCCGCCGGCGCCCAGAGGCATGCCGCAGATCGAGGTCACCTTCGACATCGACGCCAACGGCATCGTGCACGTCTCGGCAAAGGACCTGGGCACCGGCAAGGAACAGTCGATGACGATCACCGGTGGCTCCGCGCTGCCGAAGGACGACATCGAGCGAATGATGAAGGACGCCGAGCAGTACGCCGAGGAGGACCGCAAGCGGCGCGAAGAGGCGGAGATCCGCAACAACGCCGACCAGCTTGTCTACACGACCGAGAAGTTCCTCGCGGAGAACGGCGACAAGGTGAGTGCCGACGTACGCGCTCCGGTCGACACCGCACTCAACACGCTGCGTGACGCGCTCAAGGGCAGCGACGTAGCGGCAATCAGGACGGCGGCCGACGAGCTCGCGCGGGTGAGCCAGACCCTTGGCCAGGCGATCTACTCGCAGTCCGAAGCGCCGGGCGGCGCACCGGGTGGCGGCGCGCCGGGTGACGGTGCCGACAGTGGCAGCGGCGATGACGCTGACGTGGTCGACGCCGAGATCGTCGACGAGCCCCCGACGGGGACGAGCGGATGAGCGAGCAGGACCGCGTGGAGGAGCACGAGCCGCGCGTCGTCATACGCGACAAGCGGCGCATCGACCCGGTGTCAGGTGAGATCCGGGTCGCTGCGTCTACGCCGGAAGCGGCGGCCGAGGCGAGCGCCGAGCCGGTGAACGCGGTGCAGGCAGCGCTCGACGAGCGCACCGCCGATCTGCAGAGGCTCAAGGCGGAGTTCGACAACTACCGCAAGCGGGTCGAGCGCGACCGGGTGGCGGTGGCCGAGCAGTCGACGGCCGCTGTACTGGCGCAGCTGCTGCCGGTGCTGGACGACATCGACCGGGCCCGGGCGCACGGCGAGGTCGAGGGCGGCTTCAAGGTCGTCGCCGACAACCTTGAGGGGACCCTGGCCAAGTCTGGGCTGACCCGGGTGGGTGCCGAGGGCGAACCGTTCGACCCGACAGTGCATGAGGCGGTGATGCACTCGGAGTCGCCCGACGTCGACGGTCCGACCTGCGTCTCGGTATTCCGCGCGGGCTACCTGTTCCGCGACCGGTTGCTGCGGCCCGCGATGGTCGCGGTGGCGGAGCCGCCAGCAGGCACGGTGGCGGAGCCGCCAGCAGGCACGGTGACGGAGCCGCCGGCCGGTCCGGTCATCGACGAGTCGGCAGAAACCATGGTTGCGGCCGAGGACGCGGCGCAGGAGTAGACGGAGGGAGGCGGCGATGAGCAGCAAGGACTTCATCGAGAAGGACTACTACGCAACGCTCGGCGTCTCCAAGGAAGCGACCAAGGCCGAGATCAAGAAGGCCTACCGCAAACTCGCCCGCCAGCACCACCCCGACGCCAACGCCGGCGACGACACGCGCTTCAAGGAGATCTCCGAGGCGCACGACGTGCTCTCCGACGACACGCGGCGCAAGGAGTACGACGAGATGCGCGCGCTCTTCGCGGGCGGCGGCTTCCGTCCGGGCGGCTACGGCGGCGGCAACGGGTTCCCGCCGGGTGGGCAAGGCGGCGGATTCCGGGTCAACCTCGACGACCTGTTCGGCGGCGGCGGCGGGGGCGGCGGTTTCGGCGACATGCTCGGCGGCCTCTTCGGTGGAGCCGGCCAGCGCAGCGCGACCCGCTCGCGGCAGGCGCGTCGCGGCGCCGACATCGAGAGCGAGGTCACGCTCGGCTTCGCCGACAGCATCACCGGCGTGACGTTGCCGCTGCGGCTGACCAGCCCGCACACCTGCCCGGCCTGCGCCGGCTCTGGCGCCGCGCCCGGCACCACGCCGCGCGTCTGCCCGACGTGCGGCGGCGCCGGTCTGACGACCCGCAACGAGGGCGGGTTCGGGTTCTCCGAACCCTGCCGTGACTGTCGGGCAACGGGCCGGCTGATCGACACCCCCTGCCCTGATTGCGGTGGCTCGGGGCAGGTCACGGGCGAGCGCACCATCACGGTGCGGATCCCGGCCGGGGTCAAGGATGGCCAGCGCATAAGGATCAAGGGCAAGGGCTCCCCGGGCAGCAACGGTGCTCCTGCGGGTGACCTATTCGTCGTCGTGCACGTCGCGCCGCACCCGGTCTTCGGTCGCAAGGGCAACCACCTGACGGTGACCGTCCCGGTGACCTATCCCGAGGCCGCGCTCGGTGCGGAGATAGCGGTGCCCTTGCTCGACGGTTCGGTGACACTGCGCGTTCCCCCGGGCACGTCGTCGGGGCAGACGTTCCGGGTCAAGGGACGCGGCGTGCCGGCAAAGAGCGCGCCCGGCGACCTACTCGTGACGGTGAGCGTCGCCGTACCGAAGACGCTGTCCGAGCCCGCGCGCAAGGCGGTCGAGGCACTCGCCGAGTCGCTCGACACCGACCCGCGCGCGGAGCTGTTCCAGCGAGTGCGCTCATGACCGCCGACAACAGCGACCGCCCGGCGCGGGCTGCGGACGAGCGCCCTGTCTATGTGATCTCGGTGGCCGCGGAGCTCGCCGGTATGCACCCGCAGACGCTGCGCGCCTACGACCGGCAGGGTCTGGTAACGCCCGGCCGGACCAGCGGCCGTGGCCGCCGCTACAGCGAGCGCGACGTCGCGCTGTTGCGCGAGGTGCAGCGGCTCTCGCAGGACGAGGGCATCAACCTCGCGGGTGTGAAGCGGATCCTCGAACTGGAAGGCCGGGTGAGCGCACTGCGCGCGCGGCTAGGCGAGATGCAAGCCGAGCTCGCGGCCGCGCAGGAGGCGGCGCAAAGGCGCGAAGCCGACGTGCACAGGTCCTACCGCAGGGAGCTCGTTCCGGTGAAGCGCGCCGTCGTGCTCTGGCGCGGCCCGGATCGATCCAAGGAGCGTTGATGGACGCCGACCGCCTGACGACCAAGAGCCAGGAGGCGCTGGGCACGGCAGTACGCCGGGCGGCCGCCGACGGGTCTCCGCAGGTCGAGCCGGTGCACCTGTTGCTGGCACTGCTTGCGCAACCCGACGGCATCACCGTCCCGATCCTCCGCGCGGCCGGCGCCGAGGCCTCACTCGCGCGCTCGGGCGCCGAGGAGCTGCTGGCGCGGCTACCCAAGGCACACGGTGCAACGACCGCCGCGCCGTCCGTCTCGCGGGGGGTCTCGCGCGTTCTCGAGACCGCGTCGGCTCGCGCCGAGCGACTCGGCGACGAGTACGTGTCGACGGAGCACCTGCTGCTCGGGCTGGCGACCGACGGCGGTGACGTCACTGCGCTGCTGCGCGACGTCGGCGCGACCGAGGATGCGTTGCTCAAGGCGATGAGCGAGGTACGCGGCAGCCAGCGCGTCACGTCGCAGGATCCGGAGGCCACCTACCAGGCGCTCGAGAAGTACGGGCGCGACCTGACGCAGGACGCCCGCAACGGAAAGCTCGATCCGGTCATTGGTCGCGACGCTGAGATCAGGCGCGTCGTGCAGGTGCTCGCCCGCCGTACCAAGAACAACCCGGTGCTTATCGGGGAGCCGGGTGTCGGCAAGACCGCGATCGTCGAGGGACTTGCGCTGCGCATGGTTGCCGGCGATGTGCCGGAATCCTTGCGCGACAAGCGATTGATCGCGCTCGACCTGGCGTCGATGGTCGCCGGCGCGAAGTACCGCGGCGAGTTCGAGGTGCGGCTCAAGGCGGTGCTCAAGGAGATCCAGGATTCCAACGGCCGCATCGTCACGTTCATCGACGAGC
>JBKJZO010000153.1:0-10610 GCA_046715235.1 Mycobacteriales bacterium
GTTGGCGCGCCGGCGCTCGGCGGGATCACCTGGTAGTCGACGGGCTCCCCGGGGTTGACGTGCGCACCGGGGGGGGCGATCGGGTTATCCGTCGTCTCAGGCAGGCACGCGGCGTCGGCGAGTTTGACGCCGAAGTCGGTGATCGGCTTCTTGGCCTCCTCCTGCAGCTTCTTCTCGGCCGCGGATTCCTCGCGGGCCTTGAGCGCGGCGGGTACGGCGACGGCACCGACGAGAGCGATGCCGGCCACGGTGGTCAGCGCGACCACGCTGAGAGTCTTGCGCTTCTCCTTGCGCTGCTGCTCGCGCTTGAGCGCTTCGAGCTTGCGCTTGCGTTCGTCCCGCGGGTCGGTGCGCTTGGCCACGAGCAGGTCCTTCGATCTTGGGGGAGGTTCCGGCTGGCGAGTCTAGGGGAGCGAGGTGGTCGTCGTACGGCAGGCGGATGCCGCACACTTGCGCGGTGACCGTCGACGTCGACACCGGCTCAACGCTGACAGCGGTGATCCGGGTTCCGGCACCGTACGACCTGGCCCGCACGCTCGCCCCGCTGCGCCGCGGCGGCGGCGATCCGCAGATGCGGTTCGAGGGATCGGCGATCTGGCGGGCTTGCCGCACACCGGTCGGTACGGCGACGGTGCGGCTGGCGCCATGCCCCAGCGCGGGGGAGGTGCGCGCATCCGTGTGGGGGGCCGGCGGCCCGTGGCTGCTTGATCACCTGCCGGGGCTGCTCGGCACCGACGACACGCCCGACGAGTGGACGCCGCGGCACCCTGTGCTGCAGGAGTTGAAGAGCCGGTTCAGCGGGGTCCGGCTCGCCCGCACCGGACTCGTCCTGGAGGCACTCGTGCCCTCGGTGCTCGAGCAGAAGGTGACCAGTGCCGAGGCATGGCGCTCGTGGCGCGAGCTGCTGAGGCGCTTCGGAGAGCGCGCGCCAGGTCCGCTGCCGCTACGGTTGCCGCCGAGTCCCGCGCGACTGTCCGCTCTCACGTCGTGGGAGTGGCATGGCGCCGGCATCGAGCGGAAGCGCGCGTTGACGATCCGGTCGGCAGCCTCGCGCGCGGCAAGATTGGAGGAGGGGGTGACGCTCGGTTCGGCCGTATTGCGCAAGCGCTTGGAGTCGCTGCCGGGCATCGGCGTCTGGACCTCGGCGGAGGTGGCGCAGCGCGCGCTGGGCGACCCTGATGCTGTGAGCGTCGGCGACTACCACCTGCCGGGACTGGTCGGCCTGACACTGGCCGGTCGGCGTACTGACGACGAAGGCATGCTCGAGTTGCTCGAGCCCGAACGCCCGCACCGGTATCGCGCCACCCGCCTGATCGAGCTCGGCGGCGTGCGCCCCGCGCGACGCGGCCCGCGTATGCCGGTGCGAAACTACCGACAGATCTGAGACAGCCGACGCACATGAGGACTTCGAGGCGTATACCGGTG
Organism: Mycobacteriales bacterium; assembly: GCA_046715235.1. Classification (GTDB taxonomy): domain Bacteria; phylum Actinomycetota; class Actinomycetes; order BP-191; family BP-191; genus JBKJZO01. Next base: position 1,426 of record JBKJZO010000153.1, read on the forward strand.
CGCGCGCTGTGCTGTGCTGCCGCCGTACTCGTGCTTGCGGCCTGCTCGGAGGACAAGCCACCGCAGCTGAAGTGGCCGGACAAGGCCGGGGGGTCCGCGGTTACCGACACGGTGCCTGAATTGCCCTACAGCGTTGGGGCGAAGAACCTGTGTCTCGATCGCACCGGTTCCGTCGAGATCACAGGGGCGAAGGCTCGCAACCCGCAAGGCGGGTTCAGTCTTGACGCAGTGGCGATCAGGCTCAGTCCGCGAGCCACTGGAGACCCCGAGCTCAATGCCGAGCAGACGACGCTGCGAGAGGCGGGATTCACTAGTACCAATAAGACGCTGGAGGTCGTGTGTCCTCCCTACTACGACGCGCCTATCTATCCGATGTGGGCGGGTCTGAACGAGCTCGCTTTCCAGGTTTCCAAGCCGGGCAAGGCAACGGCCTCAGCTGAGGGCTTCGACCTGACCTACAGCTCCGGCGGTAAGACCAGGACGCTGTTCGTCCCGTTCCGGGTCACACTGTGCGACGCCGCCGACAAGGCGACGGCGGGCTGCCACCTCTGACCCGCGTCGCCTACAGCGAGGCTGACGTGGCCGGCGGGATGTTTGCGTTGAGCCGGAACAGGTTGGTCGGGTCGTACAGGGCCTTGATCTGGGCCAGCCGGTCGTACGTCGGCGCGGGATAGGCCGCGCGAATGCGCTCCTCGCCCTCGTCGCCGACGAAGTTGACGTAGGCGCCGCAGTCTTCTTGCAGAAGCGCCGCCGCGAAGTCGACCACCCAGGATTCGCGCGCGGCTTTGTCGTCGGGCCCGTCGTAGAACGCGGCGACGTTGACCATGATGCGTGACGTGCGATGCGCGAAGGCCGTGGCGTCGGCGGGGACCCGGGCGATGGCGCCGCCAAGGACCCGCAGCTGCACGACTCGCATCGAGGCGTCGTAGGCGGCCAGGGTGTCGATGATCGTCTGCGCCACGGATTCGTCTACGCCGTCGATGAACATCGTGCGCGCCACTGCCTGCGGCCGGTATTCCTCTTCCTCCGGCGGATACATCCCGTGGTAAGGCATCGGCTCGAGCATGTCGGCGAGGGGCGTGGCGAGCGCGCGGAACGGCGCAAGAACCCGCTCGCCCTCGGCGACGTCGCCGGCGTACGCCATCTGCGCGAACACGACGATTGAGCCGTGATGCTCGTCCGGGATGAACGGCATCGGCGGGCAGCTCATGACGTTGGCGATCGTCGACAGCTCGTCCGGAGCGGCTTCGGCGAGGGCGATGAACGAGGCGACGACGGCCGGCGTAGCGGGCAGGAAGATCATGCCGCCGACGAACTCGCCGACTTCATGCGCGCGGAAGTGGAACCTGGTTGCGATGCCGAAGTTGCCGCCGCCGCCGCGGATCGCCCAGAACAGATCGGGATGGTTGTCAGCGTCCACCCGCAGGAGCTGGCCGTCAGCCGTCACGACATCGGCGGCGAGCAGGTCGTCGATGGTGAGACCGAACTTGCGTCCGAGGAATCCCACGCCGCCGCCGACGGTGATGCCGCCGATCCCGACAGAACCCGTGTCGCCGAAGCCGGTTGCGAGACCGTGCTCGCCCAGCGCGGCCGTGTAGTCGGCCGCCGTGAGTCCGGTCTCCGCCCAGACGGTGCGAGCTTCGAGGTCGATGTCGAGCGCCCGCATGTCCCGCAGGTCGATGACGATGCCGCCCTCGCAGGTGCCGTAGCCGGCGGCGTTATGGCCGCCGCTGCGCACGGCGAGCGGCAGCCCGCTCTCACGCGCGAACGCGACTGCGCGCGATACGTCGGCCGCGTCGGCAGGTCGCAGGATGACCGCCGGTCGCAGGTCGATGGCGGGGTTGAAGACCATCCGCAAGGAATCGAAGTCGGCGTCGTCGGGCTCGATGACCCGGCCGGAGAACTCGGTGCGCAGCTGCGAGGTCGCGAGAGTCATGGCGCCGATCATGCCGTGTGGAGCGGACAAGTCCACCCGATGTCCTGCGTCACGACGGCGAGGTGCTCGTGTCCGCCCGCTGCCCCGCGTGCCTGCGTCCGCACGCGTGGAACCTCGCCGCGCACCGGTACGACGGCCGCCTCCACCGCAGGTACGTGCGCCGCGAACCCGGTCGGCTAGCCGCCAGCGAGCACATGGTCGAGCTGCGTTTCGTGCGGGCCGAGGAAGTGCGGCTCGGGCCGGGTGATGACCGCCTGCCAGACCGCCTTCGTGGTCGACAGCACCTCCCGGGCCGCGAACTTACGGGTGAGTCCGGGATACTCACGACCGCTGTCCGCGCCCACGCCGAAGGCCTCGATGCCGAGCCGCCGGCAGAGGTAGACCGCCCGCGGCAGATGAAAGTTCTGGGTGACCACAAGGGCCCGGCGTACGCCGAAGATCGCCTTTGCGCGGTAGCAGCTGTCGTAGGTGTCGAAGCCAGCGTGGTCCTGGCCGATGACGTCTGCCGGGACACCCTGCGCCACGGCGTACTTCGTCATCACGGCCACCTCGTCATGCTGGGTGCGGCCGTGGTCGCCAGACATCAGCAGCCCGCGCACCCGGCCCGCCCGGTAGAGCTCCACTGCGAGATCGAGCCGCTGCTGGAGGAAGTTCGACGGAGCGTCACCCCGGATCCCGGCACCGAAGACGATGCCGACGGGCGCGGCGGGGACGTCAGCGACGGAGTAGCGGTGGTCCTGCGTCGTACGCCGGACGTAGAGCGTCGGGCCCGCCGCGGCGAGGGTGCCGAGCAGCAGCCCAGCAACGGCCGTCGCCGCCAGGAGCCGTCGCCTGGTCAGCCTGGGCCGCCTCACATGTCCCCCCGGCGACGGTGCACACGCAAGAGGGTACCGAGCGCACGGCGTGACGCCGGTTCCAAACCGTGAGGTTGCGTTTCCGCGGAAACGTCACGCCTGTGGACAGGCTTCCGCGGCCAGGAAAAGTGTCAGACCCCGTCGCTAGCGTGAGCCGAAATGAACTGAAACGCCTGCAAACAAAGGGGTTCGCATGTCTGTGGCGACCGTTGATGATCTCGCGACGCCGGAAGATGCCAGCGACGGGCCCGGCGTTCCCGACGATGTGACGGGCCTGTCGATCGCCGAGCTGATCTCGGGACTGACCTCGTGGTCGGGCCAACTCGCAGCCGGTGAGGCGGTGTTCCTCGACCTGGTCGGTGAGTTCGACGCACGGGAGGGGTGGGCCGGTGTTGGCATCCTGTCGTGCGCCCACTGGTTGTCCTGGCGCTGCTCGCTAGGGCCCAACGCCGCGCGGGAACGTGTGCGGGTAGCGCGGGCGCTGCGGTCGTTGCCTCAGACCCGCGCCGCATTCCGTGCCGCGCGGCTGTCCTACTCGCAGGTCCGCGCGCTCACCCGGGTCGCGACGCCCGAAACGGAGGCATCGCTGATCACCTGCGCCCGTGAGTCGACCGCCGGTCAGTTGGAGCGGCTCGTCCGCGGGATGCGCCGCGCACTCGCCGCCAGTGAGACCGCTGCGGCGCACGAGGTCTACGTGCGGCGCCGCTTCGACTACTACTACGACGATCAGGGTGCTCTCGTCGTCCGCGGGCGGTTCCCAGCGGAAGAGGGCGCAGTACTTGTCGCCGCCATCGAAGCGGCGATGGATCAGCTTGTCCGCAACGACGATGAGCGGAATTATCCCTCGATGTCCGATTTGACGGACGTTTCCGGAGGAACAGGTTTGCTCGCTGATCATGAGGAAACGTCTCAGTCAGACGTTTCCGCGGAAACGTGTTCACAGGCCGTTTCCGCGGAAGCGCGAAATGCTCCCCAAGAGATCCGCGGGCCTAGCCTGCGCGCCGACGCGCTCGTCGCAGTCGCGAGTTCCTCGCTGATGTCGGCTCGGCGCCTCTCTTCGCGCGACGACTACCGGGTGCTGGTGCACGTCGACGCCGACGCGCTGTTCGACGACGGCGCCGGCGACCAGTGCGCTATCGACGGCGGTCCCACCATGCCTCCGGAAACCGTGCGCCGGCTGCTCTGCGACGGCGCGTTCCGCGCGGTGACCACCCTGGCTGACGGCAGCCTGCTCGACCTCGGCCGCACGGCCCGCTTCCCTTCCGCCCCACTGAAGCGGGCCCTCAAGCACCGCGATAAAACCTGCCAGTTCCCGGGCTGCACCCGGCGCCGCAACCTCGACATCCACCACATCGAGTTCTGGGTCCGCGACAACGGCCCCACCGACCGGGTCAACCTGGTCCGCCTCTGCCCCTACCACCACCACCAAGTCCACGAAGGCGGCTTCACCCTCACCCGCAGCGAAACCGGCCGGATCGTCGTCCGCCACCCGGCAGGCTGGATCATCCCCGCCGCGCCGACGCTACCCCCGTCCACGCCAGGACAACTCACCGACGCCAACGAGGCACAAGGCACCGCGATCAGTTCCGACACGCTGCCGCCCGACTGGAACGGCGACCGTCTGGATCTCCACTACGCCGTCTCGGTGCTGATGCAGGACGATGCGAACGTGGAGACCAACACGGCCGAGCCCGCAGCGTGACACCGAGCCTGACGCTCGACGTCATTGCGGAAGCGGTACGAGCCGCGTGGAGTCTCGAGACGTGCGATCCGGTTGACAGGCACGAATGGTCGCCCGACAACCCCGCGCGGGGGCAGTGCGGTGTGACCGCCCTGGTCGTCAGCGACCTGCTCGGAGGTCAGTTGGTAGAGGCGCGGGTTTTCCTCGACGGCGAGCCGGTCGAGTACCACTACTGGAACGAGCTGCCCGATGGCTCGCGGGTCGACCTGACCCGGGAGCAGTTTCACCGCGGCGAGACGTTCGTCGAGACGACGGTGCTGATCCCCGGACCTCCAGATGAGCAGCTGGCCGCCGCGTACGCGCTGCTCGCGAAGCGGGTCGCGGCCACTCTGGGGCCGATGGCCGCCGACGCCGGACGTTGGCTCAGAGAGACCAGCTGACGTTTCCGCGGAAACGCCCGCCGATCAGCGTCCTCGGATTGTTCAGCATCGGGCTCCCGCTTCTCCTCGTGGTCAGCGCTGCCGCTCATGACGGGCGTCGGCGTGATGCCGCTGATCTTCGGCATCGAGAGTTGTGGCAAGCGTCAGCGCTCGACGACGTAGCGCCTCGGGTCGCGGTCCGCACGCGGTTCCGGCGGCGCCGCGGGCTTGCCGATTGCCACCGCCGCCATCGGATCCCATGCATCAGGCAGAGCGAGCGCGCGGCGTACGACGTCCTTGCAGAACAGCGTCGACGAGACCCAGCAGGCGCCGAGTCCCTGGGCGCTGAGCGCCACCAGGAAGTTCTGGACCCCGGCCCCGGCGGCGACCAGGAACATCTCGCGCTCGGCTGCCCGGCGCCGCACGTCTGGATAGTCCTGCGCGCCCTCGGTGACCAGGCACGGCACGACGAGGTACGGCGCCGCGCCGAGCAGGGCATCCGACTTCTTCACTCTGCGGTCGATGACGTCCGGCGCGACCCCGTCGCCGATCAGGTCCTCGATCCACTGGCGCCGCATCGCGCCGAGCAGCGCATCGCGCGCCCCGTCGGTGTCGAGGAGGACGAATCGCCAGGGTGTCGTGTGATGCGGAGATGGCGCAGTGACGGCGGCGGCAATCGCCCGCTGCACCAATTGAGGATCGACGCTGCCGGGTGCGAACTCGCGGACGGTACGCCGGCCGGTGAGTACGGCGATCGCGTCACCCGCCGCCGCGGCGCGCGCCTCCGCGACGCCCAGTGAGAACAAGTCCTCCTCGAGCGGCCGAATCAGCGGCCGCACACCCCGCTCGTCGTCGGCGTAGGAAAGCCCGCGCACGATGGCAACCGGCACGCCCGCCGTCTTGCCCATCACCAACTCCGCCGCGGAGGCGATCTCGTCGATGTCGGCAACTTCGGTCATCGAAAGCTCGTGCCCCTGTGCGTCGTACTTCCCGCGGTAGTCACGCAGCGCAGCGATGCCCGCGGCTCCGATAGCGAGGTCGGTGAGTCCCACGCGCCACGGCCGCCCGAACGTGTCGCTGACGACCACCGCGACGTCGACGCCGAGCAGCTCGCGGACCTTGTCCCGGATCCGCCGCGCGGACGTGTCGCTGTCTACTGGCAGCACGGCCAGCGTTTCCGCGGAAACATTCGAGGCGTCGACGCCGGCGTTCGCCATGACGAAGCCGTGCCGAGTCCGCGTGATGCGCAGCGGCCCACGCGAAGCGAGGGTCGCGACCGACTCCGCGTCGATGGCGTTCTGGCGCGCTGCTTCCCGCTGCGCCGGCGTACCGGCGGCGTCGACCACGCGGCCTTCGGACTTCGACACGACCTTCGACGTCACGACGACGACGTCGCCGTCCCGCAGCCCGACGCCACTGCGGACGATCACCTCGCCGAGATCGTCGCCTTCGCTGATCTCCGGAATGCCCTGCACCGCAAGGACTTCGAGCCGCGAGGCCCCGGCAGCAGACTCAGGCACCGAGCCGCTCCGCGAGGTCGAGAACAGCCTTCGCGATCGCTGCGGTCGCTTCCAGGTCGGTCATCCACAGCGGCCTGGACTCCACCACAACGCCTGGCACCGGGTCCGGGTCGTCTGTCGCGTCGACTGTGTCGACTAGCCACCCGTCGAGCAGAGCTGTCCCGTAGTGGTGAGCGACGGCGTACGCCGTGCACTCGACCCCGATCGCGGCGAGCATCTTGTCGGCCATGCCGCGCACCGGGGCGGAACCGATGATCGGGGAGACGCCGACGACCGGGGCCGGCGTGGCTGCGATCGCCGAGCGGATCCCGGGGACGTCGAGGATCGTGCCGATCGACACGACCGGATTGGACGGCGGCAGCAGCACGACATCAGCCGCGGCGATCGCAGCGAGTACGCCGGGTGCGGGCGTTGCGCCGGCCGCACCGTCGAGCCACACCCGCTCGACCGGAACCGCCGCGTGCAGACCGACCCAGTACTCCTGGAAGTGCATCTCGCGGCCGTCGGCGATCACGCGGGTCTCGACCGGAGTGTCGGTCATCGGCAGCAAGGTCACCGGCAGCTGCCAGCGCGAGCAGAGCCGGCGGGTGATCTCGCTCAGCGACACGCACTCTCGCAACAGCCGCGTCCGCACCAGATGTGTCGCGATGTCGCGATCGCCGAGGGTGAACCACGTCGGCTCGCCGTAAGCCCTGAGCTCGGCTGCGACGGTGAACTGCTCGTCGGCGCGGCCCCAGCCCTGCTCCTCATGGATGCTGCCACCGAGGGTGTACATCACGGTGTCGAGGTCGGGGCAGACGCGCAGCCCGTGCAGCGTGATGTCGTCGCCGGTGTTGCCGATGACGGTGATCTCGCCTGGACCTACGACAGCGACCAGCCCGCGCAGGAACCGCGCGGCCCCGATGCCACCGGCCAACACGACGATCACGGATACGAACCTACCCACGCGGCCGCGGCAGGGGTGCCGGGGTCGCGCACGACGCATAGGGTCAGCTAGTGGGGAAGCCAGGTGCTGACGCGATGCGGCGCGCACTGCGGCGCGCCCGCGACGGCGTCGCGCTCGACCTCACCGAAGCGACGGTTCTCCTGCACGCGCGAGGCAACGACCTCGAGGATCTCTGTACGTCGGCCGGTCGCGTTCGCGACGCCGGCCACGGCCGCGTCGTCACCTACAGCCGCAAGGTGTTCATCCCCCTGACGCGGTTGTGCCGGGACCGCTGCCACTACTGCACCTTCGCCACGACGCCGAATCACCTCGCGTCGCCGTACCTGAGCCCTGACGAGGTCTTGGACATCGCCCACGCCGGCCAGCGGCACCGCTGCAAGGAGGCGCTGTTCACCCTCGGCGACCGGCCGGAGGATCGCTGGCCGCAGGCCGCCCAGTGGCTGGCCGAGCGGGGCTACTCGTCGACCCTGGAGTACGTGCGCGCGATGGCGATCCTCGTCCTCGAGGAGACCGGCCTGCTGCCGCACCTCAACCCTGGAATCCTTACGTGGCAAGACTTTGCGCGGCTCAAGCCGGTCGCGCCGAGCATGGGCATGATGCTCGAGACGACCGCGACGAGGCTGTGGTCGGAGCCCGGCGAAGCGCACTACGGCAGCCCGGACAAGGAGCCGCGACTGCGGCTGCAGGTGCTCGAGGATGCCGGCCGCCAGTCGGTGCCGTTCACCACCGGCATTCTGATCGGCATCGGCGAGACGCTCGCCGAAAGAGCCGAGTCGCTGTTTGCGATCCGCGACGTCGCGCGGCGGTACGGCGGCGTGCAGGAAGTCATCGTGCAGAACTTCCGTGCCAAGGAAGATACGGCGATGCGCGCTCATCCCGACGCCAAGCTCGACGACCTGGTCGCGACGGTCGCGGTGGCGCGCCTGATCCTCGGGCCGAAGATGCACCTGCAGGCGCCCCCCAACCTCGTCGACGCCGAATACGCGCGGCTCCTCGCTGCCGGCATCGACGACTGGGGCGGTGTCTCGCCCGTCACCGCCGATCACGTCAACCCCGAGCGGCCCTGGCCGCGCATCGACGAGCTGGCCGCCCACTGCCGGGCCGCCGGCTTCGAGCTGCGCGAGCGGCTCACCGTCTACCCGCGGTACGTCGGCGAGCCCGACCCGTGGCTCGACCCGCGGATCGTGCCGTTCGTTCGGGCACTCGCCGGTCCCGACGGGCGGGCTGACGAAAGCGCCCTGCCACGTGGTCGGCGCTGGCAGGAACCCGACGCGGCGCAGACGTCGGGCCGGGCCGACCTGCACGTGGCGATCGATACCGAGGGCCGGCGCCAGGCACAGCGCGGCGATGCCGGCAGCGTGTACGGCGACTGGGCGGCGGTCGGCGAGCAGGTCAGTGACGACGCCCGCACCAGGGGTTCGGCGGGCAATGCGCACGCTGTCAGCGAGACCCTCCGCCCCGAGTTTGCGGCTGCGCTCGCAGCTGCAGCCGACGACCCGCGCAACCTCACTGACAAACAGGCGCTGACGCTCTTCGAGGCCCTGCCCGGCGCGGATATCGACGCGCTCGCCCAGGTGGCCGACGACGTACGCCGCGATGCCGTCGGCGACGACGTCACCTTCGTCGTCAACCGCAACATCAACTTCACCAACGTCTGCTACACCGGCTGCCGGTTCTGCGCGTTCGCCCAGAGGCGCACAGACGCTGACGCCTACACGCTGTCCCTCGCCGAGGTCGGCGACCGCTCGCACGAGGCGTGGGACGCCGGCGCGACCGAGGTCTGCATGCAAGGCGGCATCCACCCCGACCTGCCCGGCACGGCGTACTTC
>JBKJZO010000154.1:0-17401 GCA_046715235.1 Mycobacteriales bacterium
GTAGGGGTTGGCCAGCTGGTCCTCGTACTCCGCGACCATCTCCTTGCGCCGGGCCTCCGCCTCCGCGCCGGCCTCGGCCAGCTCGCGCCGGTAGAGGATGTTCACCGCTCCCTGCGCGCCCATCACCGCGATCTGCGCTGTGGGCCAGGCCTGGTTTACTTCAGCGCCTAGGTGCTTGGACCCCTTGACGTCTTACGCCCCGCCGTACGCCTTGCGGGTGATGACGGTGACCTTGGGCACGGTCGCCTCGGCGTACGCGTAGAGCAGCTTCGCCCCGTGCCGGATGATGCCGCTCCATTCCTGGTCGGTGCCGGGCAGAAACCCTGGTACGTCGACGAAAGTCAGGATCGGCACGTTGAACGAGTCGCAGGTGCGAACGAAGCGCGCGGCTTTGTCGGAGGAGTCGATGTCGAGGCAGCCGGCCTTGCGCATCGGCTGGTTGGCGACCACGCCGACCGAGCGCCCGTCGATGCGCGCGAAGCCGCAGATGATGTTGGGTGCGAAGCGCGCCTGCACCTCGAGGAACGAGTCCTCATCGACGACGCGCTTGATGACCTGGTGCATGTCGTAGGGCTTGCTCGGCGCGTCGGGGATCAGCGTGTCGAGGTCGGGGACCAGCCGGTCGACGTCGCCCGCCGCGTCGTACGCCGGCGGCTCGGTTTCGTTGCTGCTGGGCAGGTACGACAGCAACTGGCGGGCGATGCGCAGGCAGTCACGCTCGTCGGTGGCCATGAAGTGCGCGACGCCGGACTTGGTGTTGTGGGTCTTGGCGCCGCCGAGCTGCTCGAAGCTGACGTCCTCGCCGGTGACCGTCTTGATGACGTCGGGCCCTGTGATGAACATGTGCGACGTGCCGTCGACCATCAGCGTGAAGTCCGTAATCGCCGGCGAGTAGACGGCACCGCCGGCGCTCGCGCCGACGACCAGCGACAGCTGGGGCACGACCCCGGACGCGAGGACATTGCGGCGGAAGATCTCTGCATAGAGCGCGAGCGAGACGACGCCTTCTTGGATGCGCGCGCCGCCGGAGTCGTTCAGGCCGACGATCGGGCAGCGGGTCTTGAGCGCCAGGTCCATGATTTTGCAGACCTTCTCGCCGAACACCTCGCCGAGCGACCCGCCGAAGACCGTCGAGTCGTGGCTGAAGACGCAGACAGGCCGCCCGTCGACGGTGCCGTACCCGGTGACCACGCCGTCGCCGTACGGCCGGCGCTTCTCGAGCCCGAAGTCGTGGGCGCGGTGCCGCGCGAGCGCGTCGGTTTCGACGAAGCTGCCTTCGTCGAGGAACAGCTCGATGCGCTCGCGTGCGGTGAACCGGCCGTCTGCGTGCAGGGCGTCGATCGCCTTCTGCGAACCGGCGTGCAACGCCTCCTCTCGGAGCTGGTGCAGCTGCTCGAGTTTCGCCTCCGTACCGCCCGTGATTCGGACGTCGGACTGCTCGTCGTCTTGCGACGTCATCGGGAAAAGCCTCCCAGCCATCGGTCCGAGCGCGCTGCGTATCGTAGCTGCGTGACTGAGTCCACCTCGCCATACGCCCACCTCGACCGCCCGCCGCTGCGGTACGCGCAGATCGAGCGCGCGCTGGAGGATCCGTGGACGGTCGTCGAGCTGCACGAAGAAGTTGCGTCGACGAACACGGTTGCCGCTGACGCCGCCCGAGCAGGTGCCGCCAGCGGTCTTGTTGTGGTCGCCGAGACCCAGACGGCCGGCCGTGGCCGCCGCGACCGGCAGTGGGAGTCGCCCCCGTGGGCCGGGCTGACGATGTCGGTCATGCTGCGGCCGGACGTCGACGTGGCGAGCTGGTCGTTGCTTCCGCTGCTCGTCGGCGTGGCGACCGCTGAGGCGCTGCGTGAACGCACGGCCCTCGATGTTGCGCTGAAGTGGCCCAACGACCTGCTCATAGACGGCCGCAAGGTCGGCGGCCTGCTCGCCGAGATGATCGGGACTGCGGTCGTCGTCGGCCTGGGCGTCAACGTGACGACTCGGACGGCAGAGCTGCCGCCGACCGGAGCCACGTCCCTGGTACTCGCCGGCGCGGAGACGACCGACCGTCTCCCATTGCTGCTCGCGATCCTGCGCGCGATCGGTCGGGAGTACGCCGAGTGGTCAGCTGGCGGTGGCGCGGCCGATTCGTTCCTGCCGGCGTACCGGCGGCTGTGTACGACGATCGGCCAGCCGGTGCGCGCGGATCTGCCCGACGGCAGCGCCATTGTCGGGCGCGCGATCGATGTCGACCGGTCGGGGCTGCTCGTGCTCGATGTCGACGGGCGCCTGACCGCCCTAGCCGCCGCGGACGTCGTACATCTGCTGCCCGCCTGAACGTCGACTACCGCATTCGGACGGCCTTCGAGTCGACGTTGATCGGCAGGCCGCTCTCAGCCGACTCCTCGAACGCGCGTACGACGACGGCGCGCCCGGCCGAGGTAGGCGGCAGCGAGACGGTGAAGCGGAACGTGCCGCGGAACGTGCCGAGGCCAGCCGACGCCGTCGCAGTCGTGAAACCCTGACGCAGGAGGCGCCTGGTCGCCTGGTCGGTGACCGTCCAGCTGACCGTCGACTCGAAGACCGTGGCCTCGCCGGTGACGGTGAAGCTCCTCGGCACGAACTGCGCGTGCAGCAGGTTGGAGATCTGGACCGGCGCCAGGATGAGGTACGACGGTTGCCGCCTCGACATCGGCAGATCGGGCCCGCAGCCGGCACCCCAGAACGTCGACACGACACCGCGGCTGCGGCCCTCAACGAGAAGTCGCACGCGCGTCACCCGGGGGTTCGCGGCGGTGACCGTGTGCACCAGCTGCTGCAGCGACGCGCAGGCGAAGCCGGACCCGGGGCGGGGTGTCAGCGCTTCGCGGCTGAGGTTGATCGTGGCCAAGTTGCCCCGCTGCGACACGCCGCGGATCCGCGTCGCGGTCGGCCACAAGCTCGCGTAGTCGGGGTCACGCGGCGGCACGTGCAGCATTGCGTTGACCGCGGTGCGGATCGGCCCGCCGACGACCGGCACTTGCCGAAACTCCCGGAAGAGCACCGCCCGGATCCCCGTGTCGCCCACGTAGTAGACGGCAGATGTGCGGGTTGCGGCGGTGGCGCTCGTCGGCGCCACGCCGACCGCGAGCAAGGCCGCGACGGCCGAGGAAGACGCGAGGATGCGAAGTCTGGTCATGGCTGCCTGCCTTCCAGAGACGCTGTTGTTCTCAGCCTGCATCTTTAGACGCCTCGTGGGACGATGCCCGCCATCGGAGGGACGTGGCAATGGGATACCCGAAGCGCTTGCTCGACGAGAGCGAAGAGGTCGTTTTCGACCTGCACCCGCACTGGAAGGTGCTGTTCTGGCCGGTGGTGATTGCGGTCGTCACCGTGTTCGCCGCGTCATTCGGCCTGGCGAAGGCGCCCGATGGCGATAACAGAGGCCTCGTCCGGCTCGTCATCCTCGTCGTGGCGGTGCTGGTCATCGGTATCTTCACCGTCGCACCCCTCATCCGCTGGCGCACCACGCACTTTCTGCTGACGACCAAGCGTGTCGTCATGCGGTCGGGCATCTTCGCGCGATCAGGACGCGACATCCCTTTGTTCCGCGTCAACGACGTGACGTTCGCGCACACGATGTGGGAGCGGCTCTTCGGCGCCGGCACGCTCACGGTCGAAAGCGCCGGCGAGCGAGGCCAGGTCACGCTCGCCGACATCCCGCACGTCGAGGAGGTTCAGCGCGAGCTCTACCGGCTCGTCGAGATGCACGAGGCGCGCCGCGGCGCCAAGGGGATAGACCCCAACGACTATGAGCCGCCACAGCTTTAGGCGGTGCCGCGCAGCTCCATGCCGGCGTCATCGACAGCGCTGAGCTGTACTTCCGACAGGGAGTCGCACGCGAACAGAAGTGCCCCGGTCGTGGGTTCGACGAGTGTCTCGTACGAGCCGTCGTCGGTGACCACCCGGACGAGGTGGACGGCCGTCGACGCGACCCCGCTAACGATTATCGGGCGGCTGCCATGGCCGGCGGCAACCGAGAACCCCGTCAGGGCCACGAGCCTGGGCCCGCGCGGTGGCCGGTCCCATTGCCTAACCGGCCACGAACTGCCACCGCTGAATCCCTCGGCCCACTTCCCGTCAACCCACCGGAGCACCGAGATCTCCTGCCACAGCGGCGCATCGCTGCCGGGCGAAAACGTCAGGGAGAGTACGGCGGCCAGACCGCCGTCCCGCCAGAGCGCGACCGGCACGCGGGTGTTGTCCGGCGGCTCTCCCGACGGCACCGACGGCAAACCGTCAGTCAGCCAACGGACGGGCTGCCACTGGGACCATTGCTGCACGATCCCGATACTGGCCCCCGCGCGCGCCCCGCGTCACGTTCGGCGCGTGTAGCGTCCGATTCGTGAGTTCACCAAGCGCGGCTCCGAGCTACGCCGGCGTCACGGTGCGCTACGAGGGGCACGTCGCGCACGTCCAGCTCGACCGCGGCGACGGTCGCAACGCCATCTCGACCCAGCTTGCGCAATCGATAGCGGCGGCCTGCTCTGAAGTGGGGGCCAGGGCCTCGGTACGCGCGGTAGTGCTGTCCTCGGCCGCGCCGTCAGCTTTCTCGGTCGGTGCCGATCTGAAGGAGCGCGCGGCGTTCACGACCGACGAGCTCCTTGCGCAACGGCCGGCGATGCGCGCGGCCTTCGGGGGCGTCGCCGGGCTGCCGCAGCCGACCATTGCCGCGATCGCCGGGCATGCACTCGGCGGCGGCGCGGAGCTGGCGCTCAGTTGCGATCTGATCGTCGCCGACGAGACCGCTGAAATCGGGCTGCCCGAGGTTTCCGTCGGTCTCGTGCCCGGCGGCGGCGGCACCCAACTGCTCGCCCGCCGGGTCGGCTACAACCGCGCCGCCGACCTCATCTTCACCGGCAGGCGCCTCGACGCGACCGAGGCCTACCGCCTCGGCGTCGTCGACCGGCTGACGGCCGCGGGTGAGGCGATCGTGGTCGCCACGATGCTGGCCGAGCAGATCGCCGCCAACTCGCCGGTCGGCGTACGCGCGGCCAAGCGCGCCCTGAGCGAAGGCGTTCTCGGTGGGTTGGCGGACGGCCTGCTAGTCGAGGACGACGCGTGGCACGAGGTCGCGGTCTCGGCCGATCGCCGCGAGGGCATCGCCGCGTTCGTCGACAAGCGCCCGCCGGTGTGGGCGGGGGAGTGACGATGAGCGATCTGCCGAGCCGCGTGTCGTTGCGCGAGGTCGGGCCGCGGGACGGCTTGCAGAACGAGGCGCCGGTCGAGACATCGGCAAAGATCGACCTGATCGACCGGTTGTCGCAGACCGGCCTGCGGCGGATCGAGGCGGTGTCGTTCGTGCGCGCCGACGCGATTCCGCAGATGGCCGACGCGGACAGGGTGTGGCAGGGGATCAAACGACGCGACGACGTCCGCTACTCGGCGCTCGCGCCCAACCTGCGCGGCGCGCGGCGTGCGATCGAGGCCGGTTGCTCGGAGATCGAAGTCGTCGTGTCGGCCAGCGACACGCACAACCGCGCCAACCTCAACCGCAGCACGGTCGAATCCCTCGACGAGATCGCGGCGATCGTCGACGAGGCGAAGGCCGCGGGCGCGAGCGTGCAGGTCGTCGTCGCCACGGCCTGGGGCTGCCCATACGAAGGCGAGGTGCCGGTCAGCCGCGTGCTCGACGTCGCGGGCCGCGCGATTCGCGACGGTGCGGCGAGCATCTCGTTCGGCGACACGACCGGCATGGCGACCCCGGGGCGGGTGACGCGGCTGGTCGGAGAATTGCGGTCGGCGTACGCCGACATGCCGGTCAATCTGCACTTCCATGACACCCGCGGGGCAGCTCTCGCCAATGTCCTCGCGGCGCTGCAACTGGGCGTCGACGACTTCGACGCATCGGTCGGCGGACTAGGCGGATGTCCTTATGCACCAGGGGCTACCGGCAATTTGTGCAGTGAGGATTTCGTGCACATGGTCGAGGACATGGGCATCGAAACCGGAGTCGACCTGCCCGCACTGATCGAGGTTGCTGCGCGCGCCGAGCAGATCGTCGGGCGCGAGCTGCCGTCGCGAGTGTTGCGGGCGGGGCCGCGCACCCGGCGTACGCCCCTTCCTGCGAAGCTTGCGACATGACGGGCCCCGACAGCGCAGCAGAACTGCGCAAGACGATCGAGCAGGGCGGCGCGGCGAAGTACCACGACAAGAACGCCGCGGCCGGCAAACTGTTCGCGCGCGAGCGCATCGCGCTGCTGCTCGACAAGGGCAGCTTCGTCGAGGACGGCGTGTTCGCGAACGCGAGCGCGGGCGACCTCCCCGCCGACGGTGTCATCACTGGGATCGGCGCGGTCGACGGCCGGCCGGTCGCGGTGATGGCCAACGACTCCACGGTGAAGGCCGGCTCGTGGGGTGCCCGCACTGTCGAGAAGATCATCAGGATCGTCGAGAGCGCGTATCGCGACGGCGTGCCGATGGTCTATCTCGTCGACTCGGCGGGCGCGCGCATCACCGACCAGGTCGACCTCTTTCCCGGCCGGCGCGGGGCCGGGCACATCTTCCACAGTCAGGTGCGGGCATCGGGCTCGATCCCACAGCTGTGCGCGCTGTTCGGGCCGAGCGCGGCGGGTGGCGCCTACATCCCGGCGTTCTGCGACTTCGTCGTGATGGTGGAGGGCAATGCGTCGATGTACCTCGGCTCGCCGCGGATGGCCGAGATGGTCGTCGGCGAGAAGACGACCCTCGAGGAGATGGGCGGTGCACGCATGCACTGCTCGGTCTCGGGGTGCGGCCACATGCTGGTGGCCGACGAGCGGGCGGCGATCGACGCCGTACGCCAGGTGCTGTCGTACCTGCCCGGCAACTGGCGGCAGTCGCCGCCCACGATCGCGCCGCAGCAGCCCCAGGCCGGCGTCGACCTCGCCGCGATCGTGCCCGACTCGGAGCGGCAGTCATTCGACATGCACCGGTACGTCGAGGGTTTGGTCGACGAAGGCAGCTTCTTCGAGATCCACGCTCTGTGGGCCAGGGAACTACTGGTCTGCTTCGCGCGCCTCGACGGCGAGGTCATCGGCATCGTCGCGAGCAACCCAGCCCACAAGGGCGGGGTGCTCTTCGTCGACTCCGCCGACAAGGCCGCGCATTTCATCTGGTGGTGCGACGCGTTCAACGTGCCGCTGCTGTTTTTCGCCGACGTACCCGGTTTCATGATCGGCAGCGCGGTCGAGCGTCAGGGCATCATCAGGCACGGCGCGAAGATGATCACCGCGGTGTCGGAGGCGACCGTGCCGAAGATCTCGGTCATCGTCCGGAAGGCTTACGGCGCAGGGCTTTATGCGATGGCCGGCCCCGGCTTCGAGCCCGACGCCTGCCTTGCGCTGCCCACGGCGATGATCGCTGTGATGGGCCCGGAGGCCGCGGTCAACGCCGTCTTTGCCAACAAGATCGCCGAGATCAACGACGAGGCGGAGCGGTCGGCGTACGTCGAGCGGCTGCGGTCGGACTACCGCGAGGACATCGACATCGTGCGGCTCGCGAGCGAGCTGGTGGTCGACGCGATCGTGCAACCGCAGGACCTGCGAGCCGAGCTCATCGCCCGTTTCCGTGCCAGCGCAGGTAAGGACCGGTCGTTCTCGAGGCGCCGCCACGGTGTCCCCCCCGTCTGAGCCGATCATTTTGACAAACCCTGAGCTGGATTCCCCGCGTGCGTCCAGCCTGCCTTTTGACAAAGTGATCACGTAGGGGCGGCGGTCCGCGGGCGGGCGTCGGGGCGTGGCAAACTGGGGTTGCCGCGCGTAGCAAGGCCGATCCGAACGAGGTGGCCCCTCAGTGGTGGACATGCGTCTGTCCGAGGAACACGAAGAATTCAGGCGCACAGTCGCGGAGTTTGCTCGCGAGGTCGTCTCCCCCCGAGCGCAGGAGATGGACGCCACGGGCGAGTTCCCCTACGACATCGTCTCTTCGATGGGCAAGCTCGGGCTCTTCGGGCTGCCGTTCCCTGAGGAGTACGGCGGCATGGGCGGCGACCACTTCGCCGTCTGTCTTGCGATCGAAGAACTCGCGCGGGTCGACTCGAGCGTTGCCATCACGCTCGAAGCAGCCGTAGGGCTCGGCGCGATGCCGGTCTACCGCTTCGGCACCGAGGAGCAGAAGCGCGAGTGGCTGCCCAAGTTGTGCAGTGGTGAGGCGCTGGGCGCCTTCGGCCTGACCGAGCCCGGCGGCGGGTCGGACGCCGGTGCGACCCGGACGACGGCACGTCTCGACGGCGACGAGTGGGTTATCAACGGGACAAAGGTCTTCATCACCAACTCCGGCACTGACATAACGCGATTGGTCACCGTCACTGCGCTGACAGCCGACGTTCCCACGGACGGCAGGGCCAAGGAGATCAGCTCGATTCTCGTGCCGGTGCCCTGCGACGGATTCCGCGTGGCGCCGGCGTACTCCAAGGTTGGGTGGCACGCCTCCGACACGCACGAGATCGTGTTCGACGACTGCCGGGTGTCGAAGGAGAACCTGCTCGGCGAACTCGGCCGCGGCTACGCCAACTTCCTGTCGATCCTCGACGAGGGCCGGATCGCGATTGCGGCGCTGGCCACCGGCCTCGCGCAGGGTTGCGTCGACGAGTCGGTGAAGTACGCGAACCAGCGGCACGCGTTCGGGCAACCGATCGGCCAGTTCCAGGCCATTTCGTTCAAGATCGCCGACATGGAGATGCGCACGCACACCGCGCGGCTGGCCTATTACAACGCGGCGCAGAAGATGATGCGCGGCGAGCCGTTCAAGAAGGAGGCCGCGATCGCGAAGCTGTACAGCTCCGAGATAGCGGCGACCAATGCGCGCGAGGCCGTGCAGGTGCACGGCGGCTACGGCTTCATCAACGACTTCCCGGTCGCGCGTTTCTACCGCGACTCGAAGATCCTCGAGATCGGTGAGGGCACCTCGGAGGTCCAGCGGATGGTCATCGCCCGCGAGCTCGGCCTGTGACCGAATACCGACTACCCGTTGAAGCAGTAGGACCGGTACAGTGAAAATGGTCTAGACAAATTTCAGGCAGAAAGAACTGGAGCTACGGTGCCGGTCATCTCCGCTTCTCGGCTTCTGGTCGATGGCCGGATCACTGGTCCTGGGTCTGTTGTCGTCGACGACGGCCGTATCACCGCTGTGCTCCCTGCGGCCGCAGCGGGTACGCCGGACGATGCGGTCTCGCTCGACACCGGCCTGCTGACGCCGGGCCTGATCGACCTGCAGAACAACGGCGTTTTCGGCGCCGACTTCGCGTCGGCGACGCCTGCGCAGTGGACCAGCGCGCTCGCCGGTCTCGCCGCCTGCGGCGTGACGTCAGTCGCGCCAACCGTCATCACGGCGCCGCTGCCAGACCTCGCAGCGGCGATAGCTCGGTGCGCCGCTGCCCGCGATGCGCACAGGCACAACCCGGTGACCCGCGTCGTCGGCGTACACCTCGAGGGCCCGTTCATCAGCCCGCACCGGCTCGGCACGCACCGGGTCGACTGGGCGATGGCGCCGACGGATGATGCTCTCGATGAACTGTTCGGCTACCCGGGGCTCGTCGACTCGCTGGTGATGGTCACGCTCGCGCCCGAGCTGGACGGCGCGAAAGAGGCGATCCGCCGGTTTACCGAAGCGGGCGTCGTCGTCTCACTCGGCCACAGCGACGCGCTCGCTGCTGACGTGTGGGCCGCCGCTGATTCGGGCGCAACCATGACGACGCACCTCTTCAACGCGCAGCGGCCGATGACCCACCGGGAGCCGGGCGTGCCGGGTGCGGTGCTGACCGACTCCCGCTTCTGCGTCGGGCTGATTGTCGACGGCCAGCACGTCCACCCGGCGGTCTGCCGGCTGGTGTTCGCCGCCGCGCCGGGACGTGTCGTCGCGGTGACCGACTCGATCCTCACCGCCGGCCTGCCCGACGGCACCTGGCTCGATTTCGGCGGCGGACCCGTCGCCAACGACGAGACCGGGCTCGGACGCCGCGAGGACGGCACGATCAGCGGCGCCGGGATCACGCTCGATGAAGGAGTACGGCGGATGGTGGCGGCCGGCATCGACGCCGCCACGGTACTCGCCGCGGCGACGGTGGTCCCCGCCGACGTGATCGGGCGCCCGGATCTGGGCCGGCTGGCCGTCGGTGCCTGCGCCGACCTCGTCTGGTGGGACGACGACCTCGTCCCGCGGCGAGTATGGGTCGGCGGCCGCGAGGTCGTCAGATGACGCCCCCGCCTGCCACCACCGAGCGCCCCGGGCAGCTCATGTCCCAGGAGATCAGGGAGCAGCCGCAAGCCTGGGAGCGGCTGCTGACGCAAGGCCGCGCCAACATCGACGCCGTTGCCGCGCAGATCGCGGACCGGCGCCCCCGCTTCGTGCTCTTCGCGGCGCGCGGCACGAGCGACAACGCCTCGCTCTATGGCAAGTACCTAGTCGAAATCCTCCTGCAGCTGCCCGCGGGATCGGTGTCCCCCTCGACCATGACCACCTACGGGTCGCGACCGAAATTGCAGGACGTGCTGCTGATCTCGGTCAGCCAGTCCGGTGGCTCGCCTGATCTTGTGAAGTCGGTCGAGGTGGCGAGCGAATGCGGGGCGCTCACCCTCGCGGTCACCAACAATCCCGGCTCAGCACTGGCGCGCGCCGCCGAGTTGCACATCGACATCCTCGCCGGGCCCGAGCGGGCCGTCGCTGCGACGAAGTCCTACACGGCGCAGCTACTCGCGCTCTACCTGCTGATTGAGCATCTCGCCGGTGGCGAGGGGTCCGCGGCTGCCGAACTCCCGGCTCTCGGGCGCGAGGTCCTTACCCAGGAGGACGACGTCGCGCAGCACGCGGCGCGCTACCGCTTCGCGCAGCGCCTCGTCGTCACCGGTCGCGGCTACTCCTCGGCGACGGCGCAGGAGGCCGCGCTGAAACTGATGGAGACGTCGTACGTCTCGGCGCAGGCGTTCTCCGGGGCCGACTTCATGCACGGCCCGGTCGCCGTGATCGACGACTCAGTGCCGGTCATCGCCATCAACTCGCCGGGTATCGGCGGTGACGCGATGGCCGACGTACTAGGCCGGCTAGCCGCCGAGCATGCCGACGTGCTGTGCATCGGCAGGGGCTCGGCCGCGAATCCTGCGTGGCCGGTGCTTGCGCTTCCGCAGCACACGCCCGACCAGCTCTCGCCGATCCTCGAGGTCGTGCCGCTCCAGCAGCTGGCGCTGCATCTGGCCCTCGAGCGGGGTGCCGACCCGGACACGCCACGCGGCCTTCGCAAGGTCACTCGCACGCTGTGAATCACGACGGTTCCGCGCATGAATGGTCGACCTTCTCAGTGGCCGACCTAACGACGCCGGCCGCGATGCTCAAGAGCCTGCCCGCGAGCGACGAGGTCGTCCTCGTCGTGGAGGCGGAGAGGGACTGGGTCCGCGGCCACGGGACTCGCCGCCGCGATCACAAGCACCCATTCACCGCGACGATCTGGCGGGCCAACGGGTACGGCGCGCCCGAGATGTGGCGGCTGCATCTGACGTTCCCCGAGATCGCGACCAGGCGTTCGCTGGTCATCCCCGTTGGCGGTGCGGTCACCCACGTCGGAAAGACCGACGCCGATCTCGTGATACCGGCGACGCTCACGGCCCGCGACATGATCGGCTTCGTCATCGAGGCGATGTGCGGGCTTGCCGACCGGCCCGACACCGGAGTCTGGCGGGCGCGCATACCTAGCTTCGGCGGACGAAATCAGCGGTACGGGCGGCCCAGCGCGCGGTAGTGCCAGCCGGCCGCGATCCACCGCTCGGGCTCGAGCGCGTTGCGGCCGTCGACGATCTGCTTGTCCGCGACGACGTCGGAGAGCACGGCCGGGTCCATGTCGCGGAACTCCCGCCACTCCGTGAGGTGCAGGACGACGTGTGCGCCGCGGGCCGCGTCGACCGCACTGTCGGCGTACTCGAGCTCGGGGTGTTTGCGGCTCGCGTTCTCGTTGGCCTGCGGGTCGTAGACGGTCACGGTCGCGCCCAGGCCCTTGATCGTCGAGGCGACGTCGAGAGCAGGCGAGTCGCGGATGTCGTCGGAGTTGGGCTTGAACGCGGCACCGAGTACGCCGACGCGCTTGGCGCCGAACGACCCGCCCACGTGCTCGAGCGCCAGATCCACCATGCGCTGACGGCGACGGAGGTTGATCGCGTCGATCTCGCGCAGGAAGGACAGCGCCGACTCCACGCCGAGCTCCTCGGCGCGTGCCATGAACGCCCGAATGTCCTTGGGCAGGCAGCCCCCGCCGAACCCGAGCCCCGCGTGCAGGAACCGGCCCCCGATGCGGCTGTCGTAGGACAGGGATTCGGACAGCTTCTTCACGTCGGCGTTGACCGTCTCGCACACCTCAGCCATCGCGTTGATGAATGAGATTTTGGTGGCGAGGAAAGCGTTGGCGGCGACCTTGACCAGCTGCGCCGTCGGCAGGTCGGTGACCACAACCGGCGTCGGTAGCGCGATGACCGGCGCGAAGACCTCGCGCAGCACGCCCTCCGCCTTGCCGCCGGGGTGGACGCCGAAGACGAGCCGGTCGGGGCTCAGCGTGTCCTCGACGGCGAAGCCTTCGCGCAGGAACTCGGGGTTCCACGCGAGTTCGACTTCGGCACCCTGCGGCACCAGCTCGGCGAGGCGGGCGGCCAGCCGCTCGGCCGTGCCCACCGGCACGGTCGACTTGCCGACGACGAGTGCCGTGCCGGTCAGGTGCGGACCCAGGTTTTCGACGACGGAGTCGACGAAGCGCATGTCGGCCGCGAGCGAGTCGCCGCGTTGCGGAGTGCCCACGCAGATGAAGTGGACGTCGCCGAAAGCCGCGGCGTCGGCGTACGAACTGGAGAAGTGCAGCCGCCCGGAATCGAGGTTCTTGCGCAGCAGCGGCTCGAGCCCGGGCTCGAAGAAGGGCACCTCGCCGGCCGTGAGTTTGGCCAACTTCGTTTCGTCGACGTCGACGCCGAGGACCTCGTAGCCGAGTTCTGCCATGCAAACCGCGTGGGTCGCTCCGAGATACCCGGTGCCGAAAACGGTCAGCTTGTGCGTCACCCTGCGGTCCTCGCGTCGACGATGTGGACCCGCGAATGCTACAGGGGGGCGCGGGAAGCCGCGCATCCGGGAGGCGGCACGGCGGGCATGGCTGCCGCGTTAGCCGCAGTCCTCCATCACGGTCATGTACCAGCCGTACTTCCTGGCCGGCGCGACCTTGAAGTGGGCTTCTCCGTGCGTGTGCGCGCTCATGGCCTTCGGGTAGCCATGATCGAATTCGCACGACGCGGTGCCGTCCGAGCTGTGTGCGCAGTTCCGCAGCGACAGGTCGGTGGCGATCGCTCGCATCTCCAGCAGCTCGCGCCGCGCACGGGGTGTTGTCACCTTCTTGAGGGCGGCGACGTCACCTCGGTTGTACGCCGACGCCAGGTAGCGCATCGCCGCCTCAGGGCTCTTGAAGTAGACCCGCCGGCTGGCGGCGGCGGCGGGCGCAGCCTGCGCGGCGGCAACGCCGAGAACGAGCGCAACGACCGCAAACGCGGTAGCCAGACCGAGAACAGGCTGCGGGACGTGTCGGTGCTTCATCGTGATCGCCTCTTCGTGTTGTGACCGTGCGAATAGGCTCGGCCCGGCCGACGTCCAACAGAAGCCACCCAAGGTGGCGCATCTGCCCACCCTGAACCGGCTCGTCGGGGGCCCGCGGAGCACGGTTTGGAGGGGAGGCCCCGATGGCGCCAGAGCCGCGCGACCCTTACCTGTCGCGTTGGATCGGGACCGGCGAGCAGCAGCAGTGGCCGCTGCCGCCCGACGGCGCCGCCGTGACGATCGGCCGTTCGGGCTCTGCTGACGTAAGCATCACCGGCGACGGCGAGATCTCGCGGGTGCACGCGACGATGGAGCGGCTCGGTGGGCAGTGGACGGTCGTCGACGACGGGCTCTCCCGCAACGGGACGTTCGTCAACGGCCGGCGGCTCACGGCCCGGGTCCGGCTGAAAGACCGCGACGCGATCAGGGTAGGCGTGACCGTCCTGACGTTCTGCGCGCCGCCGCAGACCGAGAGCGACCAGACGATCGTGGGCCAGCCGCTGCCGGCGCTGGCCCGGCTGACCGAACCGCAGCGCTCCGTCCTGGCCGCGCTGTGCCGCCCGTACGCCGACGGCCGCCCGTACGCGACGCCGGCGAGCAACCAGCAGATCGCCGACCAACTGGTTCTGAGCCTCGACGCGGTCAAGACCCATCTGCGGGTGCTGTTCGCGAAGTTCGGCATCGAGGACCTGCCGCAGAACCAGAAGCGCGGCCGGCTCGCGGAGCTGGCGCTCGAACTCGGTTTGGTCTCCGACAGCCGTCCCTGACCCCCCACGTGGCCGTAGCATGGCCGAACGGCGTTCGGTCTACCGGAGCGGGGTGGTGATCGCATGACTTTCGAGCTCTACCGCCTGAGCGAGGAGCACGAACTTCTGCGCGACGCCGTCCGCTCCCTGGCCGAGAAGGAGATTGCGCCTCGCGCCGCGGCGATCGATGAGTCGGCTGAGTTCCCGTGGGACGTCTTCGAGCATCTGAAGCGCGCTGAGCTGCTCGCCGTACACATTCCCGAGGAGTACGGCGGACCTGGAGCCGACGCCATCGCGAGCGCGATCGTCGTCGAGGAGATCGCGCGGGTCTGCGCGTCGTCGTCACTGATCCCCGCGGTCAACAAGCTCGGGACGCAGGGCATGCTGCTGGTGGGAAGCGAGGAGCTCAAGCGCACCTACCTGCCGCGGGTTGCGAGCGGCGAGGCTTTGATCAGCTATGCGCTGACCGAGCCCGGGTCGGGATCCGACGCGGCGGCGATGAGGACGCGTGCCGTGCCCGACGGCGACGGCTGGGTGCTCAACGGGTCGAAGCGCTTCATCACCGGGGCAGGGGTATCGACGCTCTACACCGTGATGGCCGTGACCGATCCCGAGGCGGGCTCGCACGGCATCTCGGCGTTCGTCGTCGAGTCGACCGACCCCGGGTTCAGCGTCGGCCGGCACGAAAAGAAGATGGGCATCCGTGGCTCGCCGACGGCCGAGATCCAATTCGACGACTGCCGGATCCCCGGCGACCGCATCATCGGCGACCCCGGCACCGGCTTCGCTACCGCGCTGCGCACTCTTGACCACACCCGGCTCACCATCGGCGCGCAGGCACTCGGCCTCGCCCAGGGTGCGCTCGACTTCGCGTCGGCGTACGTGCAGGAGCGCCAGCAGTTCGGGCACCCCGTCTCGGAGTTCCAGGGGGTGCAGTTCATGCTCGCCGATATGGCGATGCATATCGAGGCAGCCCGTCATCTCATCTACGCCGCCGCGGCGAAGGCCGAGCGGGGGGAGCCTGACCTCACTTTCGTGTCGGCGGCCGCGAAGTGTTTCGCGTCCGATGTCGCGATGTCGGTGACGACCGACGCCGTACAGCTGCTGGGTGGCTATGGCTATGTCCAGGAGTACCCGGTCGAGCGGATGATGCGCGACGCGAAGATCACCCAGATCTACGAGGGGACCAACCAAATCCAGCGGGTCGTCATGGCCCGCGAGTTGCTCAAGAGGCCGCCCCGCCGCTGACGAGAGCTGCGCACGGCCAGCCACCAGGACTGGGCTTGAGTTCGTGTCGGGGATTGTGAATGGACCGGACCCCCACCATCAATGCGGTCAGCGCTGCACGACCGCCACGATCGCGGCCAGAAGGATCAGCACCGGTGGGGCCACCATGACCGGGAGTACCCAACGCGGCCGCGGCGGCGTCATGTCCTCGCCCGTCCGTGGGTCGAGTACCTGGGTGTCGGGTCGGCGGGCCAGTCGGCCAAACGCCACGGCCAACGCGGCGAGCATGGCCAGTCCGAGTAGTACCGAAGCGGAAGCCGGCAGGTGCAGAGGCGCACGCTGCCCGGAGGTCGCTGCGCGCAGGCCGTCGAGCAGGAGCCAGGTACCGACCCAGCCGCCGATCCCGTACGCCGCGGTGCTCCACGTGAGGATGCTGCGCCATAGGGGAACAGAGCTGTCGGGTCCGCCCAGCGCCGCGGCGATCTCGTCGGCGTACGCCTGAGGCGATCCGAACGACTCCCGCGGACTCTCACCTGTCTCCGTGAGGTGGCTGTGCATCTCGGCGAGTGCCTCGGCGATCTTCGGGCCCGGCACGCCGCGCATACGTAGAGCGAATAGGAGTTCGTTGCTGTAGGTCTGAACTTCGGTCGTCATGCGGTCACACTCCCCGACGTAAGCAGACCGCCGGCCCGCTCGGTGAAGGTCAGCCAGTTGGTGGTGCGCTCGCGGAGCGCGGCCCGGCCCGCGGGCGAGGCGGCGAAGAACTTGCGTCCCGGCCCGCCGTCTCCCTCACGCCAGGCGGAGGTGACCAACCCCTCCTGCTCGAGGCGAGTGAGGACTGGGTACAACGTGCCGCCCTTGACCGTGCCAAGACCGGCGGCCTTCAGTCGCTGCGCGACCGCGTAGCCGTAGGTCTCCTCATCTGCAACGAGCGCGAGAACGCACAGCGAGAGCACGCCGCGCATCCACTCCGCGGGCCACTGCTGTTCTTCCATGGACTAGACAGTACGACAGTCTAGTTGGCCTGACAACCTATTCGTCGCTGAGGTGTCGTCGCATGCTGAGAGTTTGTGCAAGCTGCCGCTTCGTGTTCCATTTCCACGATTCCCACAGCATGTGGGATTTCGACTGATTTCACTCTGGTGTGCCGACGGATCGGTGCTTACCCTTGCCCTAACCCCGCGGAACGCGCTGCGGGTACCACGGCGTTAAGACATCAGCGCCAGGCCGCTCTAGCGCTTCCCACGCGGCCGGGTGCGTCACGGGGACGTGGCAGGGGATTTACTGATGACCGACCAACTGACGCCCGACCATCTGACGCCCGACCAACTGACGCCGGATCTGGCGCTTATCCAGCGCGCGGGAGACGCCGACGAGATGGCCACCGTTGCGCTCCGCCACGCCCGTGCGGTCGCGGTGCTCGCCGCCTCGGAGCTGGCTTACCTGAACAACCGCAACGAAGTGCTGGCCGACGCCACGCTTCGGGCCAGTCAGGACGTCCTGGAGGCTCGGATCGCCCTGTGTCACGCCCTCGCCGCGCGCGGCCTTCGACCGCCCGCCGAGCATCTGGTGCTCGACGAGATGGTTGCGTCGATGTACATCGGCATCGCCGGCGGCTGAAGTCGGCGCTGCCGCGTTCCGGCTGCGCCGTGGGACCGCTTCGGGCGGCTAGGGCGGATACGCCGACCAGGTGCCGTCGCGGTTGCGGATGAGGGTCCAGCCGCCTTCGTGGACGTAGCGGTGATGGGCGGGGCAGACGAGGGCGTAGTTGGCGAGGTCGCTGCGGCCGCCGAAGAGCCAGAAGATGAGGTGGTGGGCGTCGCACCGGTCGTGCGGGACGTGGCAGCCGGGGAAGACGCACTGCTTGTCGCGGA
>JBKJZO010000155.1:0-15632 GCA_046715235.1 Mycobacteriales bacterium
AACCTCCCTCAGCGCAGAACAACACCGGTTGCGATGCGCGGGGAAGGCTGATCGCGATAGGGCAAACCTACCGGCCACCTCCGACAAAAACCGGCCCCCAAAGCCTTCTGTGGAAAGGATTTTTTGACCGGCTCGAACCACCGCGCGCCAGCCGTCGCGATCCGGCGCTGGGGATGTCGGGCGCGGCGCCCAGCGTGTCGGGATTCGTGCAGCACGCCGTCGGCGTAAGCCTCATTGACATCGCCGGATGGGGCGCTCTTCTCGCTGAGGCTCTTGCAAGGACCGGCGGCGCGCTGACAACGGAAGAACGCGCGTGGGCGGACGAGATCCTCGGGACAACGAAGCGGCGCAAGAAGAGGCCGGCGGCGTGACGGTCGGCATCACGTTCGACGCTGGCGGGCTCATCGCGCTCGACCGCGACGACCGTCGTGTCGTGGTGTTGCTCGCCCGGGCCGCACAGACGAACGCTGCCATCACTGTCCCCGCAAGCGCGCTCTCGCAGGCGATCAGACGACCCGAACAACAGGCGCGGCTCGCGCGGTTGATACGTCAGCCGGCGACAACCGTCGTGGCTCTCGACCGCGTTGACGCCACGAACGTCGGGCGACTACTTGCCGCGAGCGGCACGTCTGACGTGGTCGTACGACGGGCGGCGAGGCGTGGACGGTCCGTCTGTGGCGCTCGACGAAGTCGTACCGCGGCAACGGCGCGTCGAGCTCACTCACTCGTCTGACGCGATGTCGGTTGCGAGGAAGACTCCCGATCCCGCGAAACCCGTTGCGGTCACGGTCTTTCCTTCGAACGCTGCCAGGTCCTCGTCGACGCCGAAGCTCGGACCGCCGGTACGGCGGAGCAGCCAGCTGCGGTCACCGGCGTCGAGCACCGCCGTCACCTGTTCGCTCTTCGAGCCCGTCGCGACGCGGCGCACCGACACCGTGCCCTTGACCGTCTCCTGATCGCTCATCGCACCACCGCAATCCTGACCTCGGCCGGTCCCCCGGGCTCGTCACGGACGACGACCACGGTCTGCCGTCGCCCGGACGCGGGCGGGATGAACGCGACGTGCGCGACCGGCATCCGCTCCGGTGCCGCAGCCCGAAGCGAGTGCGCCAACGCGGACGCGCGGCGAGACGCCCTCCCCTTGGGGACGCGCGAGAGCGGACTCGTCGTGTCGAACGTGCGGATGCGCGCCCCCTCCGGCAGCGCGTACCCGACGAGCTTCTCGAACTTGCCTCGCGTCAGGCGCGCGCGCGAACTCGGCTCGTCGTTGCTCGCGACGGCCGTCGCCTCCAGCGCCCGGCCGACCGCGGTCAGCATCGCCCGGCGCGACAGCACGCCCGGGGGGATCACGGCGTCAGCCCGCCGTACCGAATGCGGCACTGCGCCGATCCCTCCGATGGGCGGAGTCGGCGTACCAGGCGGTACGACGGGCTGTCCCGGCCGCGAGACGGGATGGATCGACGGGTCACCGAGCAGCTCGAACTGCCCGAGCGTCTTCAGATCTGTGGGGTCGAGGAACGACTGGCCTTGCACGAACTTCTGCCGCGCGGTGAGCGCCGCGCGCCCGAGCGACGCGCCGGCGAGCAGTTCGTTGAGGAAGTGCAAGCAGATGACGTCGGCGTACTCGTTGGCCGCCGCCGGCCCGTACGCCGTGTTGGACGAGCCCCACACGCCGCTCCCGCCCTCGCGCAGAAACGTCTGCGCGACGCCGGCCTGCCCTCCGGCCGCCGCTGGCGGCCAATGCGCGATGCCGTAGCAGCACTCGGCCGCGACGACCGTGCCCCGGGCGACGAGTCCGGGCAGCAGCGCGGCATTCATCGAAACGGGCAGGTTGAACTGCCCCGGCGTCGCCTCGCCGTACCACTTCGCGTCGAACTCACTGCCGTGGCAGTTGACCAGGTGCAGCGCCGGGGCGAGTTCGGCCGCCGTCCACACCGAGTCCTGCGGCGGCACCGTCACCACCGTGCCGCTCACCCCCGCGAGCTTGCCGAGTGTGAGCTGTGTCGAGACCTTCCACGTCTTGGTGCTCAGGGCGAAGACGGGCGTGGGCACCGCGCTGGCGCGTGGCGCCGCCGTTGCAGCTTGCCGCAGCAGGTCGACGAGATAGTCGGGGTCGGCGTCGCCAACGAGGTCGGGCAGCCGGCCGACCGCGCGGGTCGCGCCGGTGAATGCCGACACGCTCGGCGACGACGGCGCGTCGCAGGCGTAAGGCAGATCGCTGCGGATGAACTGGTCGGGGTCGTCCTGCGGGTCGCCGGTCCACAGCGGGTTTGCCAGGCTGTGCTGCGCGACCAGCTCAGGACCACCGAGCAGGAGCAGGTACGCCGGATTCCACGCCGAGTAGATGCGATCGACGCTGGACTTGGTCGCTGCCGCGTCGGCAGCGGAGATGACGGGCGTCGCCCCGACCTTGTTGCTGTCGGCAGCCGAGTCGAGCGCGAAGAACTTGGTGGTGATGCCGCGCGCCTTGTCGGCCTTGGCGAGCTTGGTCACTTCGCTGCGGATCTTCGACCAGCCCGAAGCGCCGTACTTGGCGCGGGCGGCAGCCCGGTGGGTGACGACGACTTTGAGAACAGGCGCTGCAGGCATGGGCGCACCCCCGGTGGAACTTAGCGGAAAAATCGGACAACGGAACTCTTGCGTTGCGCAATCACGACCCGCGAGACTCGAGCAACTCTTCAACCCGGCGACTCACGCTGAGATGGCGCACGCCGCCAGTAGGGTCGCTTCGTCCGACCAACTAGGGGGATCCGTGTCCGAGAACCCGTACGAGAACCGGCAGCTGACTCAGCCCGCCGGATGGGCGACACCACAGCAACCGATGATGCCTGCGTACAGCGCGTACCCTTCGGTCGCGCCTGGCGGCCTCATGACGGATCAGCGCAACGACACCGCGCACACCGCAATCGCGTGGGTCGTTGCCGTCGTCACCCTTGGCTACATGTTGCCGTGGGCCATCGCCGCGACCCGGGGCAAGTCGAACGCCGGAGCAATCGGGCTGGTCAATTTCTTCACGGGCTGGTTCTTTGGCGTGGGCTGGGTTGTCGCGCTCGTCATGGCCTGCAGTGCGCACAACGTGGCCTACGCCGGCGGACCTGGTGTCAACGTCACCATGGCCCAGCAGCATTTTCCCGCCGCTCAAACCGCGAACACCATCGTTGGAGACGTCCCGCTGCCCGCGGCTGGCTGGTATCCGGCTCCGGACGGAGCGGGGCGGCAGTACTGGGATGGACGAGCATGGACCGAGCACCGCGCGGTCTGACCCGTCTCGCGTCAATCCGACATCAAGATCGCGCTGCGACGGGAAGGCGAGCGCCTGTGGCTCCAGGCACGAAATCGCCGCGATGAACGAGATGGAGATCGCCCTCGCGCTGGTCGCGGTCGTCGCGGCGTTCGTCGTGTCGAGTTCAGCGGGTCTCGGCGGGTCGCTCGTACTCGTTCCGGCTCTCGCGCTGATCCTCGGCACCAAGGAAGGCGCTGCACTCAGCGCGTTGCTCCTGGCCGCTAACAACGTCGTGAAGCTAGTCGCGTACCGCGGCACAATTCCGTTCCGTAAGTCGGCGTGGGTGGTGCTCGCCACCGTCGTCGGCGCGGCGGTCGGCGCCGCGGTGCTCGTGGCTGCGCCGGAACGTCTGGTGACTGCCGCCGTCATCGCCAGCATCGTCCTTGCCGTCGTCTTCGAACGGCTGCACCTCGACGTCGCCCGCCGCCGTTCCGCGCCGGTGCTCGCGCTCGCGTCCGGCCTCACGTCAGGGTTTTCCGGCACGTCGGGACCGCTGAAGGGCATCGCGCTGCGCGCGCTGAAGTTCGACCGGCTACACATGGTCGGTGCGGCGTCGGTGGTGTCGTTGTTCGGCGACGTGACGAAGACCGCGATCTACACGGAAGCGCAGCTGCTCAGCGGGCGGTCCTTTCAGCTGGCGTGCGTCGCCGTACCGCTGATGATCGGGTCGACTCTCGTCGGGCGCAGCCTCAACCGCCGGCTCGGCGAGCGCGGGTACGCCGTGATGTTCTGGTCCGTGACCGCCGGCTACACCGGCCGCCTCCTCGCCAGCCTGTAGCCGTCAAACCGCACCGTCGGCCTGAGTCCCACTAGTCCTGGCGCGCCCGCCATGCGTGCTGCTTCGCGCGGTTGCCGCACACCTGCATCGAGCACCACTTGCCCGATCGCGCTCGTGAGTTGTCGTAGAAGGCCCACCGGCAAGCATCGTTCACGCAGACCTTCAACCGGCGCCACGTTCCGTCAGCCATCGCCTCAACGAAGATCACCAAGAGTTCGCCGAGTGCGCCGTCGATAGCAGCGGCTCGCGGTCGCGCGGACCAACCGGCGTCGGCGGTCAGTGCGAGCGAGAGGTGAGCGCGCTCGGCCGCCCCGTTGATTGCGGCGATTGCACGCGCCGGCACCGGCGACTCGGAGTGGTTGGCCTCCAACACCTCCCGCAGCGCTTCCCGCAAGGCGACCGCGCGTCGTACGTCGACCGCGCTCGCTCGAGCAGCGTCCGAAAGCCCGGCGCTACGCAGCCAACGCATCAGCTCTGCCGGCGTCGTCAGCGCGTCGGTGCTCCTGGTCGAACCGCAACTACCGACGGCTGTGGACCGCGTCCACCGTGTCCTCGTTCGGCTCGGAGATCTCCGAGCTCGCCCTGCCGTTGCTCGCACTCATCACCTTGTCGGCCAGCGCCGCCGAGGTCTCGCTGCTGCGGGTAGCGCAGTTCCTTCCGTTCGTACTCGCGACCTTGCCGCTCGGCGTACTCGTCGACCGGCGCAGGGAGCAGCGTCTGTCGCTGATGGTGGGCGCCGACGTGGGTCGCTTCGCCCTGACCGCCATGATCCCGATCGCGGTATGGGCGGGTCTCACCCAAGTCGAACTGCTCATCCCGGTCGTCTTCGCGGCCGGAATCCTCACCGTGCTCTACCAGATCGCCGACTTCGCGCTCCTGCCGAGCATCGTCCACAGCGACCAGCTAGTAGACGCCAATGGCAAGATCGCCGCCAGCTCGTCGGCCAGCGAAATCGGCGGGCGCGGCCTGGCCGGTCTGCTCGTCGAGGCGATCTCGGCGCCGTTCGCCGTCGCTGTCGACGCGATCTCGTTCCTCGGGTCCGCGCTCAGCCTGCGTCGTATCAGGATCGAGCAGCCGTCCGCAGCCCGTGACGTGCCAACTCCGGCGCCGCCGCTGCGCTCGTCCGGTCGGGAGATCACCGACGGGCTTCGGGTGGCGGTGCGTCACCGCTACATCCGCGCGCTGCTCGGCGAGGCCACGACGTTCAACCTCTTCAACGAGATGTTCATCCTCGGCCTGCTGCTCTACACCGTGCGATCGCTCGGAATAGGCCCGGCTGGGATCGGGCTGGTGTTCACCGCCGGCGGAGTCGGTTCGTTTGTCGGCGCCTGGTTCGGCTCCCGGGTCACCGGTCGTTTCGGCTACGGGCGGGTGCTGCTTATCACTCTGATCCTGGGCAACACCGCACCGATCGCAGTGTCGCTCGCCGGCCAAGTCGGTGACGGCGCACTGGCGCTGCTGTGCGCGATCTTCGCCGTCATGGGCGTCGGTATCGGTGTCGCCAATGTCCACGCCGTGAGCCTGCGGCAGACCGCGATCCCGGAGCAGCTGCGCGGACGTGTCAACGCGGCGTACCGGCTGATCTCCTGGGGCGCCATCCCACCAGGAGCCGCGATTGGCGGAATCACCGCTAGCCAGGCCGGGCCGTACACCGCGATGGTCTCGGGCGCGGTTGGAATGAGCGCCGCAACTCTGTGGGTGGCGTTCTCCGCAGTGCCGCGGCTGCGCAGCATCGACGACGCCCGCGCGGCGAGCGGTACGCCGCCCGAGCTCCTGGCTTAGAGCAGCCGGCGGTCGACCAATCCGACCGCTGCTACTTCTCTCGAACGCTGAGCGTCTGCTGCAACCAGGCTTGCGTCGCTGCGGAGGTCTGTGGCGCCAGGCTGACGGCGAACGCCAGGTACGCGCCGCGGCCATCGCTGTGAAGCGGCTTCGTAGGGCGAAGGTGGGCAGGGATCTCGTGGTCGTCTCCCACGACCAGCATGACTGCGTACCTAACGAAGAGGTCCGTAGAGATTTGCTTCGCGCGCCACGCCGGAATCAATCGATCCCCGTCAAAGGACGGCACCGTCGCGTCGGGGGTGCGTGTACTCGCCGGCATAGGGAATGGGCTGTAGGAGTGCAGGCCACTTGGCCGCGGCGGTGCGGGTCTCTCGTCTACGTGCTCCGGCTCGGCGGATGCATCGCCATGTGTTGTTCGTTCCGGTCCCGTTCGGCCGCAACCCACCATCGACAGCAACAGGACACTTGCGACGACTACGCGGGATGGGCGCCGATGGCCTGGCACTACGGAGCCCGCAGCTGACTCTCGGCCAGGTGGAATCGCTGGCGCTGGCAAACCGGCGGACCGAACCGAGCGGTTCTCCCATCGGCCGCGCCCGCAAGAAGGAATCCGGTCGTGTCGCAGCCCTTTGCGTCGTCGAGCCTGTGCACCGTCGCGTGCACGACAGCCTGTGGCGCAAGATCCTCAGCTACAACGTACGGCGCATCCCGATCCCCGGAATGGCCGAACGAAACCTTGACTGAGGTCGCCGACTCGTTGCGCAGGGAGACTTTGTTCTTCGGCTGGCATGCGACGGTCGAACTCAGGAGGACGAGAGCGATCAAGAGTTTCGGCGAGCTTGACCGCAAGCGCCGGGTACTCGCCAACCTTTCACCGAGGTCACAAGTCACCCGGCACCATACCGTCCAGAGAACACCGCCCGCACCGTGGAGCGATCTGGCCCAGGCCGCCGCGCGGGACGCCGAGGCGGTAGTGCGCAACGGCCGCCGGGCGCTGCGCTCAGCCAACGGCCGTCGGAAGGGACAGTTGCCGCGGGCGCTGCACGAGTTGACCACGACCCTGGAGCCCGCAGGAAAGCGGGACTCAGGCGGGCAGGGGTATGGCGACTGTCGGGTCGCCGAGGATGACCGTGCTCTGCCGGTCCATCCACGCGAGCTTCGTGTAGACCGCGGCCGTCACGCTGTCGCCCGGCCGCACCATCTCGCCGAACTCGCGCACCGCGCGCTCGTGCGCGCTGGCCAGCTCCCCAATGTGCTTGTACGGCCCCTCGAACGCGAGCCCCACCGGCTTGCCGGAGCAGAGGCCGTCGTAGATGGCGGACACGATGCTGTCGGTCAGCGGTTGACCGGTGAACGGCGACGCGAGAGTCCAGTCGAACGTCGGCTCGACGTGGCCGATGAACACCCGCGCCGGACTCGCCGCACCGAGCAGCGCCGTCGGCAGGGGCGCGACACGCGAGCCGAGTCCAGCGACGCCGCGCAACGTCTTGTCGACCATCGAGCCATCGCGAACCAGCCCGGCGAAAGCGCTGGGCGTGACTGCCCCCGCGGAACAGCAGGCATGCGCGTACCAGATCGCGCCGTCGGGCTGCCAGCGCGCGAGCATCGCGTCGACATCGAGCGTCGCATGCAGGCCGTCGACAAGCAGTCCGAGCGACGCGGCCATCTCGTCTGGCTTGTCGAGGGGCCCGGTCATGCCGTGACTGGTCGTTGTGATGAGCGACGGCGTGTTCGAGGCGAGTACGTCGACGAGCTGCGCGGCCGTGGCCGTAGCCTCCCCGCCATCGACGAAGGTCGCGGCCGGCATCTCGTTGTCGTCCGCGAAACGGCCGGCGACCTTCGCCGCGATCTGCCCGCGCATCAACGTGGTGATGTCAGTGCCGCCGTGATCGACCGACCAGACGACCGGTGCGTCGTACCGCGTCTTCGACGAAGCCCAGCCGTCGAGCAGCGCACCGATGTAGTTCTCGAGCGCACTGCCGGTCAGGTGCAGGCGCCCGACGTGCCGGCCTGCGCTGAGCTGATACTGCAGGCCCCACGGGAGTACGTCGGGCCCGCCGTACAGCAGCAGGTACATCGGCAGCTTGCCGCTGCCGATACCCGGCGGCGAGCCACTGATCGCCACGTCGTTGCCCGCTGCGTAGTCGCGAAGGGACGTGACGGCGGTGACCGCGCCGGCTCGGTAGCGCAGGACCCGCGCCGCCGGCTGCCGCGCTGCCAAGAGCGCCCGGATCGGCTCCGGCGCGTCGTCGGCTCGGGCCCGCGCTTCGACCGGGATGCCTTCGTTCTCGGGCAGCACCAGGCCCCACCCGATGCGCGGGTCGGAGAAGTCGGCTGGATCGGCTGCCGCCTCGGGACGCATGAACTTCTTCACGCCGAGCAGCGCCTGGCCGCCGATCCCCCAGCGTTTCGCCTCTCCGAGCTCGCCAGTCACGTCCTCGCCGGTCCACGCGTTCGCCTGCACCGACAGCGGCAGCCCGACACCGGCGAACGCGGAGACCTCGAGGGTCACTTCGTGCCGGCCTCGAGTTCGGCGATCTTCGCCTCGATCTCCGCGCGCAAACTCGCCGGGGCATCGGGCGGCAGCTGCGACCTGAGGGTCCGCAGCAGCTCCAGCGTCAGGGAGTCGGCGGTCGTCGTACCGGCTCGCTTGTCCAGGTTCGCCTGAAACGCGGTCGGCCGCACGTACAGGATCGGCAGTGTCCACTGCTTGGTCGACTTGGCCGCCGCCTTGAAAGGCGAGCCGTCCTGGTGGCTCTCGCACAAGCGCCGGCGGGGCTCGACCATCAGCGACGCCCAGTCGATCTCGCCGACCGCGCCATCGGCCTCGACGACCCTCTGCACGGCCGCCACTAGGCCAGGGTAAAAGCCGCCGGACAGGTTCACCGCGTCCTCAGGCACGACTGGCTCGCGCATGGCGATGGACGCGGAGAACGGACCGCGGTTGACCAGGTCGCGCGCCAGCGAGTGCACAGTGCCGACTGGCGAGCCGACGTCGCAGCAGTTGAGCATCGCGAGCCACGTCGGCTCCGCCGGGTTGCTGAGCTCGTTGATCTGGTGCGGCTCGAGCAGCACCGACCGCAGCGGTGCGCCCGCCACCCAGTCCGCGGCCGTCGCCAGCTGGAGGTGCGGTCCGTCCTCGAGCGACCCGTGGCAGAAGGCGTGCAGTACGTGCGGCGCGAAGGTCGAAACTCGCTGCTGCAGCTTCGCGATCTCGGTCGGCAACCCTTCGACGGTGATGCGCGGATCGCCGATCGCGGCGATCTCCTGATGCAGCTCCTCCTCGCTGACGAGGACGAGCACCTCGATCGGGAACGCCGCCGCGGACAGCGCCTGCCAGATCTGCCGCCACTCGGGAGCGGCCGGAATGTTCAGGCACGACAGCAGCAGCGCGACACGCAACGGCGGGCGGAACGCCCGTACGCCGGCCGTTCCGTCGACTGCCTGCACCAGCCTGCTGACAGGCCAGCGCGCGTCGAGCGAGAGGAAGTCGTCGGACGGCGAGCAGAGCATCTCCCAGGGCACGGACTCGGCGAGTCCTTGCCCGCGCAACTCGACGTACAGCTGCCGGGCCGGGGCCGCCGGGGTGATCGAGTGCTTGAGCTCGAGATCGATGTCCGGGTGCGCCGTGAGTTTGTCGAACAGGAAACGGCCGGCGGTGAGCACGCTGTCGGCGGTCATGGGATCGCTGGCCAGGTTGACCAGCTCGGGCTCGGTGCCGTTGCACTGCATGATGGCAACGCCGTCCGCAGCGGGCTCCTCCAGCGACAGCATGAGCTGCGGGTCGCCAGCGGCGGTCAGCAACGGTGTCACCCGCACGACCATTCGGGCGGTCATGACGGCACCGTTCCCTGGGTCTCGCCGCGCTCGGTGTGCACGTGCCGCGCGAGCAGTTCGGTCACGCTGCGCAATGCGACTTCCGCGTCGCTGGTGGAGACGCTGGAGATCGCTTCCTCCTTGCGCCCGCCGACGTCGAGCCACTTGGCCTGCACCCGCTCCACGAGCCGGGTGGTGGACGCGAGCCAGGCCGGCGTCTCCTCCGAATCGATGAGTTGCTGGGTCTCGGCGGCGAACACGCTGCTCGACCCGTCCTCGGTCAGCAGGTCGTCGCCCGACGCCGAGTCCGGGAACTCGTCGACGAGTCGCGGATGCGCCCAGTACGTCACCGACGGCGTACGCGGCGGTGGCGTCGGTGGCCCGCTCCGGTAGAGAAAACCGTACGCCGCGCCGGCGTCGGCGAACTCCGGGTCGTCGTTGGAGTCGTGTTCCCGCACGAAGCCGGGGCCGTTGCGCGCGAAGCTGTCACCGAGCTCGCGCAGCGCGGTCTGCGAGTAGTTGTGCGGCGGTCCGGAGACGGCGTACGACCACGCGCCGATCTGCGTCATCAGCGAGCAGGTCTGGCCGAGGCCGACGAAACGCGAGTAATCGCTGTCGGTGTTCACCAGCGGCGACGACGAGAACGCCATCGCGCCCCGGTCACCGGACAGGTAGCCGTGACAAATGAAGTGCAGGACGTCGACGCCGCGGCCGTGCAGCGCATCGCGGATCCACAGCAGCCACGGGTTGGTGATGTCGTAAGAGTCGTCGAGGTCGGGCACTCGGCGCGGCAGCGCATAGCGCTCGGCCTCCTGCGGGTCGTAGACGATGGTCTGGCCCCGGATCGCGTCGGCTCCAGCCTTCACCTGCGGGTAGAACATGCTGTCGGCAAACAGGTGCAGTGTCGTACGACGAGGGACGGCCTCGGCGATCTGGCGAGCAAGGCGCAGGAGCACTCCGCCCGCATCAAATCCCGTCTTGGCCATCGGGCTCGTCGCGCAGAGCACGACGTCGAGGGTGTCGAGAGCCGCGCGCGGCCGAAGCGTGTAGTACGGCAGCCGGATGACCGCCCGTTGCACGATCGGCGTGAGCCAGGCTTCCCATGGCATCAGCGCCAGGTAGCCGCACGGCGTCGTCAGCTCCAACCACACCGACGGGCGATCGCCGACGACATCGAGATGCGCCGCGATGGCATCCGCGACGTACTGCGGCAGCTCGCGCATTCCCTCGACAGCTGAGAGCGCGTGGGCTCCGCGGGCGAGACCGAGCTCGCTCGTCGGACAGGTAACGATCGGGATTACCTCTCCCGTGCCGATCTGGAACTCCAACTCGACCACTGCGCTCGAGCGGTCCCGGGTGCGAACCAGCCGAATGCGCAGGACAGCCAGGTCATTCTCGCGGCGCAGCATCATCGCCATGTCAGCCGCCCT
Organism: Mycobacteriales bacterium; assembly: GCA_046715235.1. Classification (GTDB taxonomy): domain Bacteria; phylum Actinomycetota; class Actinomycetes; order BP-191; family BP-191; genus JBKJZO01. The sequence continues at coordinate 11,090 of JBKJZO010000155.1, forward strand.
TGGAGATCTGGTCGAGCAGCATCCAGTGCGTCGCTTCGTTGCTGATGTCGCCGTGCCCGCTGATCACCGCGGACGATTCGACACCGACGACGCGCACTCCCGGGGCCGGCGCGGCGTACGCCTCGGACGGCAACTCCGCCGGTACGACGACCGCCTCGGCTCCCACGCCGCCCGGCCCGAAACCGCCGAGTGCGGCGTACCGGTTAGGGGCTCCGGCGATCTGCGCCTCACCAAGGTCTGACTTCCGGCGCGCGGCCAGGTGGAAGAACTTGGTGAGCGGCGCGTCATGTTTGCTGAACGTGGTCATGATCGGCTGGTCGGTGCGCGTCAGCGCCGGCCGGTAGCCGCCTGGGTGGCCGTCGCCGTCGGCGTCGGTGGCGAAGGCCAGGTGCGACATCGCCGGCTGGAGCAGCAGCACCGAGTCCACGTTGCGTGAGTGCGGCTTCGCGGCGAGAGCCGAAAGGACGACCTTGCCGCCGTACGAGTGCCCGACCAGGTGCACCCGGGCGTCGCCCGCGGCGAGAAGTGACTCGAGCAGATCGGCGACACCGCGTCCGCCGACTCGACCCGCCCGGTCCTTCATGAGCAGCACAGTCGCCAGCCGGACGAGGTTGCGCGGGTCAAGCTTCTCGAAGAAGCCGGCGACCTGCGGTCCTTGGGAGCCCTCGTCAGCGAACCCGAAGTCGTCCCCCACGGCTTTGGGATTGATGGCCGGCACCGCGCGCCACAACGCGAGCACGTCCTCAGGTGCGACGGAGTCGACCGTGCGCAGCTCGTCGCTGCCGGCGAACGCGTCGGCGACGAGGGAGGCGAGCTCGGTTGCCTCGTCGTCCTCGAGGTCGCCCTCTCGCTGCGCAAGCGCATAGAACCGCGACCGCTGGTCCGCGGGTACGACGCCGGCCACCTCATCGACCTCGGCTCGTTCGGTCGCGATCGCGTCGTCGTCGCTCGCTGGTCCGCCGGCGATGTCCGGCTCGCGTTCCCACGGTGCTACGAGCGCCGTCGCGGGCCAGAAAATACCGACGAGCACGGGCCGGAAGGGCTTGGCGAGTCGGTGTTTGGCCCGCATCGTGGCAAACCCGTCGATGAAGCTGTCGTAGCGGCGCATCGACGTGGCCCAGTCGTTGTTCCAGCCGTGCGAGAACACGAACACGTCCGTCGGCTTGTCTCTCGCCACCCCGTCCACGAGGTTCTGAGCCGTCAACGGGCCGGTGCATACGCCGTCCTTGTCGAACGGGATGATGTAGACGGGAGCGGTGTGACCGCCGTCGAGTTGAAGGACGCGGTACGGCCCACCCGGAGCCAGACGATCGGCCATGACGGCCCCCTCGGGATCGGTAGCCGCAGTGTCCTGCCGGGTTAGGCCCGGGTCAACGCTCGACATCGGTTCGGCGCGCGGCTCAACTGAAACAGTCGTGTCAGTAGAGCCGTAGAGCTGGCGCTACCTGGCTTCGAGGTCAGCCGAGGATCTTCTCGAAGCACCGTGCCGTGTCGTCACCAACCCACTTCCCGAACGATGGGATCGGCGTGAATCCGGCCGCCGCGTAGAACGCGAGGGCCTCGGGCTGGGGGTCGCCAGCCCTGAGGCGCACGATGCGTACCCCCGCGGTACGCGCATGCTCCTCCAAGGCCGCAAGCAGCGCTTGCGCTACGCCAGTGCCTCGGTAGCGAGGCGCGACATACATGACGTCGAGCTCGCCGGCGGCGTCCTCCAAGGGCGTGATCGCGATACTCCCTACCGGGTGACCGTCGTCTGTGGCGAGCCAGAACCCACCGACCGGCCCGACGAACGTCGCTGGGTCGACCGGGTTCGGCGCATGGAAGCCATACCGGGCCTGGATCTCGTCCCAGAGCGCATCGCTCATCGCTCGGGCCGCCGGTGCGGCTGGATCGCACGGAGCGACGGTGACGCGTTCGCGATTCATGGAGTGGAGGTTAACGGGTCAACGCTCGACAGCGGCTTAGCGCACTGCACTACTGAAACAGTTGTTTCAGTAGAGCGGAGGCTCGGGTGACGGATTCGGCGGACCAGCCCTCGGCACGGCAACAGGAGTTGCTCGAAGCCGCGTACGAGTGGGTACTGCAGCACGGGCTCAGAGACATGTCGTTACGCCCGCTCGCCGAGGACATCGGCACGAGCCCGCGGGTGCTGCTGTACCTGTACGGATCCAAGGACGGGTTGGTGCGGGCATTGCTCGCCCGCGCGCGCTCGTCCGAACTCGCGCTGCTGGGTGCAGTCCCTGACGGCGCGAGACCGGACGGCGTCGCGGCCGTCGTCCGGTTCACCTGGAGCTGGCTCGCCGATTCTCGGCACCGGCCGATGCTCCGGCTCTGGGTCGAGGCGTACTCGCGTTCGCTCGTCGAGCCTGACGGGCCATCGGCGCACTTCGCGGCCGACACCGTGCACGACTGGCTGCGGGTCCTGGCTCGAGCCCAGCCCGCCGCCGTACGCCGGACCAAGCGCGGCCTACGCGAACGCACGTTGGCACTCGGCGTACTACGCGGTGCGCTGCTCGACCTGCTGGCCACCGGCGACGTCGCGCGCACGACCGGAGCCGTCGAGGCGTACGCCGCCGCTGTCAGCCCGGAGCGGTGATGTTCCTGTCAGAAGCGGTCGGGGCTGTCCATCTGCCGATAGAACTCGAACGAGGGCGGCGCGGAGACGCCGACCTCGGCCAGGATCTTCGGGATGTCCTGCTGGCCCGCGAAGAAGGCCTGGAAGCTGGCCTCGTCCGGCCACTCGTCCACGATGATCACCTCGCCACCGTCCGCGCCGGCGCCGAACTGATGGTGGATGGCGCCCTTGGCCTTCGCGGCTTCGCTGATGTCGATCAGAGTCTGCTCATGTGTGTGGAACACCTGCTCCAAGCGGTTGGGGTCGGCCTTGAATCGGCCGGTGACGATGACGGACATGGCGGCCTCCCGCTCGGATGGTCCTGGCGCTCTGCTGGTGGCCTCAGACAAGCACCGGCCAGTGCGGGTGTCTAGGGAAGGCCCCAGTAGCCCGCGCTGTTGCGCCGGAGCGACCAGCTATCCGATCGTGATCCAGCTCGCGACCGACGGAATGCCCTGATCGTCGAGCACCGTCAGCATGTAGGGCCCCGGAGGCAATAGTGCCGGGTTGGCGGGCACGGTCGCCGTACGTGCGGTGCCGGTGCCGGTGATCGGCAGGTCAACCAGCCGCACGTTGGTGTCAGTCTGGTGCGTGGGCGAGCTGGGGCTGGTCAGCGACGCCATCGAGACGTTGCCGGTGACCCCGACAGAGAAGAACTCCCCGTAGCCGGCGCTGGCCGGAGCCGACGTGATCGTCGGCCGGGTGCCCGCAAACAGGTATGGCGGCTCGTAGATGGAGATGCGGAACTCGTACGACCCGTCGGCCGGGTTGGATCCGAACACCGCTACTCGCCCGTCCGGCAACAGCACCGAGACGGAGTGGTAGTTGCGCCCGACCGGGTCGGGGTCGACGACGGTCCATGCGTTGGTCGCCGGGTTGTAGATCGACGCAGCCATGACGTTGCCGGCATCATCGCGCACCCCGGTGCTGCCGTTGGACGCCAGCACGGTACGGTCCGGCAACGTCGTGAGGTTGAGGTACATGCGGCCCGGGCCGGGCAGATCAGGACCGGGTGTGTACGCCGGATTGGCCGCGTTCATGTCGACGATGTCGACCTTGTTCGTGACCCCCACGGACGGGTCGTCGACCGAGCCGCCACCCGCGATCATGAACCGCTGGTTCTGCGCGGGCGGCAGCAGCACCGAACCGGCCTGGTCGCGCACGAGCTTGTCGCGAAGACCGGGAATGCTGCCGATCGTCGCGTTGCGCCAGTCGTAGATCGCCGCGCCGTCCCCGGGCATGCCCATGCCGAACGTGTGACCGCCGGTGTAGAACATCCGGCCGTCTGCCATGAGGAACACGTGCGGGTAGGTGCCCCAGTACATCGGCAGCTGCGGCACCTCGGCGGCGGTGAGCCACCGTGACTCTGACGCGTCGTACATCTCCGTAGCCCAGGCAGGCCCTCCCCCAGGCGTTCCGGTGAAGCCGCCGGCCCCCCATACGTCGCCGTTCTCGAGCTTGGTCAGCGTCGGGTACCAGTGGCCCTCGATCGTGTCGTTCAGCTGCGCGTAGTCGTTCGTCTCGGGGTTGAAGGTGTAGGACGACTTCAAGCCGCGGTAGGCGTCGCCGTTGGGCGGTGGGTACGACGCCGTGCCGCCCTGGATCAGAACCTTGCCGTCGGCCAACGTGACCATGCCAGAGCAGAACATGTCGGAGGGCGTCGTCAGGTCGACGAACGAGTTGTCCGCCGGATCCCAGACCGCAGCCTTGAAGGTCCCAGCCGCGAAGACCGCGGCGTCGTTGCCGCTGCCGGCGGTGAGCAGCACCCGGCCGTCGCGCAGCAGCGTCGCGTGCATCGCTCGCACCGGCATGTTGACGCTGTTGGTCGTCCATCTACCAGTGACCGCCGGTCCCGTCGGTGGTGGCGGCGTCGTCGGTGGTGGTGTGGTCGGTGGTGGTGTGGTCGATGGCGGAGTCGTGGGCGAGTCG
>JBKJZO010000156.1:0-6676 GCA_046715235.1 Mycobacteriales bacterium
GTGTGGTAGCGCCGGCGCCGCCGCGGCCACCGACGACCGAAATGACAGAACCCAGCTCCTCGCCGGCATCCTCGACCGTGTCGGCAAGCAGGTCGACCAGCCATGCCTCCGCGTCGGGCAGGAAGACGACGTGGTCGGCGCCGATGCTCACCCCCACGCGCCAGACGCCGGCGTCATCGAGGTCGCATCCCACTAGGACGACCTGCTTGCGACGGGGTAGTCGCGCCGACGCGAAAAGGTTGGCGACATCGCTGCCGATCAGGATCGCGGGCGCGGCCGACCAGGATCGCCGCGCCGCTGTCGGGTCGGGCGCGACCTCGGCCTCGACCCCGGCGGCAGCGGCAAGCCGGAGCAGGTCGTCGAGAACATCGGCGTCGGCAGTGCAGATGAGCGGGCGGGACACGGTGGCTCCTCGTCGTCGTCAGACGTCGAGAATCGCCGCTGTGGAAGGCGATCGGTGAGCACAACCGCGATCTGTGGACACCGATCAGGAAAAAAGGACGACCCCCGCCGGGGGGGGTGGCGGGGGTCGTCGCGCGATCCGGCTCCGGGGGGGTTGAGCCGGCCGCGTCCTTATGGGCTGCGCAAGCCCATCGCATGCGCTTGTGATTCCGCAAGTGCTTGTCGAGAAAGTGCCGGCATCCGCATGCCCGATCCCCATTCGGTGGCACCTGGGCGGAGCGCTCTTTGCTCTCGAGTGATCACCCTCACGACTATTCTGCATCTTCCGCCCCATATCGAGAAGGCCCGTTTTGGGCGTGTTGCGTCTAGAGCGCGGTTCACTCGTCCTGGGGACTTCACAGCAGGCCCATACCGGCGTACAAAGGGCATACGGAACTCTGGATCCGGTGGGCGACGTCCCTCGACATTCAGAGTCCGCCACGAAACACCTGAGCACCCACGTGCGACCAGCCGCTTAAGGCAGTCGAGGACGGCGCAGCAGCGCCGACACCACGACGATTAGGAGCACGCATGGTAACCAGGTGTTACGTGCAACGACGGCGCTTCAGCTCTCGCAGCTGGGGCGCCGTCGACTGTGCCGAGGTTTTCAGCCTGCCCGCTCGATAGCCGCGCAGATCGCCAACGTCTCGCGAGCACCCAGTTCGGTCGCCAGAGCGCAATGCGCGACCCACGTTCGGATGTCGCCATTGATGTAGGCGAGCGCGGCCTCGCAGTACGCCGACGCGTTCTCCGCGTGTCCGACCTCCGGCGCCGTCACCGCCTTGGGGTCCAGGCCCCGGGCGACCAGCACCAGCCGGGCCGCCGCTCGCGCCACGAGGCCGTTGCCCCAGACAAATGGCCGCAGCGCCAGCAGCTCCCCGTGCACGATCGCCGACACCACAAGAGCAGGCGCCGTCGTCCGGCCGGCGAGCAGATCTGCGAGCAGGCCCAACCGCGCGGCCACCTCGGCGGCCGGCGGCGCTGGTGGCAGCCCGAGCAGCGCCTCGGAGTCATCGTCGGGCGTCCTTGGCCGTCCCAGCGCGTCGGCTTTCACGACGTCAGCAGCGGCGAGCAGGTGCAGCCGCGCGAACACCTGCAGCGGCGCCCGCTCAAACGACGCGAGCACCGAACCCAACTCGCCACTCAGGCGCAGCGCACCCGCAAGAGTCGCCGCGTCCGGGTCATAGTCCTCCGGCAGGACGAAGGACCGAACGTCGTCAAGCGGGAAGTCGGCGCCCTCCAGCGCCGCCGTCGCCCGCGCCGACCGCAGACCGGCCTGCAGGGTGACCTCGGCGCTGCGCCGGCGCAGCACGGTGTGCCCAAGCGCCTGATCGACCACAGAGCGCGCGGCGATTGCACAGTCGGCGACACCGGGTATCGCCGCGACGGCGGCGAATGGGTCTGCTGGCTGAGTCACGGCGCGCAAGCGTACGCGAGCTTGCGGTGCCGTCCGCGCCGGGCGCTACCAGCGACGGCTGTTCGGGTTCGGTGCGCGGCAATAGTGTCGAGCCACAGGAGTCACCAGCTCAGGGAGTCTGCATGTCTGCCGAGCCCGACGAGGTCGCACTCTCCAACCTGATGCACGAGGAGCGCCGGTTCCCGCCACCGGTGGAGTTCTCGGCTCAGGCAAACGCCGGACCGCAGTTGTACGACGACGCCGCGGCCGACGGCATCGGCTTCTGGGAGACGCAGGCGCGCGCCCTGCAGTGGGAAACGCCGTGGACGCAGGCGCTCGACTGGACCGACCCGCCGTTCGCGAAGTGGTTCGTCGGCGGCACGCTCAACGTGGCGGTCAACTGCCTCGACCGGCACGTTGAATCCGGCCACGGCGGCCGGGTCGCTTTCCACTGGGAGGGCGAGCCGGGCGACACCCGCACCATCACGTACGCGGAGCTGCTCGCTGAGGTGTCGCGCGCCGCCAACGCCCTGACCGAGCTCGGAGTCCGCAGCGGCGACCGGGTCGCGATCTACATGCCGATGATCCCCGAGACGGCCATCGCGATGCTGGCGTGCGCGCGGCTGGGGGCGCCGCACAGCGTGGTCTTCGGCGGTTTCTCCGCCGAGGCGCTGGCGAGCCGGATCGACGACGCCGAAGCCTCGTACGTCATCACCGCCGACGGCGGCTACCGGCGCGGCTCGGCATCGGCGCTGAAGCCGGCGGTCGATGAGGCGTTGGAGCGGACGTCGTCGGTGCGCCGGGTGCTGGTGGTGCGGCGGATCGGTGGTGACTGCGCGATGACCGAGGGCCGCGACGTGTGGTGGCACGACGTCGTACCGCGGCAGTCCGACGTACACGAACCGCAGGCGTTCGACTCCGAGCACCCCCTCTACATCCTGTACACCAGCGGTACGACGGCGAAGCCCAAAGGCATCCTGCACACAACGGGTGGCTACCTCACCGGTGTTGCCGCGACGCACCGCTACGTCTTCGACATCAAGCCCGAGACCGACCTCTACTGGTGCGCCGCCGACATCGGCTGGGTCACCGGGCACAGCTACATCGTCTACGGGCCGCTCGCCAACGGTGCCACGAGCGTGATGTACGAGGGCACGCCGGACTTCCCCGACAAGGACCGCTGGTGGTCGATCATCGAGCGCTACCAGGTCTCGATCCTGTACTGCGCGCCCACCGCGATCCGCACGTTCATGAAATGGGGCGACGACTACCCGGGCAAGCACGACCTCGGATCGCTGCGCCTGCTCGGCAGCGTCGGCGAGCCCATCAACCCCGAGGCGTGGGTCTGGTACCGCCGGGTCATCGGCGGCGACCGGGTGCCGGTGGTCGACACCTGGTGGCAGACCGAAACCGGCGCGATCATGATCACCCCGCTGCCCGGGGTCGCCACCGCGAAGCCGGGATCGGCGATGCGCCCCTTCCCCGGTGTCGGCGCTGACGTCGTCGACAACGAAGGCCGATCAGTGCCCAACGGCGGCGGCGGCTACCTCGTGCTGACCGAGCCGTGGCCATCGATGCTGCGCGGCATTTGGGGCGACCCCGAGCGCTACCAGAACACCTACTGGTCGCGCTTCCCCGGCTTCTACTTCGCGGGTGACGGCGCCAAGAAGGACGAGGACGGCGACATCTGGCTGCTCGGCCGGGTTGACGACGTCATGAACGTCTCCGGTCACCGCATCTCGACGACCGAAGTCGAGTCGGCCCTCGTCGGCCACCCGGCGGTCGCCGAGGCCGCTGTCGTCGGCGCCGCCGATGCGACGACCGGCCAGGGCATCGTCGCTTTCGTCACCGTTCGCGGCGGGGTCGAGGACGGCGACGCGCTGGCCAAGGAGCTGCGCAACCACGTGGCCAAGGAGATCGGCCCGATCGCGAAGCCGCGGCAGATCCTCTTCACACCGGAGCTGCCGAAAACCCGCAGCGGCAAGATCATGCGCCGCCTGCTACGCGACGTGGCCGAATCCCGACCCCTCGGCGACGTCACGACGCTCGCCGACGCCACGGTCGTGACCGCGATCAGCGAGCGCATGACGAACGCGCCATCGGAGGACTAGCCGAGCAAGGGCGCCAAGACTGGCAGCGTGCCCAACGTCAGTGGCGGCGAGTCTCGTCGTTCTGATCAGCTGCGAGTGCGGCCCTGACCGCGCCACCCGTCGCCGCGAGCCTGCTCCGTGCCTCGTCGGCGTCGACACCGGTCAACGCCATCACCAACGCCAGGCGGACGTCGTGGTCGGTGCTCTCGAGCAGCGTGGCGGCTGCGCTCTCCGACATCCCGGTCGCCTCGACGACGATGCGGCGCGCACGCGCCCTGAGCTTGTCGTTGTTGGCCTGTACGCCGACCATCCAGTTTCCGTAGGTGCGGCCCAGCCGCACCATCACCAGCGTCGACAGCATGTTGAGCACGAGCTTCTGCGCGGTGCCGGACTTGAGGCGGGTTGAGCCGGCAATGAACTCAGGCCCGACCTGGACCTCAACCGCGGCATCGACCTCGCTCGACAATTCGGCGTCGACGTTGCACGAGATGCCCACGGAGAACGCGCCGATCGAGCGCGCATACCGCGCGGCGCCGATCGCGAACGGCGTGCGGCCACTCGCACTGATGCTGACGACGGCGTCCTGGCTCGAGACGCCCCGTGCTGCAAGGGCCTCGGCCGCGGCCTGCTCGTCATCCTCGTCGCCCTCGAGTGCGTCGGAGAAGGCGGCCTCGCCACCGGCGACGATCGCGATGACGGTACCTGGGGCTATGCCGAACGTCGGGCCGCATTCGACGGCGTCCATGGCGGCGAGCCGGCCTGCTGTCCCGGCTCCGACGTAGATCAGGCGTCCGCCGCCAGCGAGCCTTGCCGCGACTGCGTCGACAGCGTCGGCGATCGACGTTGCTGCCGCTCCGACGGCGCCGGCGACCGTGGCGTCGAACTCGTTCATCAACTGCACGAGCTCGAGCGTCGGCCGCTGGTCAAGGTCGACGAAGTCGCCAAGCGCGTGCTCGGTGGCGAGTCTGGCCAGTCCGTCGATTGCCGGGCGGCTCTCTCCTGCCATCAGCTCACCCCTTCACCGCTCCGGCTGTCATGCCGGCCGCGACACGTTTCTGCACCAGCAGGAAGAAGATGACGACCGGCAGGGTGAACAACGTCGACGCGGCCATGGTGCCGCCCCAGTCGGTGCCGAAGCGGGTCGAGAACGACGACAACCAGACCGGGAGCGTCTGCTTGTCCTGCGACTGCAGCAGCGTCAGCGCGAAGATGAACTCGTTCCACGCCTGGATGAACGCGAAGATCGACGTAGCGACGAGACCGGGCGCCACGAGAGGCAGCAGGATCTTCCGGAACGCCTGCGGGCGGCTGCATCCGTCGACCATCGCCGACTCCTCGAGCTCCGGCGGGATCGCGGAGACGAAGCCGCGCAACATCCAGATCGTGAACGGCAGCACGAATGCCAGGTACGCGGCCACGACGCCGGCAAGCCTGTTGACCATGTTCGTCTGCCGCGCCACGACGAAGACCGGAATGATCAGTGCCTCGAGCGGGATCATCTGCACGACGAGCAACGTGATGATGAACGTCTTGCGACCCTTGAACTTGAACCGCGCGACGGCGGTGGCGGCGAGGAAACCGATGATCATCGCGAGCAGGACTGTCGACGTGGTGATGATCAGGCTGTTCTGGACGACTTGCCAGAACCTGTCCTTGCCGATCGCCGTACGGAAGTGCTCGAGCGTCATCGGCGCAGGAATGAACTTCGGGGTCTCCCTGGCGATGTCCTTGCCTGGCTTGAGTGCCGTCGCGACCATCCAGTAGACCGGGAAAATCGTCGCTACGAAGACGAAGATCGCTGTCGTGTTCAGCGCCACCCGGGTACGGCGAGCCGGGGCCTTCATGCGATGTCCTGTCCGGTTTCCTTGAACAAGCTTCGGATGTAGACCGCGGTCACGACGAGCAGGATCGCGACCATCACGACGGCCATCGCCGCCGCGCTACCGAACCGGCTCGCCGCGAACGACTCGATGTAGGCGTAGACGCCGATGGTGTAGGTGCCCTTGGACGGTCCGCCCCGCGTCATGATCCAGACCTGGGTGAAGACGCGGAAGTCCCAGATCGTCGACAGCGTCGCCAGGATCATGAAGACCGGTTTGAGGACCGGGAACGTGACGCTGCGGAACAGGCGCCAGGCGTTCGCCCCGTCGATGGCGGCCGCCTCGTACAGCTCGTCGGGAATCTGGGTCAGTCCCGCCCTCAACGTCAGCGCCACGAAGGGCACCGACATCCAGACAACGACTGCGGCGATGACGGCGAAGGCCGAGCTCGTCTCGAGGAACCAGCCGTGCCCGTAGTAGTCGCCTACGCCCAAGGCCGACAAGATCCAGTTGACGACGCCGAACTCACTCTCGAACAGCCACTTCCAGATGATGGTCGCGGTGATCGCGGGCACGGCCCAGGCGCAGAGCAGGCCGACCGAGACCAGCGTGCGCATCTTCTGGCCGAGGGCTTGCATCAGCAGCGCGAGGAGCGTGCCGATCAGCATCGTGAGCGCCACACACACCGTGGCGAACAGGATGGTCCGCAACGCCACGGACCGGAAGAACGGATCGCCGACGATGGCGCGGTAGTTGTCCAGGCCGACGCTGGCGCCGGGAACACGCCTGATCAGTTCGCCCAGCCCGTACTTGCGGGTCGACAGATCGAGAAGCTTCACCAGTGGAAAGCCGAGCACCCCTGCCATCACGAGTACGGACGGCAGGACGAGCAGGTAGGGCAGGCTCCCGCCTCGCCTCCTGCGCTGGGA
>JBKJZO010000157.1:0-10126 GCA_046715235.1 Mycobacteriales bacterium
CTGCCAGGGGGCGTGTCATTCGTCAGGGCGACGTCCACGCAGGGTACGGGTAGCGGGACGGGCGGGACGCGCGGTTGTGGTATCGGCACGCTGGCTGACAAAGCGAGCGCGACGGTGACGATCGCCGTCAGGCCGATGGCGGCCGGGACACTCATCAACACAGCGAGCGTGACGGGGGTCAAAGCGGACTCGAACACGGCAAATAACACGGCGACCGCGAGCACTACAGTTAACCCGGCGGCGGGGCCAACACCTACCCCGACGCCAACGCCAACGCCAACGCCAACGCCGACGCCGACGCCGACGCCGACGCCGACGCCGACGCCAACGCCGACGCCAACGCCGACGCCAACGCCAACGCCGACACCCACCCCGACGCCAACGCCGACCGCGACGCCCCCGGCGACGACGGCCACGATCAACGGCGTGAGCCGGCCGGTCAACGGCACCGACGTTCCCCGTGCGGCGGACTGGCTGGTGCTCTATACCGGGACCGTCAGCCCGGCCAACGAGTGGGGCTACGAGGTAGCGGTCGCGGCCGGCAAGGTCACTGCGGTGTCGGCGAACAAGCCGGGCATGGCCATTCCGGCCGGCGGGTTCGTGCTATCCGGCCACGGTTCGTCAGCGGATTGGCTAGTCGCCAACGCCCCGATGGGTGCGACCGTCACCAGTCCGGTCAGCGGCCCGCCCCCGCCTCCGCCACCCGGGCCGCCGGCTCCTTGCTCGGCGGGTTACATGCGCCTGACCTTCGACGACGGACCCACGCGGGACACCACGACGCAGATCCTGAACACGTTGAAGGCCAGGAACATCAAGGCGACCTTCTTCGTGGTCGGCGAGGCGATCGAGGCGTGGCCACAGGGGATCCAGCTCGAGAAGGCCGACGGCCACCGTGTCGCCAACCACACCTACAACCACCCGGCGCTGACGACGCTGACCGCAGCCGAGGTCGCATTGCAGTTCAGCCGGACGTCGGACCTGATCGCGCGGTACACCGGCTCCCGCCCGACTGAGTGGCGCCCGCCGTACGAGGACTGGAATGTCTCCGTACGCGACACCGCCACCAGCCAAGGCATGAGCATGGTGCTCTGGGACTACCCGACCGACAGCAACGACTGGCAGGGTCTGACTCCGCAGCAGATCACCGACCGGATCCTCGCCGGTGCGTTCAACGGAGCGACGATCCTGATGCACGACCGCATTCAGAACAGTGCTACGGCATTGCCCGGTCTCTTGGATGAATTGACCACTCGGGGCTATTGCTTCAACTAATGCCAGTAGCAAGGCAGGCTACGGCTCAGGGAGCTGGGCCGATTGGCGCAGAGCCCTCTCCCGTCGCGCGATCTGCGACGGGACGTGTGGCTGCATCGGACGGATCGCGTCGAGGGTCTCGCGCACGATGGCACCGTCGTCGCGCGTCCCGCCTATGTGGCCGTCAACTTCGATGACAAGTGAATCCAGGCTGAGTTCGGGCATGCCCGAGGCGGCAAGGACCGCACACGCGCTGATCCACGGTCGCCGCCAAGTGTCCTCGAGGTCCTCGGCGATGTCGCGCACGATGTCCTCCGGGGTTGCCGAAGCCATCGGGTGCAGCCGTGACAGGACGCGAAGTCGGGCATCAGTCGTGAGTCCGGGGTCGAGCAGCGCAAGTGCCCCGCGGTCGGTGCCCGCCAGGGTGACGTCAAGCCATTCCATGGCGAGGGCGTGGAGTCGGGTGTCGTTCTGGGCGAGCTGGAACGCGACGCGGTGCATACCTTCCCCGTGACGCAGCGCCAGCCCGGCGAGGACGCGATGGCGTTGGAGGTCGAGTTCGTCACGCAACGCGGCGCGAAGCGACTCGGCCGCAAGCACGGCGTCCAGCGACTGGAGCGCCCGCAGGACGAGCGTCGTGTGCCGGAGGTCGACCTCGACGATGTCGGTTGCAGCCTGGTGGACCGAGGCATGGGTCGCGACATCGACTGTTGTAGGCACCGTCGCTCGAGATGGAGCAAGCGCGACTAGTGCGCGCATGACGGAAAGCCCGAGATCGCGGTCGCGGTGCGCGAGATGGCGGAGGAGAACTGCCGCTGCGTCGGGCCCACCAATGACCCGGCACACCCGCGTCAAGCGTTCGTGTGCTCGACGTCCGACTGCGATCCGGCCGCTCAGGCCGTCGTCGATGAGAGACAGCGCGTGGCTTCCCCCTTGGGAGAGCGCGTCAATCGCGGCGCCGGCCGTGTGCCGATCCTCAAGCCGGTGGACGACACTCACGAGCAGGTGCGCATCGATCGGACACCGCACTGCGTTGAGAGCGGCGTTGACGACATGGTGGTCGGCATCCCCGATGAGCAGCGAGAGTGGGCGCCGATCGATCGAACTCGTCGGATCGCAGGCGCCGAGTATGCGGGCGGCGAGGATCCGCTCAGCTGGCATCGCTGAGCCGGCCAGGGAGGCGATCCGGACGTCAGCCTCCGCACGCGCAGGAGCGTCGCCGATCCGGCTCATTGCGATCGCAGCCGCCAGCTGCACGTCATCATCGGAGTCCGATACATGACCACTTATCGCGCGAACGTCATCAGCGCCGCCGAGTAACCCGAGGGTACGAACGCTGGCTGCCCGAACCGCGGGATCCCAGTCGTCCAGGCCCTGCCGTGCGGCAGCCGCGGCACGCACTGGCTCGAGGCTGCTGAGCCTTTCGAGGGCGTCCACCCGGACGCTTGCTCGCCCCGTCAGCGCCAGCTGTTCGAGCCGCTTCGAAAGGTCAGGGGACCGGGCGATCTGGAGCGTGTCCAGAGCGAGCCGGACGTCGCGGTCATCGCCACTGTCGAGCAGGCGCTCGACGACGGCGATGGCGGCTTCCCCATCGATCTCGAGTTCGACCGGGTCGAGCTCCCGGTGCCTGAGATTGTCGAGCAGGTTGACGCGGTAGTCCCGATAGACGAACCAGGCCACCACGATCCACGCCACGAGTACGGCGCTCGTCAGCAGCGGCAGCGCCGGTCCGTCCGTGCCGACGGTCGCGCGAACCGCTATCAGCACGAGACCGCTCACGCCGATGGCCATCGGTACGGCAAGCCCCTCGACGGTGGCTTGCGCGGCCAGGCGTTGCCGGGCAGGCACAGCCTGGTACGCCGCTCCGACCGACGTGCGCGTCGACGCATCGCCGAGCACCAGGTCGCTCACCCTGGTGGCGACGATCAACACGAACACGACTGTTGCCCCCGACCCCTGAAAGGCAGCTGCGGCGAGCGTCGCCGAAACCAACGCAAAGACCACGACCGGGTTCGCGCTGAGTCCATATTTGAGCCCGAAGCGGCGTAGCAGCACGCCCGCAACGAACATCAGAAAGAGGATGTCGGCGGTGTACGTGATGGCCAGGAAGCGACCCAGGAACGTCGCAAGTTGTTCCGCGTCGGCGTACCGCTGACTCGCTCGGTCGTAAACGAGGAAGTCGAGCCACTGGCTTTCCACTGCGGAGAGCATCTGGTAGAGCACGAGCAGGACGACGAAGCGATTGGACAGCAGCGATCGCAACGTCGGTCGGTCCGCATGGTCGTCGGAGTCGACGGTCGATAACTCACGGGGAAACATGCGTCGCGTCACGACGACCACCACGAGCAACAACACGACGACGCCCGCGGCGGCGGCCAGCAGGTGGTCGGCGCTACCGAACACTGCCAGCAGAGGAGCGCCGGCGAGACCACCCGTCACGAAACCCAAGGCAAATCCCGCGATGACACGCGGGTACAGCGATTTGATTAGTCGGACGTCGAGAAGTGCGCCCGCCTGCCCGACCAGGAACACGAAGCCAACCGGCACGAGTATGGGCAGCAGCACGAGCAATGCGAACGAAACCCAGATGGCGCCGAGCTTCCACAACAGCAGCCAGCACGCGAGTATCGCGACCGCCAGAACGGTGAGCAATCGTATGGCGACTGCCGTCAACGCGCGACGCCGCAACGCCCGGGTCAGGAGCGTGGTGGCGGCTGCGCCGGCAGCTGCGGCTCCGATGTACGTCACCGGGAGTGGTCCTGAGCCGTACGCCTCGAGGAAAATCGCGTTCGCAGAAATAGCGATCAAGGCGATGATCACACCTAGCGCGAAACCCTGAATCGCAAGCAGCAAGATCCGCTGAGTGGAACCGCCGGTCCTTTTCATGACCGCGCCCGATCGGCGACTTCGGCCTCCTCGTCGGCGAGCTTGCGCAACTGCAGCACGAGCGCCGTGATGACGCTTCGGGCAATCTTCGGGCGGTCCTCGAGCAGTTCTTCGAACGGTCCACGCCGCAAACGCAATAGCAGCGACGGTTCGACCGCAGTCACGGACGCTGAGCGTGCGGCCGGCGCCAGCACGGCAAGCTCGCCGACAACGTCCCCCGGGCCGCACTCCGTCAGTGTGCGTTCGCCGATATGCGCGCGAACCCGGCCCTCCGCAACGATAAACAGCCAGTCTTCGACCGCGCCGCGCTCGATGACAGCGTCGCCGGCCGCGACGTGCAGTTCCTCGAGCAGTCTCGCGACAGCGACCAGCGTGTGCCCGGGCACCGCGCTCAAGATCCTCACCCGCTGCAGGACAGCGACCCGCTCGATGGTCAGCAGCTCATCAACCATGGGCACGAGCGCTTGTGAAATGCCCCAGGCACGGTGGGGCAACAGCTACGCAACTGTGAAGCTGTGGTGGACCGGGGGAGAGTGATGTACGTCGCGGGAGATGATCGAACTGCGTCGGCCGCTGCGCCATCTCGTCTCCGAGAGAGAAAGGAGTTTGCAGTCTCGCACATGGCCAGGCGGACGGAACACACAGCCGTTCCCGCTGTCACGTCTCCACAAACGCCGCCGCCTGTGTCGGGTGGGTCGTAGCAAGTCGGCCAGCCATGCCCTGCAGGAGGAGCTGAGACGGGGTGCCCACGTTGAGGGCCGCAAGGAACGTTGAGCCCTCGATCCGCCAGAGCACGCTCTCGTCAATGGCACGCACGGTCGCAGTGCGCGGAATGTGCTTGATCAGGCCGATCTCGCCGAAGTACGCCGGCGCCTCCATGAAGCGGATGTGCTGCGGGCCGCTACTGCGTTCGCCTTCGGACACGACCTCGACCTGACCGGACACCAGCACGTAGAGAGCGTCGGCCTGGGCGCCTTCGCTGATGACCACGGTTCCCGGTTCGACAACCGACTCGGTAGCAGCGATGGCGAGTCGTTCGATCACGGGACGCGGAGCGGCCGCGAAGATGCGCAGCGCTTCCAGTACCGCCATCCGCGGCGCGAATTCGGCTGCTCGATCGCTGGCAGAGCGGTCGATCGCCGCTAGGCGCGGATAGACGAGCACAACGATGACCGGGACAACGAAGGCAGCGACGAGCAGTGTGCGGTCGAGGCCCAGGCCGCTCAGCAGGAAAGGGGTGACCAGCGACCCGATAGCGAGGCCGAAAAGGGCGAGCGCCCAGAGCACCCCGAACACGCGCGAGATGAGCTCAGGAGCTAGCGAGCGCTGCAGCGCTGTAATAACGAGTACGTCGACGACGAGCGTTGCGGCACCGCGCACCACTTCGATGCCGAATGCCGCGGATGGCGAATCCACGACGACGAGAAGTGCCGTCGGGGCGGCGTACGCGATCATGCCCACGGCCAGGACTACCGATAGCCGCGGCAACGCCGCCAGCCGATTGACGAAGCAGGACGCGATGATGCCGCCGATGCCGAGTGCCACGATCAGGTATCCGTAGCCGGTTGCCCCGGTGCCGAGCTTGTCCTTGCTCAGGAAAATGAACAGGACGGTGTCGACGCCGTACAGCGCTGTGGTGAGAACCGTGAATCCCACCAAGATCGCCGCGCTCAGCGACCCGGTGATGGCTCGT
Source organism: Mycobacteriales bacterium (assembly GCA_046715235.1). Taxonomy (GTDB): domain Bacteria; phylum Actinomycetota; class Actinomycetes; order BP-191; family BP-191; genus JBKJZO01. The sequence goes on from JBKJZO010000157.1 coordinate 5,831, forward strand.
ACTCCGACCATTGCCTGCCGCATCGGTCCACCCGCGCCGAGGATGTCCGTCGGAGTACTGCGTGCCTTCATTCTGCTGACGAGGAGCGCGGACAGCGCGAACGTGAGTGCGTCGAGCGCCATGACGATCGAGGGGTTGCCGAGCATCAGGACAAGAGCTCCCACGGCCGGGCCCACGAAGACCGCCAGCTTGGTGATGGTCGCGGTGGTCGCGTTACCTGCCGCGACGTTGTCCTCGCCGAGCAACTGCGGAACCATCGCGGCGGTGGCCGGGTCGTAGACGCTACCGAGGGCGGAATTCAGCCCGGCCATCGCGATGACCAGGGCCGGGGCGCCATGCAACGCCGTCGCCACCGCCATCGCCGCCATGACCACGGCGCGGAGCACGTCGGCCGTCACCATCAGCCGAACCCGCTCGCGCCGTTCGGCGACGACCCCTGCGTACAGGCTCGCGACGAATCGGGGAACCATCCGGCCGATCGTCACCGCGGCGACCCATCCCGCCGAGTGCGTTGCGTCGTAGACGTACACGGTGAGCGCGACGTAGTACGCCCAGTGAGCGATGCTCGATTGAGCCTGCGCGGCCGCGAGCAGCCGGAAGTCGCGATGGCCGAGAGCCTGCCGGTACGGGCCGCTGGTTCGTGGCACGTGGGTCACCGTCCCGCTGCTGCGGGCAGCGTGACGGTGGTGCACTCGGCGGCCGCGGCCACCGGCAACCGCCCAGTGGGTAGCTCGGCGACGATCGCGTCGATCGCGTCGTCGGTTCTGTCCGGTGCATGGTGGTAGAGCAGCAGTTGCCGCGCACCGGCCGTCTCGGCCAGCGCCGCCGCAAATTCGACGGCGGCGTGGCCGAGATGCCCGACGGCCGGGAATTCCGACTTCCGGAACTGCGCGTCGTGTATCAGCAGGTCAACGTCAGCAGCGAGATCCAGTGCTGCTTGGTGATACTCACCAACTCCGTCGGGACCCGCACCGGCTCGGAGCGGGTCGTGGTCCGACAGGTAGGCGAGGGTCGCCGTCCCGTCGTCGATTCGAAAGCCGAAGGTCTGACCACCCTTGTGGGGTATCTCGCGGACGAGCACCCGGAATCCCTCGAGTTCGTAGCGCCCCTCCTCGAGGCGTCGAAAGGTCCAGCCAGCGCCGAGTTCCCGCGGTCCGATCGGGAAGTGGGGCGGAGACATCCCGCGGCTGAGCACCTCGATCGGGTCATTGTCCGCGGCGGGGAGCATGACGTCGATTCGGCTGCCCGGCCGGTCGCCGGCGGCGAAGAAAGGCAATCCGTGCGTGTGATCCCAGTGCAAGTGGCCGAGCAGAATGGTGCCTCGAAACGGCTCGGTTCCCAGGAGTGGAGTGAGCCTGCGGAGCCCGGTTCCGGCGTCCAGCACCAGGCTGGGTAGCTGACCGTCGTGTGCCAAGGCGACACAGGATGTGTGGCCGCCGTATCGAACGAACTCGCGGCCTGGAGCAGAAGTCGATCCGCGCACGCCGCAGAAGTGGACTTGCATGCGCACTCCCTCCAGGAAAGCCAAAAGATGGCACAACAATCGCGGGGCGTCACACACTCTCGCGCCGCGGTTTCGGCCGGGCTGGCGCGCGATTCTTGATCGTGTCGTCTGGTGCACAGTGTGACTCGAGTGACGCGCGGTGCCGCGATTCGGACAACTCCAGTTGTTTTCAACAGTGTGTTCCGTGCACCCGTCGGGTTGTCGCTACTCTCTCCCCCTGGCGTGGCCGCGTGGGGGGACCAAGTGGACGCAACGACTGTCATCGAGCGCGAGGTTCGTGAGCTCGTACGCCGACGCGGGCTGGATCCGGCCAACGAGATGGCCGCTGTGCGTCGCCTGGTCGATGAGGTCATCGCCGACTACGACGAGCGAACGCTCACCAGCTCGCTACCTCCGCTGGCCGACTCCCGCCGTGCGGCGCAGTCGGTATTCGACGCGATCGCCGGGTTCGGGCCGCTGCAGCGTTACCTCGATGACCCGCTCGTCGAGGAGATCTGGATCAACGAGCCGGGCCGCGTTTTCGTAGCGCGGCGTGGCCGCAGTGAGCTCACCAACACGATCCTCGGCGAGACCGAGGTGCGCGACCTGGTCGAGAAGATGCTCAAGACGTCCGGGCGGCGGGTCGACCTGTCGACGCCCTTCGTCGACGCGGTGCTGCCTGACGGCAGTCGGCTGCACGTGGTGATCCCTGACATCACCCGCCGCCACTGGGCGGTCAACATCCGCAAGTTCATCCTGACGGCGCACTCGCTCGACGAGCTGATCGCGTTGGGGTCGATCACCATGCAAGCCGCGCGCTTCCTCGAAGCTAGCGCCGCTGCGGGGCTCAACATCATCGTCGCCGGGGGCACGCAGGCCGGGAAGACGACACTGCTCAACTGCATAGCCGCCGCCATTCCGGCGCGCGAGCGCGTCGTCACATGTGAAGAAGTCTTCGAGCTGCGCATCCCGCTACCCGACGTCGTATCGATGCAGACGCGCCAGCCCAACCTCGAAGGCATGGGCGAGATCCGGCTGCGCCGGCTCGTCAAGGAGGCACTGCGCATGCGGCCCGACCGCATCATCGTCGGCGAGGTCAGGCAGGAGGAGTGCCTCGACCTGCTCATCGCGCTCAACTCCGGATTGCCGGGCCTGTGCACGATCCACGCCAACTCCGCGCGCGAAGCGGTCGTCAAGCTGTGCACCCTGCCGCTGCTTGCCGGCGAGAACGTCGGCCATGCGTTCGTCGTACCAACGGTTGCGTCGAGCATCGACATCGTCGTCCACGTCGGCAGCGACGCGCAGGGGCACCGGCGGGTGCGCGAGATCATCGGCGTTCCCGGCCGCGTCGAAGGCGATGTGATCGAGACGGCTCAGTTGTTCGAGACCGTCGGCAGCCAGCTCGTCCGAGCGCAGGGTTACCCGCCCCACGCGGAGCGCTTCGAGCGCGCGGGATTCGAGCTTGCGGCCTTGCTCGCCCCGGCCAGCTGGACAGGGGGCCGCTGACCCATGGGTCTACTCGTCGGATTGCTGTTCGGGCTGGGGGCATTCCTCATCGGGATGTCGTTGCTCACCGAGCGCAGCGCGCCAGCCGCGCCGTCGGGCAAGCCGACTTGGCGCGAGTCCGTTGAGGAACTCCTCGCCCAGGCCGGCATCGAGGGCGTCTCCGCGCGGCAGTTGGCCACCTTGAGTGCGGGGCTGTTCGTCGTCGTATTCATCGCGATGCTCGGCATCTCCCGCGTCGAGGTCATCGCTGTTGCCTTCGGGTTGTTCGCTGCGTCCGGGCCTTTGGCTCTCGTGCGCGCACGGCGGCGGAGGCGGACGCTCGAACTGCGCGATGTGTGGCCAGAGGCGGTCGACAACCTGGCGTCGGGCATCCGAGCGGGCTTGTCATTGCCCGAGGCGCTCAGTGCGCTCGGCACCCGAGGTCCCGAGCTGTTGCGTACGCCGTTCGACCGGTTCGCTGCCGACTTTCGCGCTACCGGGCGGTTCAACGAGTGCCTCGACCGCCTCAAGAGCGCGCTCGCCGATCCGGTGGGGGACCGTGTGATCGAAGCCTTGCGGATGGCGCGTGAGGTCGGCGGCACCGACCTCGGCCGCCTGCTGCGCACGCTGTCGGCGTTCCTGCGCGAGGACGCACGCACCCGGGCCGAACTCGAGACGCGCCAAGGCTGGACCGTCAACGCGGCGCGCCTCGCTCTCGCCGCGCCGTGGGCCGTCCTGCTGCTGCTCTCGTCGCGACCGGAGGCCGTGCTCGCCTACCGCAGTCCCGCCGGTGCGGCCGTGCTCATCGTCGGAGGGGCTACGTCGGCAGTCGCCTACCGGCTGATGTTGCGGATCGCTCGCCTGCCAGAGGAAGAGCGGGTCCTGCGATGAATTCGCTCATCTCCGGCAGCCTGCTGGGCGCGCTCGGCGGCGGAGGCCTGCTGATCGCCGCTTCCTATTCGCCCCTCCTGCGACGGCCAACGCTGGCCGAGCGGCTCGCGCCCTACCTGCGCGATGCCCCGAGGCCATCGCGGCTGCTCGCGCTCGACCAGACAGCGACGCCGTTCCCCACACTCGAGCGACTCCTGCGGCCGGTCCTCGGCGATCTCACCCGCGTCCTCGACCGCTGGCTCGGCGGCACCGCCTCCATCCGCCGCAGGCTGGCCCAGTCAGGTCGCGGCATGACGCTGGAAGAGTTCCGCGCGGAGCAGGTGATCTGGGGCGCGATCGGGCTGCTGGTCGGCGTGGGCTTGGTGGTGTTCTCGTTGCTCACCGGCGCTGGGCCCAGCCCGTTCGCGTTGCTCATGCTGTGCGTCGTACTCGCGGTT
>JBKJZO010000158.1:0-13187 GCA_046715235.1 Mycobacteriales bacterium
GATCGCGCTGCAGACCAAGAAGCCGCAGCCGGCAACGAGTTCACGCAAGGAGATCGCCGCTACGGCATAGTTGCTCCAACTCGCAGAGCAACACGCGACGAGCTACACCACTCCCGGGGGCGCGATCTCGCGCGTCCGCCGACGTACGACAGGAAGACCGGCCAGGTCAGCCCCGACGTGGAGCCGATTTCGGTAGGCGTCAACGAATACAAGAAGGTAGAGCTACCAAAGGGCCGGTATTGGCTCTGGGTTAGGGGCGGCCTTGATGTGGAAGCGGCAAGTTGCGTTGCGGGCAGCATCAGCGGCGAACCCTCCCCGCACTCCGAACCGGGATCGCTCGATCCCCCGCTGCTTCCTGGGCCGACGGCGTTGCTCCTGGAACTCTCAGATGAAGGATCGAGCGAAGGCGAGTTCGTGCATTCGGGCCACGTAGTCATCAGGGCCACGTGTGAGCGGGTTTCCGATCCGATGAAGGTCCCTCATGTCCGGCAGGAGGTTAACGGCATCGCCGACGACACCGACGGCAGCGTCGCCCGTCTGAGGTGTGGAATGCGCAACGAGATGCGGCTCTTCAGCACACAAGAGGGCGAAGTGACGCGCATCCGCGTTGACCCTCGCGGGACCAAGGACTGGCGGCTGCGCGTGCTGAGAAGCTACCCCCGGGCTGCTTCCACAACTGACGCTCCGCAAGTCACGCCGGAGTAAGCCCCGCGACCAGCTCGTCGGCGGCGGAGTAGGCGTCGAGGTCGCCGGCTGCGACCCGCAGTGACAGCGCGGCCAGCGCGGCCGATCCATGGACCTCGCCGAACTTCGCGCGCACCGTGGCCAACGCGATCGCTTCGATCTCGGCCGCGGCCCGGTGCGCGCGGCGTTCTTCGAGCGCTCCGGACGAGACCAGCCAGTCACGGTGACCGCAGATCGCGTCGACAACCTCGTCGATCCCCTGGCCCGCCGACGCCACGGTGCGCACGATCGGCGGGGTCCACTCGCCTGGCGCGCGATCGGCGTACGTCTGCATCTGCTGCAGCTCGCGCACGGTTGCGTCGGCACCGTCGCGGTCGGCCTTGTTGACCACGAACACGTCGGCGACCTCGAGGATGCCGGCCTTGGCCGCCTGTACGGCGTCGCCCATGCCCGGCGCGAGCAGCACCAATGTCGTGTCGGCAATGCCGGCGATGTCGACCTCCGCCTGCCCGACGCCGACCGTCTCGATGATGACGACGTCGAACCCGGCCGCGTCGAGCACCCGCACCGCCTGCGGCGTCGCCCGTGACAGCCCGCCCAGATGCCCGCGCGAGGCCATGGATCTGATGTAGACGTCCGGGTCGCCCGAGTGATCCTGCATCCGCACCCGGTCACCGAGCAGGGCACCGCCGGAGTACGGCGACGAGGGATCGACCGCTACGACGCCGACCCGGCAGCCCCGACCCCGGTATGCCGCCACGAGCGCCGAGGTCGTGGTCGACTTGCCGACACCCGGTGAGCCGGTCAGTCCGATGACCTGCGCGCCGCCGGTCCGCGGCGACACGGCCGCCATGACACTGCGCAGCTGGGCACCGCCGCCCTCGACGAGGGATATGAGCCTTGCGACCGCCCGAGGCTCCCGCTCCGCCGCACGGTCGACGAGCTCGGACGCCTCTGTCACTGGGCCGGGACTCGAATCAGGATTGCGTCGCCTTGCCCGCCGCCGCCGCACAACGCAGCAGCGCCGAGCCCGCCTCCGCGCCGGCGTAGCTCGAGCGCCAGATGCAGCACCAAGCGGGCCCCGGACATCCCGATCGGGTGTCCCAGCGAGATAGCGCCGCCATCGACGTTGACGATCTCCGGGTCGATACCGAGGTCGCGCGTCGACTTGATGACAACAGAGGAGAACGCCTCGTTGATCTCGACGAGGTCGAGGTCGCTCACGTCGAGCCCGGTGCGCTCGAGTGCCTTGCTGATCGCGGCCGACGGCTTCGAGTGCAGCGACGTGTCAGGACCGGCGATCATGCCGTGACCGACGACCTCGGCGAGGATCGGCAGGCCCAGCCGCTCGGCTGCCGCGCGGCTCGTCACGACGAGAGCGCAGGCGCCATCGGAGATCTGCGAGGCACTTCCGGCCGTGATGGTGCCGTCAGGCGCGAACGCCGGCAGCAGCGCGGAGAGCGACTCGAACGTGGTGTCGGCCCGCACACCCTCGTCCTGCGTGACTAGCGACGGCTCGCCCCGGCGCTGCGGTACGGCGACGGGCACGATCTCGTCGTCGAACTTGCCGTCCTTGTGCGCCGCGCTGGCGAGCTCGTGCGAGCGCGCGGCGTACCGGTCCTGCTCAGCCCGGGTGATGTCGAGTGTGGCGTTGTGGCGCTCGACTGCCACTCCCATCACCAGCTGGTCGAACGCGCAGAACAGCCCGTCGTACGCCATGTGGTCACGCATCGTGACGTCGCCGAAACGGAAGCCCCCGCGTGAGCCCTGCAGGAGGTGCGGCGCCTGCGTCATCGACTCCATGCCACCGGCGACGGCGACCTCGAACTCGCCCGCAGCGATGAGCTGGTCGGCGAGCACGATCGAGTTCAGGCCGGACAGGCAGACCTTGTTGACGGTCATCGCGGGAACGGTCAGCGGAATGCCGCCGTTGAGCGCGGCCTGGCGAGCCGGGATCTGGCCTGCACCCGCCTGCAGCACCTGGCCCATGAGCACATACTCGATCTGGTCACCTGCCAGCCCGGCTCGCTCCAGAGCAGCCGAAATGGCGATTCCGCCCAGCTCCGTCGCGGCGAAACCGGCCAACGAGCCGGTCAGCTTGCCGATGGGTGTGCGCGCGCCTGCAACGATCACTGCGCCGGCCACTGTCGTCCTCCTAGAACACGATTCGGATGCCGCCAGGATAACGTTCGTGATCGCCGTCATCCGACCGAGGGAACCAGTCCATGCCTGCTCTCTTCACGAGGATTGATCATGTCGGCATCGCCTGCCACGACGTCGACGAGCGGATGGCGTTCTACGAGTCGACATTCGGTCTGACCGTCGCGCACACGGAGGTCAACGAAGCGCAAGGTGTGCGTGAGGTCATGCTCAACGTCGCCGGTTCGTACGTTCAACTCCTCGAGCCGACGCGACCCGACTCCCCTGTGGCCAAGTTTCTGAAAAACCATGGCGAGGGTGTTCACCACATCGGGTACGGAGTGGTGGATGTGACATCCGCGCTCGACGAGCTGGCCGACAAAGGCATTCGGCTCGTCGACGAGCGGCCCAGGCACGGCTCGATGGGCGCCTCCATCGCTTTCCTGCACCCCAAGAGCGTCGGCGGCGTGCTCACCGAGCTCGTGCAGTCGGCCGGCAAGGGCAAAGCGGGCTAAGGCGGACGCCGTGAGAACCATGCGCAGGGTGTTCCCGCGCGACCGGCGGGTGCAGCCGCGCAGCCTCGGCGAAGCCGCGGCGTTCGAACTCCAGCGCATCGCGCGGCGCGCGCAGATCCGCGAAGTCGTTTTCGGTGCGCAGGACGGGCTGCTCTCGACGCTGGCACTCGTGATGGGAGTGCGCGGCGCGGAGGCGTCCCGCAACACGATCCTCGTCGCCGGCATCGCGGGCGGACTGGCCGGCACCTTCTCGATGGCGCTCGGCGCCTACATAGCAGGCAAGAGCCAGCGCGACGTGTTCGCCTTCGAGCTCGAGCACGAACGTCAGCAACTGCGCACGCGCCCGGTGATCGAGCAGATCGAACTCACCGAGATCTTCGAGCGCGAGGGACTGTCGTACGACGCCGCGCGGCGCGCATCGGAGGCGATCTCGGAAAACCCCGACGTGATGCTCAAGACGATGGCCGAAAAGGAGCTCGGCATCCCGTTCAACCAGCCGGGATCGCCCCTCAACGATGCCGCCATCATGGGCGTGTCGTTCCTGCTCGGTGCCATCGTGCCGATCGCGCCGTACGTGCTCCTGCCGCTGGGCGCGGTGGTATTCGCGTCGGTGGCAGCGACGCTGGGGGCGCTGTTCGCGATGGGTGTGGTCAAGGCTCGACTCACGGGCGGCAATTGGTTCCGCAGCGGGATGGAGATCGCCGGACTCGCCGCTGCGGCAGCGGCGCTGTCGTACGGCGTTGGGCAACTGCTGCCCGCGGCACTCGACGTACGTGCCCCCATCGGCTGACGCGGGCGGATACCGTCGCCGTCCGGGTATAAACGCCGCAGCACCAGCGAAGGAGATCGAGACCAGTGGCAACGACCGACGAGAAGCCGCCGGCGAGCGGTGACAGCACCGAGGCGCTGATCGAAGTAGAGGTCGACGAAATCGCCGCTGCGGGCGCCGACGACGAGCACCCGTACGGCGAGCTCGGCGAACCCGTGGCGGAGCGCTCGCCCTTCCGCATCGCCTTCGTCGCGACTCTCGGCGTACTGCTTGCCCTGGTTTTCGGGCGCGCGGTGTTGCTCGTCAGCAGCGTTCTTGTCCTCATCGTCTCCGCGGCGTTTCTCGCGGTCGGCCTCAACCCCGCGGTGGAGTTTCTGCAGCGTCGCGGCATGAAGCGGGGCATGGCTGCCGGCAGCGTCATGCTGGCGGTCCTGCTGTTCTTCGTCGCATTCGTTGCCGCTGCGGTGCCACCGGTCGTCAGCCAGGCCAGCGACCTGCGCACCCGCATCCCCCAGGAGGTCGCGAAGCTCCGCGAGAGCAACGCGACGTTCCAGCGGCTGGACAAGCAGTTCAACATCGAGGAGAAGGTCAAGAGCGCCGCCCAGACCCAGGGCACCAACGCCCCTGCAGCGGTGCTGGGACTGGCGAAGGGCGTGCTGACCGTCATCTTCAAGACTCTGACAGTGCTGATCCTGACGTTGTACTTCCTCGGGTCCTACCAGCGGATCAGGCGAGGCGCGCTGCGCCTGGTGCCGCACTCGCGAAGACCCCGCGTTGCGCTGCTGGCCGACGAGATGCTTTCCCGCGTCGGCGGCTACGTGCTCGGCAACCTCGCAACATCGCTCATAGCCGGTGTGGTGTCGGCGATCTGGTTCGTCGCGTGGGACATCCCTTACGCACTGGCGCTCGCCATGCTCGTCGCGATCTTCGACCTGATCCCGCTCGTCGGGGCGACGATTGCCGCGATCGTGTGTACGGCGGTCGCGTTCTTCGTCGACGCGACGACCGGCGTAGCGACCGGCGTGTACTTCCTGGTCTACCAGCAGGTCGAGAACTACATTCTCGTGCCGCGCGTGATGAAGCGCACCGTCGACGTATCCCCGCTGGCGACCGTCTTGGCCGCCCTGGTCGGCGGCACGCTCCTGGGAGTGCTCGGTGCCCTGCTCGCCGTTCCTACGGCAGCGGCGATCTCACTGGTCGTGCGCGAGGTCGTCACCCCGCGGCAGGACGCCGCGTAGGAACGACGACAGCGCGGCGTTGAAGGCGTCGGGCGCTTCGAGCGAGGACAGGTGGCCCGCGCCTTCGACGCTGACGAGCTGCGCCCCCGGGATCGCATCGGCCATCGCGCGCGCGTCGGAGGGCGGCGCCAGCGAATCCTCCTCGCCCACGATCACCAGCGCCGGTACGTCGACGGTGCGCAGCGTCTCGAACGAGTCAGGACGCGACGCCATCGCCTGCTGAGCCCACGCGACGGCGTACGCGGGCGCCGACTCCACCAGCGCCTTGACGCGCCCGCGGACGAGCGGCCGGTCACTGTGGGTCGTTGACCCCAGTAGCTGAGGCAGGAGCTCGTCGACCAGCTGCGCGGACGATCCCGCGGCGACCACCTCGCGCGCGATCCGCATCCGGTTCTCGACCGCCGCCGGCGGGTCAGCGCCGGCCTTCGTGTCGGCAAGGACCAGCCCGGCGACCCGCTCGCGATGGCGGCGCCAGAACGCCATGGCCACGTAGCCGCCCATCGACAGGCCGCCGAGCACCACAGGCTGGTCGACACCACGCGCGTCGAGCATCGCCGCGACGTCGTCGGCGAGCAGGTCCATCGACGGCTCGTCGCCCGCGGGCAACGGCGTCCCGCCGAATCCGCGCTGGTCGGGGCACAGGACGCGCCAGTCCGCACCAAGGACCTCGCGCTGCGGCGCCCACATCGAGGCGTTGAGCGGGAACGCGTGCAGCAGCACCAGCGGGCTCCCGGCCCCCGCCTCGATCACATGGCTGTCGGCGTTCACGCCGGCGTAATCCGGCTCGCGATGAGCGCCAGCACCTCGTCGGCGTAGCCCACGAACAAATGCTTGGCCCCGTCGATCGCGATCAGTTCGCATTGGGGCACCCGGGCGAAGCGCTCCCGCGCCTCCGGCGGCTTCAGGTAGTCGTCGTGTTCGGGCACGATCGCGACCAACGGCTTGCCGGCGTGCGCCCACTGGTCGAGGTCGACGTCGGTTGCCCGTTTGAGCGCCGGTGAGATCAGCACCCCGCCCACGACGGTCGGATCCTGCGCGCCGTACATGAGCACGAGTTCCGAGCCGAACGACCAGCCGAGCAGCCACGGAGCGGGCAGGTCCTCAGCCTCGACGAGATCGAGCGCCGCCGCGACGTCGTACTGCTCGCCCACGCCCTCGTGGAAGCTGCCCTGGGACGTGCCCTCGTTGCTGGTCGTACCACGGGTGTTGAACCGGAGTACGGCGATGCCGGCTTGGGCGGGCAAGCGCCAGGCCGCCTTGCGCAGCAGGTGGCTGTCCATGCTGCCGCCCTGCGTCGGCAACGGATGGCAGCACACGAGCGTCGCCAACGGCGGGCGGTCCACCGGGGTCGCCAGCTCACCGACGAGCTCGAGCCCGTCGGCGGTGTGCAGCGTCACCGCGCGGCGGTGGGCGGGCAGCACCGTGTTGGCGCCGAAGACTGTCATGGCCTTCAGTATCGCGGTGCGTTGCGGGAACGCTGAACCCGCGGGGCCCGGCGCGTTCTTCGCTGCCAGCAGGCGGTGTGCCAGTGCCTGCGGTCGTCGACGGCGTCCTCACGCCAGGCGACCACATGCCCGGCACCCACGACGATCTCGTGGTCGCACCCGGGACAGCGGTAGACCTTCGTCGCCTGGTACCCCGGCACGCGGCGCACGGCGAAGTCGGAACCGCCGTCGCCCGCCTCCTCAGTCCACTCCACACGACCAGCCTAAGCGGTGTCGACCTCGGCCCAGATCGACTTCCCTACGGGGGTATCGCCGACACCCCAGCGGCGGCTGATCGAGGCGATGATGCCCATGCCACGGCCGGACTCCGCGTCGTCCGCCGTTGGCGGCCCGGCGTCGAACGGCACCGCGCCGTCGGTGACGGTGAGGAGCACAAACGACCTGTGCGACTCGACGGACAGGGTCAACGGCGTGCGGGCATGCCTGATCACGTTCGAAACCATCTCGCTGGCTAGCAGCAACAGGTCCTGCAGGATCTCGGCGCCGACCCGGTCCTCCAGCGCCATGCGCACGAAAGCGCGCGCCTCACGGGCACTTGTGGGGTCACCCGCGAGGCCGATCTCGCCCCGCCAACTCGAGGGCACGGAAAGGTTGGGCGAGTACGCATTCACCGCGCCAGCCCCCGTCGATCAGGCATTGGTCCGTTCGGGCGCTCATCCCCCACCGCGGCGGGCGGTAAACGCCTCACACGGCGACGACGGCACCGACAGCGGGCACCCTGGCGCGGACGATCCGCTCGATACCAGCCCGCAGCGTGACCTGCTGCATCGAGCAGTCAGCGCAACTTCCGCTGAGCCGCACCCGGACCTCGCTGCCTTCGACGTCGACAACCTCGACATTGCCGTCTCCGTGGAGGAAAGGGCGGATTTCGTCGAGTGCGCGCTCGATCGCCGCCCGGTCGATGACGGCCGTCTCTGTCATCTGCTCATCGTACGGTCGGGCGCTCAGGGCTTGACGTAGCTGGCAGCCCGGACGATGAGCTCCCCACTCGCGGGATTTTCGCTGAAGACGAAGACGACCTGCTCGGATTCGCCTCCCGCGAGGAAATCGATGGTCTGGTCGCCGTCTTCGACAATCTCGCCGGCGCGCTCGATCTCGGCGATAACCTGGACTCCTTCGGCGGTGCGATCACCGGAGTTGGTGACCGTTGCCGTGACGTAGAACTGCTCTCCCGCGCGGCGCGGCGGACCGACGCGCTCGACCTCCAGCGTGGCCGGTCTCCCCTCATCGCCCACCCACTCGAACGCCACCGCTCCCGCGATGAACAACAGCACGGCTGAGGCGATGCCGAATGCCACCCACTCGGCCGACGACCGGGCCGCCCATCCGGACCCAGCTCGCTTCTCGCTCATACCGCCAGCCTCCCCGCTGCTCCGCCGACTGCGCCCGGAAGGCCGAGCAGCAGGATCTCGGGGCCCCACAGCTGCCATGACTCCGACAGGTTGATGCGCTGGAACGCGACCAGCAGCGCTGCGCAGACGAACAGCGCGACGACGTACGCCGCGATCGTTTCCGTGAAGGGGTGCTGCAGCACGCCGCGCTGCTGCCGCCGCTGCTCCTGCTTGGCAAAACCGCTCACAAACACCACGCAGTACGACGCCAGGATGGACGCTGCGATGACCACGAGGAGCCAGCCAGGGGTCGAGACGGCCGCGAGCATAGGGATCTCGTCGGTCGTCGCAATCGTCGAGGCCACGAACACTGTGCCGAGCGCGCTAGCACCGAGATCGACGACCGTGCCCATCAGCTCGCTCTCGCCGGGCGGCGCGTCGTCCTCGCCTGAGCTGTCGGACGCGCCCTTGAAGAACGACGCAGCCAGAGCCACACCGATCGATGCAGTGAAGGCGTGGTAGATAACCTTGCCGAGCACCTCCGCTGCGGGGTCACCGAATGAGATCTCCTGTATGACGGCGAGAACAAGGGCACTCACGGCGAGACCCATGGCGACGGCTTCGACGGCGTCCATCAGCGTCTCGCGCATCGTGACATCAGGGTTGTCGCGGAAACCGGCGAGATGGGTGAGCACGGCGCAGCTTGCGAACGTGACCGCGAGGATGAGCGCCATCTGCCGGGCCGAGGTGTGGGCGCCGACCCACCACACCTCCATCGTGTAGAGCAGCGGTATGCCGAACATCAGGCCGCCGGAGAACGCCCGCGCCTGGTCGCGCAGCTCGTCCCGCCAGCCGTGCGCCGAAGCCGCCACCTACAGCCAGCCGTTGCGCTTGAACGAGCGGTAGAGGATCGAGCACGCCCCCGCCATCAGCGCCAGCGCGAACGGATAGCCGTACTGCCACCCGAGCTCGGGCATGTGGTCGAAGTTCATGCCGTAGAGGCCGGCAATCATCGTCGGTACGGCGACGATCGCTACCCAGGCGGAGATCTTGCGCATGTCTTCGTTCTGCCTGATGCCCACCTCCGCGAGGTTGGCGCTCAGCGCGCTCCCGAGCAGTTGGTCGAGCGAGCGCAGATGGTCGATGACCCGCTCCAGGTGATCCTGCACGTCGCGGAAGTAGTGGCTTGCCTCCGGATGGATCGGGGTCGCGGTATTGGACATCATTTCCTCGACGGCCTCGAGCAACGGGCCGGCCGCTCGCTGGAACTCGATCACCTCACGCTTGAGGCGGTAGATGGTGGGGCCCTGGTTCGCGCGGATGCCGGAGAAGACGGCCTGTTCGACCAGGTCTACCTGCTCGACCAGTGCCCGCAGCACGAGGCCGTAGTCGTCGACGACCTGGTCGAGGATGGCGTAGATGACCGCACTGGGACCACAGCGCAAGAGATCCGGGCGGTCCTCGAGCCGCAGTCGGACGTCGTGCAACGCCCTGGTCTCGCCGTGCCGAACGGACACGATGAAGTCGCCGCTGATGAAGATGACGACCTGACCGAGCTCGACCATCTCGCCGTCGCTGTAGCTGGCCGGCTTGAGCACCAGGAACGTGACGTCGCCGTAGCTCTCGAACTTCGGCCGCTGATGGGCGTGCATCGCGTCCTCAACGGCTAGCGCCGGCAGCTTGAACTCCTCGACGACCGCGTCGAACTCCGCGGCCGACGGCTCATGCAACCCGATCCACACGAAAGCGTCGAGTTCGGATCGGGCTGCTTCGAGGGCGTCCTCCAGGTCGAGGACGCCGGGAACGCGCTTGCCATCGCGGTAGACGGCGCAGTCGACTATCACCCGCTACATCCCGTCGAATCCGCGCTCGGCCTGCACCCGCTCGACCTGCGCACCCAGCCCCTGCAGCTGCTCGGCGAACCCCGCGTAGCCACGGTCGACGTGCCAGCCGTCGTAGACCTCGGTGACGCCTTCGGCGACCAGTCCGGCGAGCACCAACCCCGCGCCGGCGCGGATGTCGGTGGCGCGCACTGGTGCTCCGGAAAGGCGTTCCCGGCCGCGGACGACGGCGTGATGGCCGTCCGCGCGCACCGAGGCGCCGAGACGCACCAACTCGTCGATGAACATGAACCGGCCCTCGAACACGTTCTCGGTGACGAAGGCTGCGCCCTCGCTCACCGAGGCGAGCGCGATCGCGAGGGGCTGCAGGTCGGTCGGGAAGCCCGGGTACGGCAGCGTCACGACGTCGACCGAGCGCGGCCGGCCGTCCATGCGGACGCGGAAGCCATCAGGGACGAGTTCGACGGTGGCGCCGGCCTGCGTCAGCTTGTCGAGCGCGATCTCGAGGTGCTCGGCGCGGGCATTGCGCACTGTCACGTCGCCCTGGGTCATGACGGCGCCGATCGCGAACGTGCCGGCGACGATGCGGTCGGGCACTGTGCAGTGCGTTGTGGGGCGCAGCGAGTCGACGCCCTCGACGGTGAGCGTCGACGTACCGACGCCGTCGATCAACGCGCCCATCTGAACGAGCATGTCGCACAGGTCGACGATCTCGGGTTCGCGAGCAGCGTTGTCGATGACCGTCACGCCGTGGGCGAGCACGGCGGCCATCAGGATGTTCTCGGTCGCCCCGACGCTCGGGAAATCGAGCCAGATCGATGCGCCGGACAGCTTGCTCGCCGACGCCACGAGGTAGCCGTGCTCGCTGTGGATCGTGGCACCGAGGCGCTGGAGGCCGTTCATGTGCAGGTCGAGCGCGCGGGAGCCGATCGCATCACCGCCCGGGACCGCCACCCGCGCCCGCCCGCAGCGAGCCAGCAGGGGGCCGAGCACGCAGATCGACCCGCGGATCCGGCGTACATGCTCGTAGCCCGCTTCGTGCTGTAACTGAGCAGGCACCGTGATCGACACAGATGGCGCGTGGCCCTCGATCTGCGCGCCGAGCCCGCGCAGGACCTCGCCCATGATCGGGACGTCGAGGATGTCCGGTACGTCGGTGAGCACCGTCGTGCCCTCAGCGAGCAGCGTCGCCGCCATCACCTTGAGGACGGAGTTCTTAGCGCCGGTGATCCTGACCTCGCCGACAAGCGGTGTGCCACCAGTGATACGGAAGCGTTCGTCCACGTCGCGCATCGTAATCTCTGACGACCGGAACCAGACGCTCAGGGAGGCGCGGTGAACCCGCAGGAACGCGAGGCGTTCCGCGAGTACGTCGTCGAGCACGCCTCCGAGTTGCGGCGCACGGCGTACCAGCTCACGAGCAACCGCGCCGACGCGGAGGATCTGCTGCAGACGACGCTCGCGAAGACCGCGCTGGCGTGGGGCCGGATCCGAGAGCGCGAGAGCGTCGACGCGTACCTGCGCCGAGTCCTCGAAGACACGCATAAAAGGGGCCGCCGTAGAGGCCGGCACGCCACCGCCACCTCGCCCGCAGGCGATCTCGTGGCCGGTGCCGAGTCACGCGCGCACGCCATCCAGCGCCGGCGTACTGCAATGGCCGCTACGGCAGCCGTAGGCGCCGTCGTAGCGATCGCGCTCGTCGCCCCGCAGATGCGAGCGGGCGACGGCAAGCCGGGGCAGGTATTCACCCCCGCAGCGTCAGCGCCTCCCGCGGGGACGGGTACGACGCCCGCTGCGACCACGGCCCCGGCACGGGCGTCTGCGACTCCAGGGGCCGCCCTGGCCGTCTACTACCTCCACGACACCGGCAAGCAGATCGCGCTGTCGCGGGAATTCAGGAAGTCGCCCTCCCCGGAGCGGATCAAGACCGCCGTCGAGCTCATGATTGCGGGGCCGGCCGACCCGGACTACACGACCCTCTGGCCCGAGGCGACCACCGTTCGCTCCGTCGAGACCAAGGGCGAGGTCGCGACAGTCGATTTCACCGCGGCCGCGCTGGTGGGGCGCGGTGGGTCCGCGGCAGCGTGCCGGTCTTTGCAACAACTCGTTTGGACCGTCACCGGCACGGACAACTCCGTCAAACGCGTCCACGTCACGATCGATGGGCGCAGCGCCGGGATCGTGTCGCAGTGGTGGGGCGTGGAATGCGGCCACGACGTGCCGATGGCACGGCATACCCCGTCGTTCGAGGTACTGACGCCGGTAGAGATCTCGTCGCACAACGAAGGCGACACCATCCGCGGCACCCGGTTCACGTTCGGCGGCGAGGCGACTGTGTTCGAAGCAACGGTCTCGTGGTCCGTCGTCGACGCCACCGGCAAGACGCTGCTCGCGGGTTTCGACACCGCGACCAAGGGCGCGCCTGATCGCGGCCTGTGGCAGGCGAACGTCGTGCTGCCCGGCGTCAAGGTCGGCCAGCAGCTGGAGCTGCGTGCGTGGGAGTCGTCGGCGAAAGATGGCAGCGTGTCGAACCTCGACACGAAGCGGGTCGTCATCGGCCGCTAGGAATACTCTGGGCGAATGGCTGTCCACCTCACCCGCATCTATACGCGTACCGGCGACGACGGTTCGACAGGTCTCGGCGACTTCAGCCGCGTCCCCAAGACCGATCCGAGGCTCGCGGCGTACGCCGACGTCGAGGAGACCAACGCGGCTATAGGTGCCGCGCTCGCCCTCGGTGCACTGGACGAGACGGTCACGCAGGACCTCTCCCGGATCCAGAACGAGCTCTTCGACGTCGGTGCCGACTTGTGCGTCCCGATCAGTGCCGAGACCGCCGACCGGCTGCGGATCAGCGATGAGTGCGTCGACCGGTTGGAGCAGGCCTGCGACCGCCACAACGAGGGCCTGGCGCCGCTGACGAGCTTCATCCTGCCCGGCGGCAGCCCCGGCGCGGCTCTGCTCCATGTGGCGCGCACGGTGGCGCGCAGGGCGGAGCGTTCGGTCTGGCTGTTGCTGGAGGCTGATCCTGAGCGGACCAACGTTCTCACCGCGAAGTATCTGAACCGGCTTTCCGACCTGTTGTTCATCCTCTGCCGGGTCGCGAACGACGCCGGACACGCAGATGTGCTGTGGAGGCCAGGGGGTTGATTCCCTGGCCTCCAC
>JBKJZO010000159.1:0-5729 GCA_046715235.1 Mycobacteriales bacterium
GGTCTGGGATACATGGTGAGTGGCGGACTGCTGCACCTGTTCTCGCGGTACGTCGTCGGAGTCAAGATCGACAAGCCGACGCCGGCCGACCGCAGTCGAGCTTTTTCTTCATCCCAATCCGCGTCTGGGGCTTCCTCATGCCGCCGCTCGGCCTGGTCATCTTCACCATCTGCCTGGTGAACGGTTTTCGAGCAGCTCGCCGAACTTGGAGTTCAGCTGGCGCTCGACGACTTCGGGACCGGTTTCTCGTCCCTCGGTCATCTCCGGCGATTCCGAGTGAACATCCTGAAGATCGACCGGAGTTTCGTCGACCGTATGACTGACGGCGAGGGTGACTCGGCGATTGTCGCCGCGGCGACAAGCATGGCTCGTGCGCTGGGAATGAGAACCGTCGGTGAAGGGATTGAGACGCTTGCGCAGCTGAACGCCCTCGAAGAATTAGGGTGCGACGACGGTCAAGGTTTCTACCTAGCAAGACCAGCTCCCGCATCAGAACTCGCTGCGCTTCTCGCGGACCCTCCTGACGATGCGGTGCGCGGACCCAGCACACCGTGAGGCACGGCCGCGATACGGAGCAGACGACGCGCCAGCGATCTGGCCCCGAGCCGATGACCAAGTCCTCGATGATGGTGACGCCATCTACCTTCGTTGCCTCCGAGCCCGTCTCCCAGGGGTCTCGGCGAGAACACAGCCTCCAGTGTCCCATCTGTCGATGAGCGAACGCAGGTCACCTACTTGCTCCGACACCTCGTTGGCCTTGGTGTCCGCGCGCGCGCCCGCCTCAGTGCGTTGGACAGATCTCCGATGTTCCGCGCGATGTTGGTGGAGGCGCCGGCAGCTTCAGCCGCCGCGCGTCCGAGCGTGGCTGGCGTCTGCTGTTCGACGGAGGACGCGATGGCTAGCTGGTTGTCGTTGTTGGCGCGTCCGATCGCTGCTGAAATCGCCGTAATCGACTCGGCTGCTATCGACGAGTCGACGAGCAGCCGAAAAAGGCTGTGGTCAACGGAGTCGGTGGCGTTCGTCGTCTCGCCCGCGAGCGCCTTGACCTCTCCTGCAACTGGATAGGCCCGCCGTCATCGCGGAGTGCGCCCGCCGCGTCGCACGACTTGGATCTCTGGGAACCCGGGCGACGCCTTGCCGAACAGGGGGGTGGACTGCCCGCGTAGGTGGAGGTCGAAGAAGGCGCGCAGGTGGACGCGCTGGGCGCGGACCGCGCGCAGGGGGGCGAGCGGACCGAGCACCTGGGTGATCTGCTTCGGGGTCAGGCCGACGAGCGGAGCGGCCTGGGGGTAGAGGACCTCGAGGTCGGTGAACGAGATGTGCCGTGAGCCGGCCAGCACGAGCTCGCGCTTCCAGCCGTCGTGGTTCGCCCACAGCTCGTCCCAGCTCGGGTCGTGCCATCTGCCCTGGTCGCTGCCTAGCAGGAGGAGCGGCCGGTCGGACCCGGCGGTGGCGCTGCCGCCAAGGAGGGACCCGTCCAGGTTCGCAGCCGCGCGGACCCGTGCGTCGTCGTGCATCGCGGCGAGGGCGGTCGCCCCGCCGAGGGAGTGGCCGAACATGCCCGTCCGCGAGAGGTCGAGTGCCCCCCTGAGTCCACGCGGTAGCGGCCGGCCCGCCGCATCCGGGTTCGCGCCGGTGTTGATCGCGGTCAGCTGGTCGAGGACGAACCGGGTGTCCGCGACGCGGACGGCGAGCGCCTTGGCGACGACTTCATCGTCGATCTCGACCGGCAGGGCGGTCGTCGCGACGCGCCCGTCCGGGAACTCGACCCTGCCCGCGTCGTGGGTGTGGTCGATCGTGACGACGATGTAGCCGTGGCTCGCGAGCTCTTCGACGAGCGACGTACTCTTGTTCCTCTCGCTGCCGAGTCCCGGGGAGTACAGGACCACCGGACGGGGACGCCGGCCGCGGAGCACAGGCGCCCGGTTTCGAGCGTGCGTGGTCGGCCACCGCAGCGTCCTGGCCGGGATGCCCATCGACTTCTCGAAGTGCGTCACGGCGCCCGGCGAGATCCAGGGAGCCAACGGGTGACCGGCGGCCCGCGCCGCTGGGTACCAGAGCTGGACCATGAGCTCCCGGGTGGGGTGGGAGGGCAGCCACGGGTCGGTGCGGGTCTTGTCGACGAGGTGCAACGTAACCGTGCCGATGCGGCGCGGGCCGCTCGGCTTGGGGAGCGTGAGCTGCCCGGTCACGGGCGCGCCGCCCGCGGGGGCCGTCCACGACGCGCGTTCGGGGATCTGCGCGACCGGTCGCGCGACGCCACCCGCGTGGGCCGTGGCCGGGGTGGCGAGAAGCACGCCCAGTGCGGCCGTCAGCGCGACGGTCGGCAGGGCGCGTCGTCGGGGGGACCGCGAGCCGGGTGCGGGCAGGGACGAGCGTTCCATGGTGTCCTCCGGTCGGCGGGGTAGGGGTGGCGGGCACCGGCGGTGTCCGGTAGGTCTTCCAGGTCCGGGCGGGTGCGCGGCGGCGCCGGCCCTACGGCACGTCGGCGACCAGCGCCCGAAGCGCCGCGACGTGCGCGGTCAGGGCGGCGCGGCCGCCCGTGGTTAAGGAGAGCCACGTGGTGCGCCGCCCGTCGTGGGTTCCCTTGCGGCTACCCACGTACCCGACGGCCGAGAGGGCCGACACGTGCTTCGACAGCACGGAGTCGCTGACCTCCAGCCGGTCCCGGACGGTGACAAACTCGGCCTCGGACACGGTGTTGAGCATCGTCACCAGGGCGAGCCGGGTGGGTGGCTGCAGCGCGGGGTCCCACTGCTCCATCAGGAGCCCAGCACCAGAGCCAGCACCCCGGCGACGGCGACGCCGGCGAGGACGCCGGCGAGGACGACGAGAGTCGCCGTGGAGTGGAAACCGGTGTTGCCGGCGGGATCGCGCTGGTAGGCCGCCCACCACCGCCGCCCACCCACGGCGTAGCCGACGCCGCCGAGCAGGGCGAACAGCGCGACCAACCATCCGCTGTGCACGAAGGCGGCCCACAGCGCTCCGCCGAACGCCATCGCGTACGCGGTCGACGCCACAGTGCCGGTGCCCCCGACGACCCGGCCCTCGAAACCCCTGACCCGCACGCCGTTGAGCGACCGGAACCGCGCGATCTGCAGGCCGCTGACGCAGAGCCAGATGAGCACGCCGATGACTGCCACACCCAGCCCCTCAGTGTCCTGGCGGGCGATGCCGACCGCGGCTGCGGCGATCTGGACGGCGGTGGAGGTCCCGATCGAGCCGTAGAAATGCGGAGGCAGCTGCAGCCTGCCGGCCAGAGCCGAGCCCGCGGAGTCGGCGTCGCGCAGGGCGGCCGCCGCCTCCTCCGGTGTTGGGGCTGTTCCTGAAGTTTCCATACCGGAAAGTATGACACCGACTTTCCAACTTGGCAACTAAGGCGACGCGCGGTGCGGGTCGAGATGACCGAGCAGTCCGGGCAGCCGTCCTCGACCGCGACGGTCTCGACCAGGACACGCCGGCCACCATCCGGCTCGACCGACACATCAACAACCCGGAACCCGGGCAGCGCGAACGGCAACGTCGTACGGTCAGACATGGCTCGTGGCTCTCTTCTGCTGGGACGGTGTGAGAACCACCAGCATGTCGAGGCCACGAGCCTCAAACGATCACGACACCCCGCTCAAGTGCCGAGAGCCGGTAACTGTCGGGGTGACGGCACCATGGATCGGGTGAAAGTATGGCCAGCGTTCCGTTGCCGGGTACCAATCGCGACCCTGCTGCCGCCACAACCAACGGAGATAGCGCCGCATGATCATTTGGTCGCGATGGGGCATCGTTGTGCTCGCTTTTTTCGGTCTCGGGGTCGCCCTGGCATTCCTGACGATGGCCGTGCTCGGCGTTGAGGACAACGAAGGCGCAACGGCAGGTGTGTTCGTCGGTCTGGGATACATGGTGAGTGGCGGACTGCTGCACCTGTTCTCGCGGTACGTCGTCGGAGTCAAGATCGACAAGCCGACGCCGGCCGTTGTCTGGGAGCCGGTGGCGGGGACGGCGACCGGAACAGGCTTCGGGCAGCAGTACCAGCCCATTCCGGTGCTGCACCCGAGCACTGGCGAGCAGATGTGGGTGCGCCCGCAGTCGAGCTTTTTCTTCATCCCAATCCGCGTCTGGGGCTTCCTCATGCCGCTGCTCGGCCTGGTCATCTTCACCATCTGCCTGGTGAACGTGCTGACCCAAAGCTGAGAAATGAGCGGGTCGCTGTGCCCTGTCCAACCAGACTCGTAGTCGCGCCGAACCAACGGCGCTGAGCAGCATGTCGGGTGCCGACGTCGCCGCAAGGTACGACTCGCTCTCCCGTAACAATTGAGACGCGCCGGCGCGAGGCAAGCCCAACGACCTTGACCGCCTTGACCTCCTTGACAGCCTTGACCTACGCTGTTGTCCCTACGCCGTGACGTGAGGAGCTGAGTGTCAGTGTCAACCGTGGCGGCGAATGGGTACGAAAGCGCGCTGATTGACGCAGTCACTGACGGTCTGCACGGCCGCGTACGGGCGCTCATTGCAGCGGGGGCAGACCCCGCAAAGCTAGGCAGCCCGGAGGAGCTAGCGAACCGGATGCTTGCCGCGGTGCCGTGGGCGCATCCCTGGGATGAACAGATCGGCCCGTTCTATGACACGGCCGGACTCACGCTTTATCTGGGTGTGAGCAAGCAGGCGCTCGCGGATCGTGTTGCTCGCCGCCGTCTGCTCGCCGTGATGGTCGATGGCCGCGTGCTGTACCCCGCCCGTCAGTTTGCCGGCCGGCAGCTGATCCCCGGTTTGGCCGATACGCTCGCTGAGTTTCGCGACGTTCCGGTCGACGGGTGGGCGATCGCTGCCTGGCTGACCACTCCGGCGGCAGCGTTGACCGGTGCGACGCCGCTCGACTGGCTGACCGCGCGCCGCCGTGTTGACGCTGTGCGCGGGCTCGCCGCTCAGCACGCCGCCCGCTGGAGCGCGCCGTGACGCAACCCAGGGAGCAGGTAGCTCAGCAACCGCCTTCCGGTCGTGATCTGAGCAGCTTCCCCAGGCGCTCGCTCAAGGCGGGCGCCACGTGGTTCCGCCAGCACGCAGCAGGGTCTGCTCCGTGGTGGTTTTCCTCGAACGGTTCCGGTCGCTTCGACCTGTTGGCTCCGCGCGGAACCTGCTACCTGGCCAGCAGCGCGCACGCCGCCGTACAGGAACGCGTTGGGCCGGATCTCGCCGCGCACGGCCTGGTGCCGATATCTCTGTTGGATGGTCGGGTGGTAAGCAGGTTGCACCTGCCGCGCGCGGTTGTCGCAGCGAACGTCGACGCCGCGGCCGCAAGCAGGCACGGCGTATCGCGAGAACTGCCGGTCATGGTTCCGTACGAGATTCCGCGGCTATGGGCTTCGGCGCTGGCTGGTGCGCGCTTCGGTGGGATCGTCAGTGGCCTGCGTTTCTCGCCAGGAAGACCGGTCGGACTCGCGCTCTTCGGCAAGGTGGGGGAGCGCACCAGTTGGCCGGTGGACGCCGGCCCGAGGAGCGCGGCTGCGATCGCGCGCCAGATGGGTCTTCGCGTCGTCGACCCGCCGCGCGCGGACGAGCTGACCGTCATCACGCCGCCGGCCTGACGTTCAGCGAGCGGCGCGCGGCGAGCACCGGATCGGTCGTTCACGCCAAGGGGGAACAAGTCCAAAACCGCGAGCTGACCCAGCGGCGTGGAAGCTCGGCATACGACACCTGAGCATGTGCGCCGGCCCGGCACCCCTTTCACGGGTGCCGGG